>NZ_AUMD01000020.1 GCF_000430505.1 Eisenibacter elegans DSM 3317 | reverse complement strand
AATCCATGATAGAGATGCTGTAGACGGGTGTGAGGGAGTAGTCCCAATTTTTACCCCTGCGGCCTTGTTCCTGAATGACAAAGGCGGCATAATAGAGGCTTCGGTCTTTGAAATAGCTTTGCGCCGCCCGTTGGAGTTCGATGATGAACTTTTCGCCGTTTTCACCCTCACAGAAGAGGTCAAAAATCGCCTTACGTTCTTCTTGTTTTTTACCTGCCTTTTCCTTGTCGAGGTAGGTTAGGGTTTTGATAGGCGGCAAGTCATTGGCTAACAAGGTGTTGAGGAAGTCGATAAGGATGTCTTTGTTGCGCTCAGTACCAAAGATACGCTTGAAGCCAAAATCAGTGAAAAGGTCGATATAGCGACCGTAAGGCTTGTCAGGAGTCATGGATTTGTAAAGCAATTAAATGGGTAAAGCAAGATAGCTATTTTTATAATTTCGCGAAAATGTGTTGATAAATATGGATTAAGAATAAGCCACAGGACATTTTTGGGAAAGTGGCTCGGCGCTCCAGCTCCGAGACAAGTTGGAGCCTTATTGGGGGGGCTAAAATAAGGCTTAGCCCACAGTTTTAACGGTGTGGCTTGAAAATGTCTTAGGAAGGTATATCAGCGCACGGAGTTATCCTGACATAGGTGGCTATTTCGGGAAGTATGAAGGTTGGATTATGAGTGATGAGGTGAAGGCTTGGAGCGCTGTGTAGGGTGTACCCGATACCGTTGGTTTTGGGGTACTTGTGTGAAAAACTATTTGTTGTTATGAGCAAAAGAGCTAACTTGCTATACCTTGCCTTATGTGTCCAATTTGATTTCAATTTTGCGCCGACGTGTCTACCAACTTCAAAACACGCACTGTCCGACTCCGGTACATTGTTTTTATTTCCTCTGTACTATTGACAATCATCATCAATCAGGTGATTATACAATATGATATCAACCTACAGAATGAGGATGCAACCCTGATTAATCTTGCCGGCAGGCAACGGATGTTGAGCCAGCGCATTGCCAAGCGGGTATTGTATCTGCAAGATGAACTACGTTACAAGCCAGAGTTGGTATTAGCCAATATAGACACACTTCACCGTCTGACAGAGGAATTTGCAAAAGTACATCAGGGCTTGTTAGGAGGCCGCTCGTCGCAGGGGCTAAAGAGGATTAATAGCCAGACAATTGATGAGTTATTGACCAAAAACACCCCCAATCTTGAAGCTATTGTCGGGGCTTGTCGTGCAGTAGTGAGGCAACCCGATACCAACACAGTTGATAGTGCCATGCGGGTGATTGAGCAACATGAGTTACGGTTTCTGCTCACGATGGAAACCACAGTGAAGACTTTTGTAGCGGAATCAAACGCTAAGATACAGCATCTCAAGCGAGTGGAGCTAGTACTGGCCGCAGTGGCTGTGGGACTCTTATTGCTAGAATTTGGGCTGATTTTGCAACCGCTTATCCGCAAACTCTCTCAAGCCAACGACTTGTTGCAAGAACAAAACTTAGCACTTAAAGAGGCTAAAGAAGAGCTAGAAACACTGAGCAATCAGCTAGGAAGACAAAACAAACAACTGCTTAGCTTTGCCCATATTACCTCACACAACTTGCGAGCACCAGTGAGCAACCTAAACTCCTTGTTGTACTTTTACAACACGAGTAGCTCAGAAGAAGACAAGACCATGATTTTTGCGAAGTTCGAAACCGTCATCCAGCACTTGAGCACTACACTGGAGGAGTTGATTGAAACTCTCAAAATCCAAGAAGATACGGATATTGAAGGAGAAGAGCTGGTTTTTGAAGAGGTGTACCAAAAAACAAAGGAGATACTTTCGGGAACTATTCTGGAAACACAGGCACAGTTCAACACCAACTTCAATGAGGTAACAAAAATACATTATCCTCGTGCGTATTTGGAGAGTATTTTTCTCAACCTAATCTCTAATGCGCTCAAATACCGCCACCCAGAGCGTCAGCCGCTCATTACAATCAACTCGGCCTTGGTAGATGGGCGAAAAGTATTACGGGTGCAGGATAATGGACTGGGGATAGACCTCCAAAAGCACGGCCATAAGTTGTTTGGGCTTAGAAAAACCTTTCACCGACACGCCGAGGCCAAAGGCCTAGGACTTTTTATCACCAAAACGCAAGTAGAAGCGCTTGGTGGAGAGATAAAAGTTTATAGTGAAGTAAACCAAGGAACTACCTTTGAGATATTTTTCAACCCCAAATCTTAAACTGATATGCAAAAACCACTGATTATCTCTATTGTAGATGATGATGAGGTGTATCAATTTACCACCACACGCACCATTCAGACCAGTGGGGTAGCTTGTGAAGTATTAACGTTTTCGGACGGTGAGGAGGCTATTGACTTTCTGACTACCACGAGCGAAGACCCAGATAAATTGCCAGACATTATCTTCTTGGACATCAATATGCCCATTATGGATGGATGGCAGTTTTTGGAAGCTTATATCGCTATAAAGCCTAAAATGGGTAAAAAAATCACTATTTATATGATTAGCTCATCTGTAGACCCTGCCGATACAGAGCGCGCCAAGGCCATATCTGAGTTATCGGACTATATTGTGAAGCCAATCACACCGGAGCGGTTTAAGGAGCTGCTCAACAGTCTTGGAGACAGATAACAGTAAAAGACTTAGTATTGGGGTTTGTTCAGTCTTTTGGCCAACACATATACGCCTACGGCGGAAGTAGCAGCATATAAACCTAAGATTTCAACCCCAAACTCAAAAGTGATGTATATGCCTCCTAGCATCAGCAGCATAATGATGCCACGAATGAGGCCAGCTCCATAAGTAGTGCTTTTGGAGGCTCCCTGTTTGCGCAGGCGGTTACGCTCAAAGGCTACCCCCATCCGAACGGCGATATCGCCAGACTCAAGATCTGCGTGATCTATCAGCCCCTCGGCGGCCATTTCCCGTTTTTTTTCGCGCACACGCTCCATCAAATCCTCCTTTACTGGGTCGTAGTAGCGGGGTATATAATTGAATTGGCGGTTTTTGGGGGTTTTGACAAAGATAATACGCATTGTTAGGAAGCCTTAATGGGTAAAAATGAGCTTATTTCACAAAAATACAGCTATCAGGCGAATTACACAAATCTATAGCAGGGCTAAATTTTCGCAGGGTGTGTGCTGGCTATATCTGCAAAAAACATTACTTTTGGCAAAATGCGACAATACCTTTGCCGCGACGACCTGACTATGTTTTAGATGACGCTTACAGCCCGCAATTGAATGATGACCCGTCTCTTTTTTTCAAAACAGATTTGGATATTTTCCATCAGCCCTGTACTGGTTTTGGTTTCTTTCCTGACTTACAGGCACTTACAACCCCAGCCTTCGGCAGAACTCTCGAAGGCTGGCACTAGTTTTGATTTTTATACGCCTCCTCCACCCGACAGCGCGTTTTTGGCCAAGCGTCAGGCCTGGGTCGACAGCGTGTTTGAGGCAATGACTGAAGAGCAGCGTATCGGGCAATTGTTTATGGTGGCGGCATATTCCGACAGCACAGCCGAACACGAGCGTAGTGTAGAGGCGTTGGTGCGGGAACAGCACGTAGGCGGAGTGATTTTTTTCAAAGGCGGCCCTATGCGCCAAGCACGCCTGACCAACCGCTATCAAGCGGCGGCTCAGGTTCCTTTGTTGGTTTCGATTGATGCCGAATGGGGCTTGGCTATGCGCCTCGACAGCACCATGCAGTTTCCATATCAGATGACCTTAGGCGCCATACAGGATGTAAAACTGATTTATGAAATGGGGCGCGCCATTGCCCGTCAATGCCGCCGGATAGGCATACACATCAACTTTGCCCCTGTGGTAGATGTCAATAGCAACCCCCAAAACCCTGTCATTGGTTTCCGCTCCTTTGGTGAAGACAAAGAGGAAGTTGCCCGACGTGGTGTGGCCTATATGCAAGGGCTTCAGAGGGAGGGAGTGATGGCCAATGCCAAGCATTTTCCCGGCCACGGTGATACCGAAAGCGACTCACACCATACCCTGCCCGTGATTTATCACGATACCCTGCGGATGAAAAACCTAGAGTTGTACCCTTTTCAGAAATTGATGCAACACGGGCTGCGTAGTGTGATGGTGGCACATTTGCACATCCCTGCTTATGATGCCCGCCAAAATCGCCCGACAACCCTCTCTAGCCGCGTGGTTACCCAGCTACTACAACAAGAGCTTGGCTTCGAAGGGCTGATATTTACAGATGCACTCAATATGAAAGGAGTGTCTAATTATTCCAAAAGCTGGCAGATAGCCCTACAAGCCCTGTTGGCAGGAAATGATGTATTGCTTTTCCCAGACAATGTGGCGCAGAGCATCAAACAAATCCAACGAAGCCTCAATAAGGGCGAGCTGGAGGCTGCCTACCTCAATCACCGTGTGCGTAAGATCTTGTCAGCTAAATATGATGCCGGCCTAGCCGAATACCGCCCTATTGATCTTCAAAATTTAGCCCAAGACCTGCACCCTCCCGAAGACCAACGCCTTGTACAACAGCTCTATGAGCAGGCGCTGACCTTGGTCAAAACCAAAGGCAACTTGTTGCCGCTACAAAGGCCAGACACGATGAGCCTAGCCTCAGTAACGATTGGCAACATAGAGTCTCCTGAGTATCAGAAGCTTTTGAGCGGATATGCATATTTCAAACATTACCACATCAACAAAAATACGATGTGGGGCAACTACGACTATGTGTTGAAGCAGGCTGTCAAGTCGGGTACGGTAGTGGTGAGTGTGTTGGGCACTAGCCGGGCTGCCACCAAACAATATGGTATCCCGTCCTATGTCTACAAGTTTGTAGAAGAGCTTGGCCAACAGACGAATGTCATTTTGTTGTTGTATGGGTCTCCGTATACCCTCAAAAACTTCAAGAATGCCCAACATGTCATCTGTGCCTACGAAGACACTCCCCAAACCCGGCAGGCGGTACCCCAAGCATTGTTTGGCGCACTGCCCCTAGAAGGTCAATTGCCTGTATCTGTCGGAGAGTTGAAGAAAGGGCAAAACCCCCGAAGTCCGGGTTTGAGCCGGCTACGGTTTGATAAACCCGAAAACGTAGGGCTGCGGACTGAGGTACTTGAGCAGCTCAAGCCGATGATTGCAGAGGCCATTGCCGGAGGGGAGTTTCCCGGCTGTCAGGTAGTGGTGGCACGCAAAGGAGCCATCGTAATGCGCGAAGCTTTTGGGCATTTTACCTATGCCAAAACCACCCCCGTAGGGCTGTATACCTTGTTTGATGTAGCATCTATCTCCAAGGTAGCAGGCACACTACAGGCCGTGCAATACCTCTATGACCGTGGGCAGCTAGATCTCGACAAGCCCATTGTACACTATCTGCCCGAGCTCAAGGGCACAGACAAAGAAGATATCACTCTCCGATTGTTGCTCTTGCACCAAGCCGGACTAGTACCCTGGATTCCTTTTTGGAAACGCACCCAAGACGCTCAAGAGCGCTTCAAACCCGGATACTATGCCACCAGTGCCAGCGAGGCCTTCCCCAACCAGGTAGCCCACGAATTGTACAGTGTCAAAGGTATTGCAGATACACTCTGGCGATGGACAGTGGCCTCCGAACGCAGTCCCAATCCGCCAGGAAAGGCAAGGCATAAGTATGTATACAGCGACCTGAGTTTTTATATGTTGCAAAGAGTTTGTGAAAAACTACTGGACGAAAAGCTGGACAGCTTTCTTACTCGTACTTTTTACCAACCCCTCGGCATGCGCCTGACAGGCTACAATCCGCTACAACGCTTTGACAGGCAGCTGATAATGCCCACCGAGAGTGATACTTACTTCCGAAAACAGCAGGTGCAGGGCACAGTACACGACCAAGGCGCAGCCCTAATGGGAGGCGTGGCCGGTCACGCAGGGTTGTTTTCTACCGCCACAGACTTGGCCGTGATGATGCAGATGCAGCTTCAAAAGGGCTATTACGGAGGCCATCAGTACCTCAAGCCTACGACTGTCGAAACATTTACGCGCCGCCAAGTGCCCGAAAACTTCAGAGGCCTAGGCTGGGATAAGCCCGAAACAGACCCTATTTCGTATATGCCTGCCCGCGCCAAAGCACCCAACGGCTACGGCCACTCAGGCTTTACAGGATGTGTGGTATGGGTCGACCCCGACCAAGAGCTGGTCTTTGTCTTCCTGTCGAACCGCATCTACACAGATGCCGAAAACCGAAAACTCATCAATAACCACACCCGACGCAAACTCATCGAAAAGGTATACCAAGCGCTGATACCCGAACAATAGTACACAATTTTTTGGGCTTCCCCCGCCCCTTTCAGGGGGGCGGGGTCGCGCTTTCGGCTTTAGTCCCCGCGCCGAACGATACAGGTTTGGACTCACATCCCGTCTGGCGCGGGGAGCTATCGCCTCTATCGCTAAGCCACTTACGCACGCATAGCTTCGTACTCAAATAAAAATGCACCAACCAAAACACCTCCAATGAAACCACAATACCTCTTGACAAATCGCTTTTTTGTCCTCTTATTTTTTGCCCTCTGTGTGCTCAGTGCTTGTGGGGGCAAATCTACACCCGAAAAACCCGTTACGCCCACCATCCAGCCCACCGATAGCCTCGACCTGAGCAGCTTGTCTTCGGTGTTTGATGAGTTTGATACCCTTATCTTTGCCGATGGCCGTTATCAGATGATGATACCTGAGTATTTTGGCCAACAACGCAGCCTCAACGAACATGCGCTGTTGCAATATGGTAGCGAAAAACGCCGCTTCTATTTGGTCGTTATCAGGGATAGCCGCTATGACCTCAGCCCCGATTACAATGCCTTGCCTGTGTACTATAACTTTGTCAACGGGCGGCTAGCAATGGCGATGACCAATATCAAAACCTTGCGCCCAAGTACCTTGGAAATAGGAGGGTATGCTGCTCTCAAAGGCGAAATAAGGGGAACAAGCACCGAAGGGGACTTTTTTTATAAAATAGCAGTCGTACAAACGAAAGAACACTTTTATCAACTCATTACCTGGGCTCCCGAAGAAAATAGAGCTACCTACACCCAAGAGATGGACTTGATGATTAATTCTTTTGAAATCATCAATGCCGATACCAATATGTAGGGGTGGGTTAGGGAAGAATGATGGGGTACCCCCTGTGGGTATATTTTGCGCCCTTGGTGGTTAAATGTACGCCTAGAGCTAGATGTATCGAAGTAAACACAGTAGCAACAAAATCAAAACGGTGTCGGCCATACCAACGCCATAATGACTACAGAATGTTTTACCCCATAATCGACCAAGGACGATACTCATTAGCACACTTTTTGCCCAAAATGCAACAGGAGAATACTTGTAAGATGTAGCCAAAAAAAGTAGCTTTGTAAAAAACCTCTTGGAATAGCCTATGCAATGGTACTATTTATATGAGCAAACATTACCAAAATCGATATATAGTAGTTGTATGCCAAATAGTAATTATTTGGATATCAATGTTTTATCACTTACAATTGCGTGCTCAAGGGGTAAATAACCAAGCGCTAGACCCTGCCAAACCGCTTTCACAGTTGATTGTTACTCGCTGGACAATCGACCAAGGGCTGCCTTCCAATGCGCTCAAAGAGGTACATCAAGGACACAATGGCTACCTTTGGGTTACGAGTTACAACGGGCTGGTACGGTTTGATGGTGCTCATTTCAAAGTTTTTGACAAACGTACTAGCGCTCTATTGCTCAATAACAATACCTACTTGCTACGCGAAACCAATGACGGTCAGTTGTTTATAGGCACACAAGGCAGTGGTTTATTGGTATACCACAATGGCACCTTACAGTACATAGGAGGCAAAGAATACTATATCGAGGCTTTTTGGTTGGAAGCCGATGGCAGAGCAGCTTGGGTAGGCACACGAAGCGAAGGCCTCTTCAAAGTCTCGCTCGACAAGCAAGTCTTTACTCGGGTCAATCACCCCATTTTGGCCCACACTACCATTACTGCCATAGGCCAAGACGCAGAAAAACGACTTTGGATCAGTACCGAAAGCCAAGGAGTACTTTGGATGACAGAGGGCAACCGATTTGAACAGATTGTATTCGAAAAAGAGGGAGACGAAAAAGGTATTCAGGATTTTTTCTTAGACAAAGAGCAACGCTTCTGGATAGCCAAGTCAGATGGCTTGTACCAATGGGTGGGGGGGAAGCTCAACGCCGTGGAGAAGCTCAAAGGTTTTTCTGTTCGCAAGGTCACCCAAGATACTTGGGGTAGCCTGTGGGTAGGCACTAACGAGGGTGTTTTTCGTATCAACGCCCGCACACAAGCCGTGGAGAAGCTCTCTCTGATGGAAGAGGACGCTATCATTAGTATCGAGGATATTTGCTTTGACCGAGAGGGCAGCCTATGGGCTACATCATACAGAGACGGCCTTTTTCAGGCCAAGGGAGGGAAATTTTTTAACTATACGCGCCAAGAAGGGCTGCGTTGGACGACTGTAGGCTCGCTGGCGGCATACAACACCAATGAGCTATTGATAGGAACAACCAATGGCTTGATAGATCACCTGCGGGCGGACGGTACAATTGTGCCCTTTGATGTCAAAACACCACTCCCCAAAGACCGAATCTACCACCTATTTCAAGATAGCAAAAAGAACGTCTGGATTAGCACCTACGAGGGGCTAGTCAAAAAAAGTGCTGACGGCACAGAAATACGCTATACTGATGCCAATGGCCTGCCTGATAATGCGGTTAGGATTGTATTCGAAGACCGCAAAGGAAACATTTGGATAGGCACGAAGTTTGGCGGCATAGCACGGCTCAACCAAGAGGGTAAGTTCAGCTATTTTGGCAAAAGCCAAGGACTTAGCTCTGACTTTATCATGGACATTGCCCAAGCCAAAAATGGGGATATTCTGGTAGCGACCAACAACGGCGGTATCAACCGCCTCAGCGAAGAGGGGCGTTTCAAAGAATTGATCGATATGGAAAAGGGATTGGCTAGCAACTTGGTTTTTCGAATCCGAATAACAGAAAACGAGGTGATTTGGTGTGCCTCCAACGCAGGCCTTAGCCGTATTGAGGGGGGTAAAATTACGGTATATGACTCAAATATCGGCCTACCCAATGACGCATTATTTGATATCTTGGAAGACCAAGAGGGCAACTTCTGGATGCCTTGCAATATTGGCATAATACGAGTAGCCAAGGCAGAGCTAGAGGCCTATCATCGGAATATGACCCAAAAAAATATCTACTGGAAGCTTTTTAACAAAGGCGATGGGATGAAAAACGAACAATGTGCCGGAGCCACACATTCCGTCAAGCTCCCCGGAGGCAAGTTCTATGTCCCTACCTTGGGAGGAGTATTGCTCATTGATCCTACCCGCATTCCGTACAATCAGCTACGACCAATGGTACACATCAATGCCTTGAGTGTCAATGGTATTGATTATTCGTTGGCAGAAAATATCAGGGTAGCTTCAGGAAACAATCGCTTTATCTTTGATTTCAGCGGGCTAAGCTTTATCGCTCCTGAGCGGGTACGCTTTAAATTCAAACTCGAAAACTACGACACCGACTGGGTAGATGCCAACACAGAGCGCCGGGCGATTTATACAGCCTTGCCTCCCGGTACGTACCACTTCAGGGTAAAGGCCTCTAACAATGACGATATCTGGAACGAAGAAGGCGATGTACTCACGATTACTATTCAGCCCAATTGGCACGAACAGGCTTGGGTGAGGGTGTCGCTTGCTTTGTTGATGTTGGCAGGGGTGTTTGTCTCCGCACGGAAAATCTCCGACATACGCCTCAAACAGGCCGAGCGCCATCGCTTGTCATTGGAACGAAAAGTCCAAGAGCGCACACAAGAGGTCGTGATGCAAAAAGAGATTATCGAACGCAAAAATGCAGACATTACGGCCAGTATCAACTATGCCAAGCGCATACAGGAAGCTATCTTGCCCACCTCAGAAGAGATGGGGGCGGCTTTCCCACAAAACTTTGTGCTCTATCAGCCTAGAGATATCGTTTCGGGCGATTTGTATTGGACGGGTACTACCAAAAACGCGCAAAACGAACTGCTACACTACATCGCTGCGATTGACTGTACCGGACACGGAGTCCCCGGGGCATTTATGAGCCTCATTGCCCACGATTTGCTCGAAGAGACCATCCAACTCAAACGCATACAAGAACCACATCATATCCTACAAGTGATGCATAAAAGTGTGCGTACCAAACTCAAACAAGCCTCTGGCGATAGCCGCGATGGAATGGATATGTCCATCTGTTGTTATAATCCTACACGCAAAACCCTGACCTTCGCTGGCGCAATACAGCCCCTAATCATCGCCGACCAAGGAGAGGTCTATACAATCAAAGGAAGCAAAGTACCCATAGGGGGGCTTCAGCGAGAGCTTGAGCGCACCTTTGAGCTACATACCATCGACCTGACAGCATATCATTCACCTACTTTTTACTTGCTCTCTGATGGATATGTAGATCAATTTGGAGGAACAGAAAACCGCAAGTTCCTTGTTCGGAACCTGCGTAGTTTGTTATCACAAATTCATCACAAACCCTTGGCTGAACAACGACAAATCCTTGGCCAAACCTTAAAAGAATGGATGATTGAAGGTAATGAAGAGCAAATTGACGATATCTTGGTGATAGGATTTAGGGTATAAGGCCATATTGATTTTAGGGGTACAATGGCCATAAAGGCAAGCCATTTTTATTTAGGCGGTTGTTTTTGGTTTTTGAAAACCCTTATAATAACCAGAAGTTTAGTTTGTTTTATAGCTATTTCCCAATGCAAAACTTGCTAAAAATGTTACTCAACAGGTCTTCGTGTGTGATTTCGCCGGTGATATTTCCCAAATAATAGATAGCTGTGCGTAAATCACTGGCCAACAACTCTGTGGGCATCTGAAAAGTAATCCCTTCCAAAACACGTTGCAATGCCTGAGCAGTGTCAAGTAGATTTTGGTAGTGTCGCGCATTGGTAACGATGGTCTGTCCTTCTTGGAGTTGGTGCAGGCCAATACTGTTGACTAGCGTTTGTTCCAAATGCGCTAGATTTTGCCGGGTAACGGCTGAAATCAATAAGACCTCTCCCTGTATTTGTTGGGTTAGGGAGCGGCAGTGGGTCTCATCTGCTTGGTCTATCTTGTTGCCTACCAGTAGGAGGGGGGCTTGCAAATCCTGTGGTAGGTTTTCGGCCAGCTCTAAGCGGAGGCTTTCGGCGGTAGTTTGGGTGGCATCAAAAAGATAAACGACTAGGCGGGCTTCCTGTATTTTTTGATAAGTGCGAGCTATCCCCAGCTTTTCCACGGTATCATCAGTGGCTCTCAGCCCAGCGGTATCAATAAAGCGGAAGCGTGTTCCTTGCAGTACAATTTCATCCTCGATATAGTCGCGGGTGGTGCCGGGTACGTCCGAGACAATGGCCTTGTCTTCGCGCAACAAGGCGTTGAGCAAGGTCGATTTTCCGGCGTTTGGTTTTCCGGCGATGGCTACCGGAACCCCGTTTTTGAGCACATTTCCGACCTTAAAGGAGTCAGCCAAGGCCTGTACCTCTTGCAGGAGCATCTGTGTTTGGCTTTCGAGCCGACTACGGTCAGCAAATTCCACATCTTCTTCCGAAAAATCCAGTTCTAGCTCTACCAAGGAGGCCAAGTCGATGAAAGCTTGACGTAGTTGTTGGATGGTCTCCGAAAATCCCCCTCTCATTTGATTGAGGGCTATGCGGTGGGCTTGGGCAGAGTCGGCGGCTATTAGGTCAGCCACTGCTTCGGCCTGCGCCAAGTCAAGCTTGCCATTTAGGAACGCCCTTTGTGTAAACTCTCCGGCTTCTGCGGCGCGGGCACCCTTAGCCAACAGCAGGCTCATAATACGCTGAATGATGTATGGGGAGCCGTGACAACTGATTTCTATTACATCTTCACCTGTAAAAGATTGTGGGTTGCGAAATAACCCCAAGACCACCTCATCAACTACAGTCTCGTTTTGGTCTACAATATACCCAAACATCAGACGGTGTGAGGCGGCAGTTTCAAGGCTTTTGCGCCCTCGAAAAATATCATTGACTAGAGCAAAGGCATCTTTACCCGACACCCTCAATACCGCGATAGCCCCTTGACCTTGGGCTGTAGCAAGGGCCACAATGGTGTCGTTGCGGTGTTGGGCGAGGTGGAGCTGTGGGTTCACTAGTAATTAGGCGATAGGGGTAATGAAAATATTCTCGGCTACCTCGTGGGTAAGTGTTTGAGCAGCAGACTGCTCAATAGAGACGCGCAGCGAAAGGTCATAGGCTACGTGTTCTAATACCTCTAGGCGGGTATCGAGATTGATCCCTAGGCGGTTGAGGTATTGTAAAAACTCGGGGCTGTTTTCGCGCACAGCGACCACTTGCAGGGCTTGCCCTATGGGGGCTTGGCGCAAGGAGGTGCGGGCGTGTTGTTCTACTATTTCTCCGGCCTCATTGGGGATTGGGTCGCCGTGGGGGTCAAAACGTGGGTATCCCAAGAACTCATCCAAACGCGCTACCAGCGCAACAGAGTGAATGTGCTCTAGCTGCTCGGCGATTTCGTGGACTTCATCCCAGGCAAAGCGTAGCTTTTCGACCAAGAAAGTTTCCCACAGGCGGTGTTTTCGGATGAGGTAGATGGCATGGCGGCGGCCTTCATCGGTAAGGGTTACCCCTTGATACTTAACATAATGGAGTAGCGATTTTTGCGCCAGCTTTTTAATCATATCACTGACAGAGGCGGCGCTAAGATCTATCTTGCGTGCAATATCATTGGTACTTACGCCCTGTTGTTCGTTTTTGAAGATTTGGTCTTGCTCAAGATGATAGATAGCCTTGAGGTAATCTTCTTCTGTTAGGCTGAGCGCTTCGGTGATTTTCATAGGCATTGACGCTTCGGGCATACAAAAATAGCGAATTCTCCGGCGATTTGCCAAGCTTTTGCGGGCTTGCCAAGTCGCCGGGGAGGCCCTGTTGCGGGGTAGTTGCCTGAGGATGAGCCTAGTGAGGAATCAGGTTAAAAGGCACTTTTACGTCTTCTGCATACTCTTCACCGCTTTCGAGCATATCCAAATCATTTTCTTCATAATACCAGTTGATGACTACTTCTCCTTTTTTGCTGTTGTGATATTCTTCGAGCATCGTCATAATTTCTAAGAAGCGGCGCGAGGAGCTAGTATTGAAATAGGTCATCTTAAAATTGAGCACTATCTTGCGTCCAGAGGCTTCCATATAGTTTTTGAGCCAATCAAACACCGGCTGAAAAAACTCTAGGGTATACTCGTGATACGATTCGCCTGAGATTTCTAAAACACCAGTGTCTGCATTAAAGTTAATCTCCGGAATGTAGTGTGAGCCTTCTATCTGAAAATTCTCCATAAGTGTTGAGGGGTTTGAATGGGTTTATTATTCTTTATTAATTTTGATGTGTAGGGTAAAGAAGCTAAGCTGCTCATTCAACTCGTGGTTTTCGTGAAACAAGCGGTTACCGGATTTGCGCGCCATATCTATCAGTCCTACATTGGCTCCTGTGCCTTCATTGGTTTGGCGGCGTTGTTCTTTGTAGTGGGTTTTCAGTCCTTCGGCATCCAGTTGGTTGATGTACTCACATTTTTCGGAAAGCTGCTGGGCTTGGCTTTTGTTGACCATATTGCCGGAGGTAACAATCACATGGTCTTCATAGTCTTGGATAGAGACGATACCGATACCCTCTGCGCGATTTTTTTGAACGGAAAATTCCTTCTCGGCAGAGTGGTGGTAGATGTTTTGCGCCAATTCAATGAAGACTGCAAAGACTTTCTTGCTTGCCGTTTGGTTGTGTTTAAACTTATCGCGCAAGCTAGTACCAATATCGGCCAATATTTCTTGTGATAATGTGCCCTTAAACACAAGGATGGCATTGTAAGCATCTAAATCTTGGCAAGATTGATAACCATCGAACTGTTGTCCAATCATAATTCTAAGGTTTTGAGCAGGGCTTCCGGGCTAATGGGGGAATACCTGTGTGCAATATAAATCGCAAAAGCGAACTATGTCAAGTAAATACGAATAAAATCTGGGAGGGTTGGGTTTTATTCGATAGAAAGTTTTTAATTACATTTAAACTAGCGCTGATATTCGACTAAAGCGTGTATTCGTTGTGTTTAGACGGCTATTTTGGCTAACTTTGTTGGTTTCAGCTTCTGTTTTGCCAAAATTATGCCTATTTATCGCGATTTTCAAGTACTCATAGCCCAATTCACCCAAAAACAATTTCACAGCATAGAGGAGTGTTTGGCACGCCCCAAAGTAGATGCGGAGGCTGCTTTTGAGTTCCGAAGGGCTGTAAAGCGCTTGAGGACAGTGATGCCTATTCTCAACCAGAGCTTGAAACTAAAAGTAGCTCAACAAAAGCCGTTAGGCAAAATACTCAGGCCAATATACAAAAAAGCGGGCAATCAGCGAGACCTTGCGCTAAAGATGACTTTGTTGGAGCCGTATGCCAAATTCCAAAACACACAGGCCTACCAAGAGTACCTAGCCAAAGAACACCGCCGTGCTGCCAAGTTGCTCAAGGAGGCAATGGCTCAAAAGCCTACCCGAATGCAAAAGGCCTTAAAGCGGCAAGAGCGCTTATGGAAGCCTCTCTGGAAACCCAAGGCAGACAAGGCTGCCCTGTGGCAGGCCTTTGCCCAAGTGCTCTTGAGGCACATAGGCGAGGCTGTCATCTTGCAGCCAAGCCCTGACGAAGAAGACCAACACCAGCTGCGGGCAGAGCTGAAGGAAATCTTTTTTCTGTGTAAAATTTTTTCAAAGGTGGTTCCAATACAATACCCGACCTTACTGACTGACCTTAGGGAGGTCTGCCAACATCTTGGGCATTGGCACGATGCCATTTTGGCCTACCATCATCTGGGAGCCTATCATCAACAGGCGCAGCTTCCCTTGCCAAAGGCAGCGGCCAATGGCCTCTATCGCCACGCGCAAAAACATTGGCAGGAAGCGCATTTACGCCTCAACACCACCACCTTGCTTAGTCGTTTGGCACAGCAGGCCGCTATTTGGCAACAGATCAATGAGACCGAGCAGGGGGGCTAAAAACGTAACAGACGATTGAGATAAAGCAAGACCAAGGTTACAGCAAAACAAAAACCAACCAACACAAACAGCCCGGCTGTCAGGCTGCCACTGGCATTGACTACTGCCCCCACAATAGCGGGACCACCGCCACCACCCACAATAATGGCGAGACCGTTGTAAAGCCCTATCCCGCGTGCTACGCCTTGTTTGGGCAAAATACGTTGGACGAGGGTATACTCTGTGGTGATGAAGGCCGATACCGAAAAGATAGCCGCACTCAACACGGCTACCGTCGTCGGGATGTCGTGGGCTCTCAGGGCAAAGGCCGCAAATATACCTGCCAAAACAAACCCTAGGGCGCAGATAAGCAGACGGCGGCGGGTTAGGTCGCCTAGATAAGCCCAAAACAAGACTCCGGCTATAGAGAAGACATACGGAATAGCCAAAGCACGACTGAGCAGCTGTTCGGCAATCTGCCGTTCTTTGATAAAATAGGTGGGAAGCCAGTTGAGCAAACCGTGTGCGATAGTATTGCTCAGCATCCCAATCACCACCACCACCCAAAACAAGTGCTGTCGCAACAAGGCTCGCACATCAAGCGGAGATTCGTCTTGGCTTTCTTCTGACTCGGCTATGGCCTGGGCTATCCAGTGGCGTTCTTTGGCGCTGATGTGTGGGTGTGTTTCGGGTTGGTCATATACAAAAAAGTATACCAAAGGCCACGTAATGCCCATCCCCAGAATGGCCAAGAAATAGAACATAAACCGCCAGCCAAAGGCTTGCATCACTGGTACCAAAACCAAGGGCCCCAATACAAGGGCAAAGAAAATACCCGAAGTCCACAATCCATTGGCGCGACTGCGTTCTGAAACCGGAAACCAAACCTTGGTCAGTGCGGTCATTGCCGGGTAGTGTAGTCCTTCGCTCAGCCCCAGTAATATTCTGCTGAGCAGCAACCCCGCAAAGTGTGTATGCAAAAGTGCACCTACAGCTGTAGCGGCAGACCATAACACCACTATCACCAACAGGCTGCGCCTTGCACCATAACGACCGACCAACCCGCCCAAAAAGATATTCGAAATGCCATAAGCCACATAAAAAATCGTCATCAACAAACCACCCTTACTCCCTAACTCTGCATCGCTCCAGCCGTACTGCTGCGCTAGCTCGCTGATGATATAGGTTACATTGAGGCGGTCGAAAAAGGCGATAATGACGGAGACCAGCAAGACCAAAGAAATCTGCCAACGTTTTGCGATCATCTGCAAATAATGTATTTGTTTCGTGAAATTTTACTTTTGATTATAATAAATTATAATTAGCTCGGGAAATCTTTGCACTGAAAATCCTTGATATTCAAGAAAATCAAATCTTGTGAATCTTGGTGTAAACTTTCAGTGTGGCACTCAAAACAGCTGATTTTTGTGCTGATACTAGACAAAAAGTGCAGGTCTTATGTTTTGCCCACGATTTTAATCGTGGGAGCTAAAGTGGCAATATAAGACAATCTCAAACGTATTTTGCTACAAAAGCCAAACAAATTTGCTGTACAATGATTTCTGTAAGTACTGTAACCTCTAACGCCTTTCGCGATTTTTATGAAAGAGAAAAGAATCCTTGTTTGGTTTCGCAACGATTTGCGCACACACGACAACGAAGTGCTCTCCAGGGCGCTTCAAGCTGCTGATGGCCTTCCCAATTCGCTGATTCCGGTTTATTGCTTTGATACACGGCAGTTTGCGCCTACCAGCTTAGGTTTCCCAAAAACAGGGATTTTCCGAACACAGTTTTTGCTCCAAGCTGTAGCAGATTTACAGCAGCGCCTACAAGCACTAGGGAGCCGGCTGGTGTTGCGGGTAGGCTTGCCTGAACACGAAATCAGCCTTTTGGCGCGGCAGTGCCAAGTTGATGCGGTGTATACGATGCAAGAGGTAACACCCGAAGAGCTTGCCGTAGAAGCAAGCCTTGAGGCTAAACTATGGGAGCATAAAATTGCCCTGAATCGTTTCTGGACCAGTACGCTGTACCATCTCGAAGACCTTCCCTATCCTGTTTGCAACCTCCCAGATATATTCACTACCTTTCGCAAGTCGGTAGAGCGACAAACCAAGGTGCGCCCTCTTTGGCCAATGCCCAATGCCCTGCCATCAGTCCAATTACCGCAGGAGTTGTATCAAGATGCGCTGCCGACTACAGAGGACTTGGGCTTGGGCGCCGCTGCCATCCCCGATGAGCGTACGGCAATGCCCTATGCTGGAGGAGAAACTGCCGCCTTAGAGCGTGTACGAGAGTATTTTTGGCAAAAAAACCTACTCAGCCAATACAAAGAGACGCGCAATGGCCTTATAGGAACAGATTACTCCTCTAAGTTTTCGGCTTGGCTGGCACTGGGGTGTTTGTCGCCGCGCTATGTGTATGAAGAAGTACACAAATACGAATACCAAATCATCCAAAATGACTCTACTTACTGGTTGGTATTTGAGTTATTGTGGCGCGACTATTTTCGATTTGTAGCTAAAAAATACGGCAATCGTATTTTTCTGCCTGAGGGGATTCGGGGCGATAACGCACTAAAGATGCAGAAAGCCCGCAAGCGCTTCGACAAATGGGTCGAAGGGCGCTGCAAAGAGCCTTTCGTAGATGCCAATATGCGAGAGCTAGCGCTGACGGGCTTTATGTCTAACAGAGGGCGGCAAAATGTTGCCAGCTATCTTGTCAAAGACTTGCAGGTATATTGGATTTGGGGGGCAATGTATTTTGAGTCGATGTTGATTGACTATGACCCTTGCAGCAACTGGGGCAACTGGTGTTATGTGGCCGGTGTAGGCAATGATCCTCGCGAAAATCGCTATTTCAACATACCGAGCCAAGCCAAACGTTATGACCCCAAGGGGGAATATGTCCGCCTATGGATGCCCGAAATACAGCATCCGGCCTACCACTAGGTTGGTGCCCCGTGTCTATCACAAGCCCTTAGAGCCTAGCCGCCATCAGGAGTGCAAGATCCTTATAAGACATTCCTAGAGAGCGGGCGATATGCGCATTGGTGAGGCTGCCTTTGTGTGCATAAACACCTTTGAGGAAGCCCTTATTGGTAAAAATAGTTTCCTCTACACCGCCGCAATCCCCCATTTCGATTAGGTATGGGGCGAAGATATTGCTCAGGGCTGAGGAAGAGGTACGGGCTACACGAGCTGCAATATTGGGTACGGCATAGTGGATGATGCCGTATTTTTTGTATACAGGCTGTTTGTGGGTGCTGATTTCGGATGTTTCCACACATCCGCCTTGGTCTATGCTGACATCAATGATGATAGAGCCGGGCTGCATCGAGGCGACCATCTCCTCTGTAACGACAAAGGGGCTGCGTGTACCTTCGGAGCGGAGCGCTCCGATGACCACATCGGCGCGGCTAATGGCCTCGGCCAAGGTGATGGCGTTGAGGGTAGAGGTATAAATTTGTTGACCGATGGCATACTTCAGGCGGCGGAGGCGATAGAGGCTGCGGTCAAATATTTTGATTTCTGCGCCCAAGCCGATGGCTGTGCGGGCGGCGTACTCGCCTACCGTCCCAGCGCCAATGATAACAATACGGCTCGGTGGTACTCCCGTAATGCCGCCAAGGATGATTCCTTTGCCATCGCGCATACTGCTGAGGTATTCGGCGGCTATGAGCATCACTGTGCTCCCGGCAATTTCGCTCATCGTTCGGACGATAGGGCGGCCTCCGGCAGCATCTTCCAAAAATTCGTAAGCCAGCGCAATCACTTTTTTGCGCAACAAGGCCTTGATGAAATTAGGCTCCAGCTTAGCCATTTGGAGGGTCGAGATGAGCATATGTCCGGGCTTCATCCACTCCAGCTCCTCTTCGGTCGGTGGGTCAATCTTAATGACCACATCACAGCCAAAGACCTCTTCGGCAGAGTAACTAATCCTGGCACCTGCTTCGCTAAACTGCCGGTCGTCGTATTTGGCACCCTCGCCTGCGTGGGTTTCGACGGTTACTTCGTGGCCGTTGCCTACCAATATGGCTACAGCCTCGGGCGTGAGCGGCACACGTGTTTCGTGCGGATTATTTTCTTTGGGTACGCCGATACTGAGGCGTTGGTGTTTTTTACCAACGGGGGCTAGGCTTTCCTGCGGGTAGAGCAGGGTTTGGGTTAAGGGAGTGAGGCCTTCTTGGCTTTGTTTACTCATATTTTTGAACGACTATCGTACGGTGCTCAGGGTCTAGTATCTCCAGCCGGAGGTGTAGATGTTGTGCGGGTAATAGGGTAGGAATGCGCTCGGCCCATTCTACAAAACAATAAGCACCGCTATCAAAATACTCCTCGCAGCCAAGGGCATATGCTTCGGCTTCATCGGCCAGACGATAAAAATCAAAATGATACATCGGCTCGCCTGTATGAGGGTCTTGGTATTGGTTGACCAACCCAAAAGTAGGGCTTTGTACGCGGTCGGAGCTACCCAGCGCACGTACGACAGCCTGAATGAGTGTGGTCTTGCCAGCGCCCATTTCCCCCTCAAAGCGCCAAATGCGCATTTCTCCTGCGAAGTTACATATTTTCTGTGCTACTTGGGCTATTTCAGACAAAGAATAGCCGGCTATTTGGAGCTGTTCCATACAGAGGTACACCAAGATAATGAGGCCTTGCGCCCCTATAGGGTTATTTTTGAGCCAAAACTACAAAAGGAATCATAATCTCTTCCATAGATACGCCGCCGTGTTGGAAAGTATCTCGGTAGTAGTTGACATAATGGTTGTAGTTGTTGGGGTAGGCAAAGAAATAATCTTCTACAGCAAACACATAAGACGTAGAGAGATTGACCTTGGGCAGGTGAAAAGCCTCGGGCTTACGCGCCACCAATACTTTGTCGCCGTCGTAGTTGAGGTTTTTCCCTTGTTTGTATCTCAAGTTGGTATTGACATTGCGGTCGCCTATAATTTTGAAAGGACGTTTGACAAAGACCGTACCGTGGTCGGTAGTCAAAATGACTTTAGCTTTTTTGTCAGATAGCTTTTTGAGCAAATCAAAGAGCGGAGAGTGTGCAAACCAGGATTTTGTCAGCGAGCGAAAGGCTGCATCATCAGGCATCAGCTCCCGAATCATCGCCACATCAGTACGGGCGTGAGAAAGCATATCCACAAAATTGTAAACCAAGGCATTGAGTTGGTTGCCCATCAGTTGGTTGAGGCTTTCGGTTACTTGTTTGCCTTTCTGTTGGTGGATGATTTTGTGGTACTCAAAGCGGATATTATGGCGCAGGCGCTGGAGCTGTTTCTCCAAAAAGGCGGCCTCTTGTAGGTTTTTGCCTTCTTCGTCGCCTTCTTCTACCCACAAGTCAGGATGTTTGCGCGACATTTCGAGCGGAGTCAGCCCCGAAAACAGCGCATTACGCGCATAAGCCGTTGTGGTAGGCAAAATTGAGTAATAAATGCTTTCTTCTTCGATATGAAAATACGGTGCCAACATCGGCTCTATGACTTTCCACTGGTCGTAGCGTAGGTTGTCAATGACAATGAAGAACACAGGCTCATTGTTTTGCAGAAAAGGAAGCACCTTGCTACGCACAAGGTGGTGCGAGAGCAAAGGAGTGTCCTCGTCTTGTGGGTTGGCCAGCCATTCTTCATAATTCTCTTCTATAAATTTTACAAAGTTGGTATTGGCTTCGTTTTTTTGCATTTCGAGCACTTCCTGCATCCCTTGGCTTTGTGAGCTTTCGATTTCAAGCTCCCAAAACACCAGTTTTTTGTAAATCTCAGTCCACTCTTGATAGTCGGTCCGCTCACCAAAAGCCATCATCAGATTACGGAAATCTTGTTGGTAGTTTTGCTGTGTTTTTTCGGAGCGGATACGTTGGTTATCCAGTATCTTCTTGATAGAAAGAATGATTTGATTGGGGTTGATGGGTTTGATAAGGTAGTCGGCAATATTGGCTCCAATGGCCTCTTCCATAATATGCTCTTCCTCACTCTTGGTAATCATCACAATGGGCACATTGGGTTGTCGTTGTTTGATTTGGGTGAGGGTCTCCAGTCCAGTCATACCGGGCATATTTTCATCCAAAAAAATCAAATCGAAAGAGGTCTCCTCGATTTGGTCAAGCGCATCTGTACCGCTGTTGACTGGGGTTACTTTGTAACCTTTTTTGCCTAAGAATAGGATATGAGGCTTGAGCAAATCGATTTCATCATCGGCCCATAAAATGTGATAAATAGTCTCCATAAAACAAATTCGAGGGGTTTGGTACAGTTCTGGTATTTTAAGAGATAGGTGTTGATGTGGTACTGCGGTACTCTGGCCGCGAAGCTCCGGCTTCGCAGTACTACCAACATAAGGCCTCCTGTTGTCCCTGAGCTCGGGGAGCTACTTCTGAAGTCGTCCAGTAGTTGCTGAAATTCCCTAGCGAGTATTTGTTTTCATAACGCAAAAAAGATGAGTTAAGGTTTGGAGTGCGTAGGAGAATTATGAAAATTTAACATAATCTGTCCCTCAAATCATCGGTGGGTATCATCGTCAGCCAGCATACTAAGGTAGTTATAGTATCGGCTTTCGGCAATGAGGCCGGCTTCGGCGGCGGCTCTGATAGCACATTGTGGTTCGTGGAGGTGCAGACAGTTATGAAACCGGCATTCGCCCAGTCGTTCACGCATTTCGGGGAAATAATGCGCCAATTCTTCCTTTTCCATATCAATCAGCCCCAGTTCTTTGATACCTGGCGTATCGATGATGAACATATCGGGAGCTATTTCGAACATTTCGGCAAAAGTAGTGGTGTGTGTGCCTTTTTCTGAATAGGCAGATATTTCGCCCACGCGCAGGTCGAGCTGTGGGGCTAAGCGGTTGAGCAGGGTAGATTTGCCTACGCCTGAATGCCCCGATAGCAAGGAGGTATGCCCTTGGAGCACGGCCTCCAGCCCATCCATACCAAAGCCTTCAGTAGCCGACACCCAGTGGCAGGGGTAGCCTAGCGGTTCGTAGATGGCTTTTAGTTCTTCAAAGACCTCACGTCCTTCGTCATCGAGCAAATCACACTTATTAAAAATAAGCCTTGCTGGGATTCTAAAAGACTCTGCTGCTGCCAGATAGCGGTCTATAAAGCCTAGGGATGTACGCGGCAGTACCAGCGTAACAATAAGCAGTACTTGGTCGATATTGGTAGCGATGAGGTGGCCGTGGGCTGATTTATGGACAGATTTCCGAATGATGTAGTTATCACGGGGGAGGATTTCGGTGATAAGGGCTGTGGCTTGGCCGGCCTCCATTTCATAGGCCACTCTGTCGCCTACCGCCAAGGGGTTAGTTACTTTGAGATCTTTGATTTTGAACTTCCCTCGGAGGCGGGCTTTGAGCAGACTTCCGTCGCTGATGCGCAAATCGTACCAAGAGCCGGTCGAGCGCATAATGATACCAGTTGATTGAGTCAAATTGTCTAGGTTTTGATGAAACGGTCTATATCTTGGGTTTTGCCAAAGAGGATGAGCATATCTTTGGCTTGAATGATGGTTTCGGGACGGGGCACGCCTATCGTATCAATGGTGCGTTCGCTCCCTGCTTGGCTGGTATCGTTTTGGCGCTCACGGATGATGGTTACCAAGTTGAGGCTGTATTTACGGCGCAGGTCTATTTCTATGACGGAGCGCTCCCATACTTTGCGCGGGGCTACTACTTCTACGATTTCATAATCGCCGGCCAAGGGGAAGGAGGCCCTGATATTGGGATTCAGTAGTTGGGAAGCCAACTGCTTGCCTACTTCTTCTTCGGGGGAGAGGATATACCTCAGGCCGATTTTGCTGAGAATGGCACGCTGTTGATCGTTGGCTGCCCGCGCTACAATTTTGGGAACTTCTAAGTCCATCAGTTGTACACACGTCAGCAGCAGGGCTTCAAAGTCTTCTCCAATGGCCACTACTACGGCATCCATTTCTTGGATGTTTTGGGCTTGGAGCGCTTTTTTGTCGGTAGCATCTAGGGCGATAGCGTGCGCCACATCATCTTTGAGCAGCTCCACACGGTCGGTTTTGTTATCAATGACCATAACTTCTGCTCCTTTGTTGGCCAAGCTTAGGGCGATGGCTGCTCCGAACTGTCCCAGTCCGATGACGGCAAACTTACTCATAGGTTTTGTTGGTGGTGTTTTTGGTAGGCCGCTAATTTAACTCCTAAAAAAGTGCTGAGTACATCAAGCGCTTTTTCGTAGCGCTCGTTGTTGGGGATGATCAAATCTACCTTTTTCTTGAAAGGCGAAATATATTTCCCGTAGGCTGGGTAAACGTGTTTTTCGTAACGATAGAGGACATCTTGTAAATCATAGCCCCGCTCTACGTTGTCGCGCAATACACGGCGTTTGAGGCGGATATGTTCCGAAACATCTAAGAATATCTTCAAATCTATCAAGTCCCGCAGCAGGGGGTGGTTATAAATAAAAATTCCTTCGACCAAGATAATGGGTTTTGGGGAAAAACACAGTGTTTTGGGTTTTTTATTCGGGTTATTGAAAGTATATTCTTGAAGCTCAACAGTTTGGCCTTTCAAGACAGCCTCTACATCCTGAAAGCAGCGCTCCATATCTACGGAGCGCAAGGTATCGAAGTTGTGGATTCCTTCTTCGTCGAGGGGTTGTGATTCTCGGGGGAGGTAATAATTATCTTGTGAAATCAGGCAGACATTATCAGCGCCTAGCTTCTCTACTAAATGGCTGAGTATAAATGTTTTTCCGGCTCCGCTGCCACCGCTCACGCCTACTACATAGGGTTTCATAAATCTTGTTGTTTGAGGTGTTCAATGAGTTGTAGGAGGGCACGGCTTCGGTGGCTGATGGCTTGTTTTTCGGCCAAGCTCATTTGCCCGAAGGTGCGCTCTTGTCCTAGCGGTTGGAAGATGGGGTCATAGCCAAAGCCCCCGTTGCCTTGCGCTTGGGGGGTGATGAGGCCGTCTACGATGCCGGTAAATTGGCTGATTTCGCCTTCGATAATCAGTGTGATGACTGTTTTGAACCGGGCGCGGCGGTTGGTTTGGCCGCTTAGTTGGGTCAATACTTTTTGGAGGTTGGCTGTATCGTTGCGCTCAGGTCCGGCATAACGCGCCGAGTATACTCCGGGTGCCCCTTGGAGGGCTTCGACCTCCAGCCCCGAGTCTTCAGCAAAACATGCTACCCCAAAATGCTCCCACACATATTGTGCTTTTTGGGCGGAGTTGCCCTCTATGGTGTGTTGGGTTTCGGGCAAGTCTACCGTACAACCAATATCATCAAGACTGCAAAAAGCCCAAGAACTGCCATCTAGCAGGTCTTGTATCTCCTTGATTTTGTTTTGGTTACGTGTGGCTATACAGAGCTTCATTGGGTTATTGTTTGCTGACTACCTGGATCTCAAAGAATAGCGGGGCAAAGGGCCCGATGACCTCTCCTGAGCCGGATGCTGCATAAGCCAAGCGCGAAGGGGTTGCCAAAAACACCTTGTCTCCCACGCGTAAGCGGCGGAATAGGTACTGCCAAGACAAGATAACATTCGTGGCTCCTACGGTTACACCAAAGGTAGTCCCTGCCGCCGATCGGTCAAACACACGATTGTTGAGCAGCTTCCCTAAGTAAGTAACTTGTACGATTGCACCGCTATCAAGCACAGGCTCAGTGCTGGGTGCTTTTTCCAAATAGCCGAAGTAATAGCCCGAGGTATCACGTTGGGCGATATCAAGGAGGTTGTTGGCACGAAGGTAATCGACAATCTGATCCTCTTCGGAGCGGGCCGAAACGAGGTTTACCTCAAACTTTACTGCTGAGAAGGGGGGGATACTGACAGAAGTATTGCCTACATAGCTGGTGGTTCCGTAGGCTAAGTAGAAGGGTATCAAGAACACAGCTTCTTCGCCTGGAGCTACCAAGCGCAAGCCTTCTTCAAGCCCACTGATGAGGCGATTGGCGCCCAAAACTGCTGTATCCAGACCAAGCCCTTGATTGGGAGAGGTCTCAAACTGTAAGCCATTGAGCAAACGGCCATCAAAACTGTAGGCTACCTGATAGCTTTCTAAGGGTAGGAGTCGGTTGGGGCGTTGTGTTTTGATATAATAATACAAGCCGCTTTCGGTTTTTTGTATTTGGCCTCTGAGGCCATTGGCATCAATATAGGCTTCTATTTCGGCTATGTTGCGGTCGGCGCGTTCGTTGAAAGTGTTATCAGCTCCATCAATATTGCAGGCGCTGAACAAGCCCGCCAATCCTAGCAATAGGCCGAAGAAAGTAAAATGTATTCGCATCATCAATGCAGACAAGGTGAGAAATTACCGGTTTAAAATCTTGCGAAGATAGGGCAAAATCCACAAAAGGGCAATTGTAGGGCTGTGGATAATCAAAAGTCGGTGTTTTAGGATAGTCAAAAAGGGTATATTTTGAAGCCCTTGGGTGTGGTTGGTGCTTATTTAACCTTCACAACCTCAACATCATAGAGCAGTACAGCCATTGGGGGGATGCTCAGCCCATCGCCTTGGATACCATAGGCCAAAGTAGAGGGAATCAACATTCGGGCTTTGTCTCCTTCTTGCAGCAACATAATCCCTTCGTCCCAGCCCTTGATGACCATCCCCACGCCAACCGGAAATTCTAGCGGGGAGCCTTCATAAGAGCTGTCAAACACCTTTCCGGTCAGCAGTCTGCCTACATAATGGATGCTGACAGTGTCGCCTGTTTTGGGTTTTTTGCCGCCCCCTATTTGTGTCAGGGCATAATGCAAGCCTGAGTCGGTTTTTTTGACCTCAGCCTGTTGCAATACCGAGTCTTGGGCAATGTATTGTTGGATACGCTCTAGGTCTTCATCCCGTTGGGCGCGCATATTTTGCTCATTGCTGGCTTTGATATCTGCTGCCGACTCTATTTTGAGTACTTTGATGATATATTTGAGGGTTGTGCCCGAGGGAATATGCTGTGGGAGTTTGGTGTTGGTTCGTCGGGCCAGCGAGTCTGCCGGAATCCAGACCGCCACGCTATCTCCTTCGGAGAGCAAAAGCAGGATTTCATCATATGTGCCCTTTATTTTAGGTGTTTGGAGGCGTTTTTGTTGGATGGGGCCACTCAACTCTTCGTAGGTGCTGCGTAGCCGGCGGCCTTCATTTTCAATCACGAGGTGATAGGTGATGAATTCCCCTTCCTGCGCTTTTCGCCCTTGGCCGGATTGCCCAAAAAACGAGTACTTCAGCCCGTTATCCATAGCTTTAGCGCTACGGGGTGGTAGAGCCGATGCAGCAGGGTCTTGGGTACTTCCACAAGCCCAAAGCAGCAAAACGAGGCTGCCCAAATATACTCCCTGCCACAGTCTGAAGTAGCTCATAAGCACGCTAATTTAGCATTTGATTTGTACCTGCTCAAGAATAGTATGGTCATATTGAGGCAGAATTGACAAGAATAGCTGTGTTGCCTCTTCGAGTGAGCCGTGATAAATCCCTCCGGAGGCGTTTTTATGACCACCACCGTTGAAATATTTCTCTGCAATTTCGTTTACGGGCAAGTCACCTACTGAACGAAAAGAGATTTTAATGCCGTCTTCTGATTCTGAAAACATAGCTGCAATGACAATATCTTTGATAGAAAGTGCATAATTTACAAGCCCTTCTGTATCACCGGGTTGATAGCTATGTTTCTCCAACTCATCAATGCTCAGCGCAAAATAAGCGGCATAATGGTCAGGCACTACGGTCAGTTTATTTTGAAGAGCAAAGCCCAAGAAGCGCAAGCGGGCTTCGGAGTTGGTATCATAGATACGGCGCTGTACGAGGTTGGTATCTAGGCCTGCCTCCATCAAATCGGCTGTGATAAGGTGTACACGCTTGGTGGTAGAGGGGTGTTTGAAGGAAGAGGTATCTGTAATGATACCCGCATAGATATACTGCGCTATTTGGTTGTCTACCAAGGCTTTGTCGCCAATCCCTTCTATCAAGTCATAAACTAGCTGCGCAGTGGCAGAAGCTTTTACATCCCATACCTGAAAATCAGCCTCAATATCAGGGTTTAAATGATGGTCGATGACCATACGTTTGGCCTTGGACTTGCGAACGGGAGCTTCTAGGCTTTTGAGGCGGTTGTATGAAGAGAAGTCCACAAAAACAAGTACATCTGCCTCATTGACAGCCTCTAGTGCTTTTTGGGCTTCTTTATCAGCAATGACGATAGCTTGCTCCTCATCCATCCAAGCCAAAAAAGCAGGATAAGCTGTTGGAGACACGACGGTAGTCTGATGCCCTTTTTTGCGCAAAAAGTGACTCAAGGCCAAAGAAGAACCCAATGCATCGGCATCGGGACTGAGATGTGGAATGACCGCTACACGTTGTGGAGAGGAAAACAACTGATGAAAATCGTCAAAACTGTGCATGAGCTGCATGGCTATATCGGTGTACAACGGGGTTAAAGCAACTACAAAGTTAAGCGAAAAGCTCGTAATACAGAAAAAAAACAGTTTTTTTTGCCTTTCGCCATACTTATGAACAGGTATTGCATTCAGCTTACAAGCTAATAATAAATACTTGATTTTTAAGATATTATGGGGTGTATTTCACCCTAATGCCTGAGGCTGTGATACCAAAAGTGCTGACAGGCTTCGAAAGCCTGCCAGCACAATCAGGAGATGATTTTTTATAAGACAATCCGCTGAAAATCAGGGTTTAGATAGCGCTTGGAGCGCCTGTAGAGGCTGGATAAATTTGCCGGTCTTGGAGGTATCTTGGGTATCGATGCCAGTACCACTCAAAATTTTGTAAGCCTTTTCGGTATCAAGCTTAGGGTCTAGTGCTTTCATCATTCCCAGCAACCCTGCTACATAAGGGGTAGCCATTGATGTACCATTGTAGGCAGCATATTTGTTGCCTGGGATAGTCGACTGGATGCCCACACCCGGAGCAGCAATCCCCCATTTGAGAGAGCTAATCCAGTTGGAGAAACGCGCACGGTTGAGTTGTTGGTCTACGGCTGTTACTACAATCACTCCGTCTACATTGGCAGGGCTGACACGGATAGCGTCTTGCGATTCGTTGCCGGCAGCTACAACGACTATTGCGCCGCGCTTATTGGCATAGCGTACGGCTTGGGCAAAGGCGCGGCGTTTGACCTCTGAGGAGTGCCCACCCAAGGACATAGAAATCACATCGGCCTTGTTGTCGGCGGCTTCGATGATACCTGCGATAACGCCCTTGTCTGTGCCGCTACCTTGATCGCTCAATACCTTGACCGAAGTAACCTCTACAAAGCGGTCATCAGGGGCAAAAGAAGCGATGCCTTTGCCGTTGTTGGAGACCGCCGCTGCGATGCCGGCGCAGTGTGTACCGTGGCTATTGCCGTCGCGGTCGTAGGCCGATTTGATAGATACGTAGCGGGCGTTGATATCCTCGTGGTTTTTATCTACTCCAGTATCAAGAATGGCGATACGGGCTTTGCGCTTAGGCTTTATTTTGTTGTTACGCAAGTAGGTATAAAACTCTGCCATTTTCATCCGCTCGAAGCCCCAAAGCAGGTTAAGCTGGGGGTCGTTAAGGCCGTAGCCGGGGCGCTGACCTTCGATTGGCGAGGCCTTGTCGAGGGGGCTGAGCTGTACGATACGGTTTTGGCCTACAGAAGACACCCCTGAGGCGTATACCAAGTTGCTGACAGTATGGATGTGGTGCTCATCTTTATCCTCAATATTGATGGTATAAAAGCGATCAAGATTGGCATCTTTGTCTTTTTTACTGTCAAAGGCCTTTTCGATTTTGACATTGTATTTGCGTAAATGATGTTTTACGAGCTTTAGCTGCGCTTCGTCGGCTTCAAACAACAGCTCGGCCTGTGGATCCACATTGGGTTTGAAGACCTTGGCTACAGCTTGTTGTACAATGCTCGAGTAGATGCCCAAAATCAACAGTGCAACACTGACTGCCGTTACAAAAAAGCCACGGGAGTTTTTGATGTTGTTGGCTATCAGGAACACCACGGCCAAGATGCCCAAATCGCGGGGCAGCATCAACAGGAGCTTGTACCAGAAGCTAAAGGTGCTGAAATAAAGCGACAGCGCGTAGAGTATGCCCGAACCCCAAAAAAGAAGCGATGGCCAAACGGTGCGGCTGTCGGGGTTGCGGTGTATGGTCGCAAACCACCACACCACCGAGAGCAACAAAGCGCCGAAGATGTATGGATAATTGGTTTGTAAAGCCGTCATAAGTGTATAGGTTTGGGTAAAACGTTAATTCTTATTGAATTTTTTCTTGAAATACTCATAAGCCCCATTGATTTTACGAGAAATCTCCTCTGCGTGTTTTTTCTTTTCTTCATCATTGGGGAATCGGTCGGGGTGATACTTCTTCATCGCGCTTTTGTAGGCGATTTTAATCTTGTCAAAATCACTGCCTACAGGGATTTCCAACACCTCATAGTGTTTACGTTCTTCTTCCGTACGCAGGTAGGAGGGGTCATACTGCTGGTAATTATTTTTTTGTTGCTGCCCGCCAGCATATTGCTGGTATTTGCGGTGAGCATAGGCTTTTTCGTGCCCAAAGCGTTTTTCATTCTCCTCCGCCATATCCTCATACTTTCGGAAATAGGCATCAAACTTATCAAAGGGGTCGTCTGACTTGGGCGCGTACTTGTATTGGTAGCGCTCTTGGTTGTTGTTGTAGTTTTGGTAAGCTTCACGAACTTTCTGGCGTTGCTCGGCATTGAGGTTCATCTCATCCATAAACTCATCAATGTTGACTTGGGAGCGGCCTTTGTGGTCGTATCTGCCCATCAGGCGACGGATGGCGGGGTCATCGATGATGGCTTGCAAGATTTCGACAATCATTTTGGTAATCATAGCACGAGGGGGTTTGGGGTGAGCTAGGTTAGGAAACAGGTTGATAATCAGTGATTTCTATGGCAGTACCCCACATCACGCTAGACATCTGGTCTTTGGCTTTTTTGGCGGTGATGTGTACCTCCAGCCCTTCTTTTTGCAGCGCTGAGGGTAGGTTGAGAGGTCGCCATTGTTGGCCACTGTGGTCAATAATTCCCCAAAAACCCATTCCAAGGTCTTGGTAGCGGACAGTTCCGGTGATGGTCATAAGCATTCAAAAAAATCTGAACTTTATAATCTATCAAAGATACACAATTGCGCAGGGTTTATCCTTCTGTGCAACGTTTTTTTTGAGTACTTGGTTGTCCTAAAGACGAGATGGATTCTTTTGAGGGGGATTATTTTCAAAAAAGTAGCTCAGACTATGAAACAGCACCGTGGGTATCCGCCAGCGGCGTAGCACGGTTTTTACTTATTTTGCCCAACTGTTTTGGTAGTGGGGTGCTAATATTAAGTACTTGCGCTGAAATTACCAATGTGCCTATTTTTTTAAGAGCTGAATACCCCAGCTGCCATACGAAACTTTTGTATTTTGCGTTCGTTTTTCCACAAGCAACGAGTAAACTCAAGCTGAACCAGCGAAAGCTACCTTGTTGGTTTATGTTTATTATGCATTACATTATTTTATTTTTATGAAAAAAACAATCTATCTGAGTCTACTTGTGTGCTTGTCTTTGGCTATTGCCGGAGTTTCATACACACCGGCCTTCGCGCAAAAGGCTGCTTCGGAGAAAACTAAAAAAGACAAACCTATCAAGCCTCCCAAACAGCTGACGGCTACGCGTTGGATACTACAATATACCCTCAGAGACAAAAATTTTGCCTTCAATACCGAATATAAGGTTACGCTTAGTTTCAAAGACAATGTACTCTACATAAACAGTGGCGGGGATAATTATTGGGACTATGAGTATACCGACTATGACTATAGGTATGCTGATGACAACAAGTGCAGCAGCTATTATGATAGTGACTTTGTCTATGACGAAAACAATCAAGATGATGACCACGAAGCAGGCCGACACCAAATCGTCAAATATATACCCAAGAGCCCAACCGAAGGGTGTTTGATACTTGTCTTTACAGCCTACGGAGGCCTGTCTTATCGGGTGTTGCATTTTTATGATCTCAGTGCCGATCAAGTAGGTGTGAAGACATATTATGATTTTTATGCACTCAAAGAGGTGGAAGAGTTTGTGGACAAATGTATGCCTGCACGGCCTCTCAAAGGCAAAACCTTTATCTCAGAAGCACGCCACAACAGTATACAGCGTATGCCTACGATGCCGACAATGGGTTTGCCGGAGTACCTGAAATGGTGGGACGATTACCTCAGTATCGTCAGACAGCCCGAGGTAAAACAGCAGTTAGAAACAGTAGAGCAGCTCAAAGCCGGCCTGAGTATCTATGCTGACAGCTACTATGCTGCCACAATACGCCAAAGTGTATTCCTGAAGGCTGGCTACAACCCCTACACCAGCGAAGAGACCCTAGTCAATGCCTTCCGAGAGTTTGGTATCAACCAACAAGTACGAGAACGCATCAGGGGGGTAATCCCTGAAAGCGAGCTGCAAGCCGTCAAAGCACAATTGTACAAGACTTGGAAGCTCTATGAGTATACCGCTTCTTATGAATATATAGACGAAAAGACCATCACCCTAACGCTCAAAGGCGATACCCTAGCCTTGTACCTAGATACCTACTCCAGCAGCCCATCCACAGAAGAAAAAGAAGCACTCCCCACAACGCTCAACATAGCAATAAAGTTGCCGATTGTGGGGCTATGTGCCGGCCTCACCAAAAACGACGGCTTTGTCGTCGTAGGACCCTTACCCGATTCTTTGAGCGAGGGAGGAGGGGATTATCTTGTATTGGAATACAATCTACATAACGAAGACGAAATCGACTTTACTTTCGGCAACCAATACTATAGCCCACAAGAGGCGCTTCAGTCATTGCCTACATATTATAGTTATAGCATAGCGCAAGGGTACGTCAGTCAGCGTCAGTATGACGCATATATGGCTTTGCCTATTTGGGAAAATATCAGAGTAGAAGAATATCAAGAATTGATGGAGACCCTTGAGGCTACAGTAGATTATTCGGATGTGGATTATCAATTGAAAAGGATGCGTACGATGAGAAACCTCTTGCTGGCCAAGGGCTACAATCCCTTCACTTCTCTAAAAACAATGGCAGCAGCCCAAGAAGAGCTACAGTTTGAGCAAGATTTGGCGTATTATCATACCGAGATAACATACTATGAAGAAGAATATCGAAATGCCCTACAAAACGAAGACGAATACTACCAGCGATATATCAAAAAGTCTTTGGACTATACCCGTATCAACATGGAGTATATTCAAACAAAACTCGAAAAAATAAGGACTGACCGTGGCGGAAACAAACAAAGTATGGCCGCCGTCGAAGAAAAGCTCAATGCATACAAGGCTTTTTTTAACATCAAGGACAGTTTTGATCGTGTGGAATACTATGTCAATAGTTTGACATACTTCAAAGAAAACCTAGGATATATCCTTGAGGAAGGAGTCGAAAACACCGAAACCGATTTGACATACTACGATGAAACCTTTGATGGCATCATCAGTAACCAAGGGCAAATAAATGAGCTGCTCCAAGAGATTCGGACAATCTTTGAGGAAGCCAAGACAAAAGGCTCAGTAATACATATAGAAAAGCTAGAAGAGGAGTATGCAGCTCTTCAGAATACAACCCAAGAGGTAGCGGCCTTAATCCAAGAGATTGAGGTGCTTTTCAAAAGGCTGAAAGATCAATAGACAGTCTGCCCCAAGCAGACTAGATAAACCCCAAACAGGAAGGCACGCCCCAACAGGCTTTTCTTAGTCCTGTGGGGGCATTGGCAGGCGATAATTCAAAGCGATACTTCCATCTGCAGCAGTAGGCTGGAGAAGTTTTTGCCCAGCGGATCCATCCGCATCGAAGAGGCACCGCCGCCGCCAAGCGCCTGATGGCACACGAAGTTAAGCGTTTCGATAGCCTCCCATTCAAATCGTTCTACCTTGCCCTGTATCAGCGGCCCAAAGTGCGCTTTCACACGGTCAGCCGTGACCTGTGAGCGCAGCAGGGGGTAGAGTTCGGGGCTACTGGCCATCAGCCCAATGTTACAAATATCGCCTTTGTCGCCAGATCGGGCAGAGGCTACTTCATAGAGTTTTACTTTTTTAGTCATCTCAGTAGGCGTTTAAAGTGTATCAATCAATATCCCTTCCATTGTGGGGGGCGCTTTTCGGCAAAAGCTGCCAGCCCCTCCTGCGCATCGGCGGTCTGGATGGTCTCCTGAAGCATCTGAGCAAGGTAACCGTGTAGTTGCTCTTGGCCGAGGCTGCGCATCTGGTCATAGGCTTTGAGCCCTAGGCGGATAGCCGAGGGAGAATTTTGACTCAGCTCCTCCAGCAGCCCGGCTACCTGTGTGTCAAGTTGATCGGCGGGGCAGAGGTGTGTTACAAGCCCATAACGTTCGGCCTCCTCCGCACTGAGGGTCGCCGCACGCAGGCAGAGGTCGAGCGCACGGCGGGCGGGCATCACCTGTAGCAGGCTGGCCAACACCTGAAACGGGAATATCCCCCGCTTGACCTCGGGCAGGCTAAAACGCGCCTCCGGTGAGGCCACCACATAGGTAGCACCACAAATCAACAAAAAACCACCTGCAAACACAGGCGCGTGTACCTTGGCAATCACAGGCTTATGGATATGCCAAAACAATTCGCCCATCAGGATAGGCTGGTCGCCTTCAGACGCAGGAATACTAGAGTTATTCGGTTCTTCTTGGCCGCGCATTGCCTTGAGGTCGGCACCAGCACACCACACGCTGCCCTCCGCCTCAAACACCACCGCCCATATATGCGGACTGTGATGCGCATAGCTCATCGCATAGGCATATTCACGCACCATAGTCGGGCTCATCGCGTTTTTCTTCTCAGGACGGTTTAGGCGGATGGTCAGGGTGTGCCCCTCCTCCCGCACCAAAATATAGGCAAAAGTTTGTGAGGATAAATTCTGTACTTCTGCTTGGGTATAAGGCATCATTTGCGTCGTCGTTTTGGGATGAATAGTAGTTTGGAGGTTCAATGTAGCATTTATCTGTGAATTTTCACACTGCTGTGGGGCTTTTGCTTCTCAGCGCCAAGCGACGGTTTTTTTGGGGCTTCCCCCTTCGGGGTCGTGCTGCGCCGCTGTACTCCTCGCTTCGCTGCGGGGTACTGCTGGCGCATCACTAAGCCGCTTACGCCGGTGTAGCTTCGCCCGTTAGTCATCAGTCACCGCTCATAAAGTCTGTGCGACCACGCGGGCTTGGGCGATGATGGGGGAGTAGCGTAGCGCCACGGTCTGTATCTCCACAGTCGGCCATACAAGCGTTACCTCTCCGCTGTTTGGCAAGTCAGCAGTCCGGCTTTGGCAAGCGCCTGAATTTGCTCAGGGCTGAGACCTATCTCTTGCATTAGGGCGAGCGAGTCTTCACCTAGCACTGGAGCCGGCCAAGCTGGTGCGGCCTGTGTATCCGAAAACTTGAGCGGCACCCCGATATTTTTAATCGTACCGGCCACAGGGTGTTCTTGGCTGATAATCATCTGCCGAGCCTGCACCTGTGGGTCTTGATCCAACTCAGAGGTTTCGTACACCGGCGTAATGAGCAAGTCGTGCTTGAGGCCAAGGTCTACCCAATACGCCTGCGGGTGTTGGGTGAAGAGCGCCGTCAGCTCGGCCTTGTGCTGGGCCAAAATATCGGGGGCAGCGGGGAGCATCCGGTTCTTCCACTCGGGGCGGGCTACTACCTCACAGAACTTATTCCAAAACTTCGCCTCCAGCGTGCCTAGCACCACATACTTCTCATCCTTGGTGGGGTAGATGCCGTAATTGACCAAGCCACCGGAGAGAAAGCCCTGCTCACGGCTGGGGCTTTGGCCGGTAGATGTATAGAGCATTAGGTTGTTGATGGCCAGCGGCATCACCCCATCAAGCATCGCCACATCCACAAACTGCCCCTTGCCTGTCTGTTGGCGGGCATGTAAGGCGCTTAGACAAGCAATCACGGCCATATAAGAGCCGCCCGCAATATCGGCAATCTGTGGGGTTGGGATTTGTGGCGCACTCTGCGCATTGCCCGAGAGCAGCCCTGCATAGGCGATGTAGTTGAGATCGTGCCCGGCCAACTGCGCATAGGGTCCCGTATGGCCATAACCCGTTACAGACACATAAATCAGGCGTGGGTTGACAGCTTTGAGGTCTTCGTAAGCCAAGCCCATTTTTTGCAACACCCCAGGACGAAACTGCTCAATAAAAATATCTGCCGTCTTAATCAGCTCCAACAAGGCCTGATAGCCTTCGGGCTTGCTATAATCGAGCGCTAAGTTACGCTTGGAGCGGTTAAAGGCCAAATACGCGGCAGACTCCCCCTTGATATAAGGCGGGAAATCTCGCGTGTAGTCTTTGAAGCTAGGCGACTCTACCTTGATGACCTCCGCCCCCATATCAGCCATCAGCATGGTGGCCAAGGGGCCTGGCAGCAGGCGGGTGAGGTCTACAATACGCAGCCCTTGCAAAGGGCCTTGGGTGGGTTTGCGGGTTGGTGCACCCTTTAGCGGAGCGGGCGCTTCGCCCGAAATCGGGGTGAATTTGCCAAATAGCGGAGCAAAACGAAGCATTTCGGGGATATTGCTTACTTTCACTTTGCCGGTCATAATGGCCATCTGTGGGCTACCCTTGCCCAGTGTCAGGTCAATATAAGTCTGCGCATCGGCACGAACGGTACAGGCTGCTTCGCCCTGCCAATCGGGCGCTACTTGGCAAGCCCCTTGGCCTATCCGAACGGTATAGCGCTCGGTGCTTTTGTCGGCTAGGGCAAACTCAAAATGAAACACCGCTGCGTAGTCGCCGGCCTTGTCGGCCTTGAAGCGCTGCGGGAGAGAGGCAAAAATGTCTGCTAAAGTTGTCATTGTCAGATTATAGTGAGTTAGTGTTGGTGAGTTTTTGGGCGCTAAGCCCACAATACAAGGGCTAATATGCGAAAACTTGTGCTATCTTCCCAAAAATAGCGCAAATCCGCAGGACTATACCCTGAAAATTCGTAAGCGTCAAAAAAATCAAGCCTAGCGAGCCCTCAAATCAAGTGAGTCTTGGTATAAAATGGAAAACGAATTTATGGCCTTGCGCCCAAGACTGAACATTTTAGTGCTATCTAACGTTACTGTGTTACATTTTACTTTTATGAAAAATCGAATAGTGGTGTCGTAAAACCCTGTTACAAGCATTCTAAAGCTACTGATTCCGACACATCGTTCTTCTTTTTTATCATAGACCTAGCTGTACATAGTTCATTTTGAGAAGGAACGCACCAAGATGCTGCTTGAACTAATTTTAGATAACCTGCCCGAGGCCGTTTGGGTACAAGAGATACTTAGCGGCAAAGTATTGATGGCCAATCAAGCGGTAGCCAAACTATACCAGCTCGATAGCGAGGTTATCAAGACAGATGGTGATTTTTGGCAAAATAATATATTGAATAGTTACGGCGATTTTGTGCGGCATAAGCTGAGTCAGCTGTCACAAAAAAGTAGCTGCGAATGTGTATACCCCAGCCTGCTGCCCGATGGTAGCACACAATGGCTTTGGCATCAAATCCAACAAATCCACTACCAAGGACAAACTTTACGCATACACAGTGCTCACAAAAGCCTCGAATCAGAGGAGGCATTGGCGCAGTTACAGAAGTTCAAAGAGGAACTGCTCCACCGCGATGACCAGCTGCGCGATAACGCCCAACTCTTACAAAAGCACCTCAAATCACTCCATCAAGCCAACAAATTGCTCCAGCAACGGGAGGCTTATCTCCACTCGCTCATTCATTCGCAAAGCAACAGCCTTATTCGTATCAATTTGGAAGGGAATTATACCTTTGCCAACCAACATTTTTATAACCATTTCGGGTATCACCCAGAAGACCTCCTCAAGCTTTCGCTCTCTGATATGGTTGTTGCTGAAGATGCACCCAAATGCCGGCAAGTCATCGAGGTTTGCCTGATGAACATCGGCAAGGTAGTCCGCATTATTTTGCGACAAGAACACCCTATTACCCAGGAGCTTATCCAGACGGAGTGGGAGTTTGTCAGCATTTGTGATGAGACCGGCAGCCCCGTCGAAATCCAAGGGGTAGGCCGCGATGTAACCCTCAGGCTCAAACAAGAAGAGGAAATACAGCGTCTCAAACAGAATCTACAGGCGCTGATTGACAATACCGATGATTTTATCTGGGCCGTAGATTACCAACTTTGCTACACGGCCTTCAACAAATCGTATGAAGACATTTTGATGCGCCTCGACAACACCGTACCCGTACTAGGAGCCTCGGCGCTGAAAGTCAACAATCCCAGTGTAGAAGTAGATTTTTGGCAAGCCCGCTATCAGTTGGCACTAGAAGGACAGAGCCTTACCTATATCAATGAAATCCCGATGGCCGATGGCTCAAGCCAACACCTCGAAATGCGTTTTTATCCTATCTACAACGCCCAACAACAAATCATAGGGGTAAGTTGCTTTGGGAGAGACATTACCCCCATCAAAAACCTACAACTGGCACTTGAACAAAAAGCCCAAGAAGTAATCAGTATTTTTGAGAGCATCACCGATGGCTTTTTTGCTGTTGACAAACAGTGGAAGATCACCTATGTCAACAAAAATTTTGAGCTTTTGCTTCAGCGCCAACGCCAAAACCTGATTGGCAAAAACCTTTGGGATGAGTTTGCCGATGCCATCTCACTCAAATTTTATTCAGAATACCAACGGGCAATGTCAGAACAGGTTAGCGTACAGTTTGAAGAGTACTACCCAACTACCAATACTTGGTTTGGGGTATCAGCCTACCCTTCAACCGAAGGGCTGACGGTCTACTTTAGAGACATCAGCGCCAGCAAAGCCTATCAACAATCCCTGCTCGAAATCAATGAGCGGCTGCGCGAAATTGCTTGGATACAAGCCCACGAAGTCCGGCGGCCTTTGGCCTCCATCATTGGTCTTGTAAGGCTGCTGCGCCAAGAACCGATAGAGTCAGGCTTTTTTAGGCAACTGATGGACAGCCTGCACCAAAGCGCCCAAGCTTTAGATGAAATCATCCATCAGATTGTAACCAAGGCTGAAGCACTCGAAGACTGGAATCAAATGGGGACATCCTCTCACAACTAGCAATCTAGACACACCATACAAGGGCTCGGAAGTATCAGAGATTAAAAATATGGGTATAGGATCAGGGCACGCCACTGGACATTTTTGGAAAAACAGCTCCGAGATAAGCTGAGGCCTCATTTTGGGGCACAATGAGATTTAGCCCACAGTTTTGGATCAGGATTTACTGAAGCCGTTTTTGTTCTTTGCTAGCCACAATGACTTTGTCTAGACGCGATTGTCTCGTTTTTTCTTGTTTGGCGCTCATCACCCAATGCACTATCAATCGTTGGTAAGAAGGGGCTTGGTTTGAGAAAAATGCCCAAGCAGCGGTTTCTTTTTTAAATTGTGCTTCAAAATCCGTTGTTAGTTCAAGCGGGTTTGTTTCATACGCATAGACCTTTGACTTGTCAGCGGTTCTGAAGCTGTAGGCTTTCAGTCCTGCGGGTGTCATCAGGCTCGCCTCGATAAGCTGTTCGACTTTGGCAATATTGACAGCACTCCAGATACTGTTTTGTTTGCGAGGGGTAAAGCGGATACAATAACTGTCTGCATCGATGGACTTGCGGACACCATCAATCCAGCCAAAACAAAGTGCTTGGTCTACAGATTCAGGCCAAGTCATAGATGCCTTGCCAGTATGTACTTTGTAAAATCCCACAACCAAGGCGGTCTCTTGTTCGTGATGGGCTTCAAGCCATTGTCTGAAGGCCTGCGGTGTTTTAAAAAAAACAGCTTCCATCAGTGGGGTAATTTAGGGTTTATTGTTGTATCAAATCTTTGTTCGGGGCTGTTACAGAGCTGTTTTTCTGAAACAAATACCACCCATCTTCCATACGTTTGACATACATATCATCGGCTGCTTTGTAATACTGGGGTGAATGACGCACCCCGACATTATTGCGGTAGCTAAATTCGACACAGTTTTCGCAAGCATTTTCGCGGTTTCCCCCGTTTTTGAGGGTCTCCACCTCTTGTACAAAGCGAATCTCGCTCAATTGATGTTTTTGTAAGAATTGATAATAGTAGTCATAATCAGCCCTTTTGATGTTTTCGTGTCTCAACACATCATTGATTGTGGCAGCTTTGAGGGGCTTACCATTGGGGCTGTCTGGGTTGAGGTACATCCATCCATCACCACAGTATTGCCAATGGTTGATATAATCGCAGGCTTTGTTGTCGTAGGCCGAAAAAATGGTCATCCTTTTGATACTGTTTTGCTTAGCAAATAAGTTAGCAACCTCCACATAGTCAGACTGGTGCGCCAAAAAATTTTCCTTCAGTTCGTGAGATCCTGGCTGCCCTCCACAGCTGCTTAGCCCCAACAGGGCAGTAGTTATCCAAAAACAGGCGGATAAGTAAAACGGTAAAGCTCTTCGCATAAACTAGACAAGGTGTGTGTGTAGGCCGCCTATGGTGGCAGGCTTTGTAGAGATTAAAACTGCAAAATTTATGCGAATCTTACACTATGCCACAGTTTATATCAAAATTATCCTGCCTAAAGCTTCGATTGTTCTATTTTTTGACTTATTTTCGGGTAAATAACCACCACAAACTTTGGGCTGCAAGTGGCTTGTCGAACCTTTCGATGCGTACTTACAGCCCGCTAACCTACACATAATCGATTTGTTATGCATCAAACATATCAGGCAATGCCTCCCTTATCTTTGAGTAGTTATTTTCCGAAAGTACTCATTGCCAACCGAGGGGAGATTGCCCTGCGCATTATTCGCACCTGCCGCCGTTATGGCATCCGCACGGTGGCTGTATATGCCGACGATGACCGTCGAGCGCCTTTTGTGCGTCAAGCCGACGAGGCGGTCGCGCTCCAAGGCCACAGCGCTGCCGAGACCTATCTCAATATCCCCAAAATCATTGCCGCCGCCAAACGCACGGGAGCGATGGCTATCCACCCGGGCTATGGTTTTTTGGCCGAGAACGCGGCCTTTGCCCAAGCTTGCCAAGCCGCTGGGTTGACTTGGATAGGCCCCAGCGCAGCGGCTATTACTCAAATGGGCTCCAAAATCACGGCCAAACAGCTTGCCGCCCAACTGGGCGTTCCCTGTGTTCCGGGCTATGAGGGCAGCGCCCAAGACCTTCCGGCTTTACAAGCTGCCGCCCAAGCGCTGGGCTTCCCGCTGCTGATTAAGGCTGCCGCCGGAGGTGGAGGGAAGGGGATGCGGGTTGTCCAACAGGCGGCTGACTTTGAAGCCGCCCTGCTGGCCGTACAACAAGAAGCCCGCAGCGCTTTTGGCGATGAGGCCGTATTGTTGGAGCGCTACCTGCCCAAGGTGCGCCATATCGAAGTCCAAATTCTGGGCGATGTACAGGGGACACTCCTCCACCTCGGCGACAGGGAATGCTCCGTACAACGGCGCAATCAAAAGCTGGTTGAGGAGGCACCCGCACCCAATATCTCCCCCCAAGCGCGCCATACGCTCCATCAAGCGGCGCTCGCGCTAGGGCGCGGGCTGGGCTATACCAATGCCGGAACGGTGGAGTTTGTACTGGACGAGGACGAAAACTGCTATTTTCTCGAAGTCAATACACGCCTACAGGTGGAGCATCCCGTAACGGAGGCCATCACAGGGCTCGACTTGGTAGCCCTCCAACTGTTGGTCGCCGCCGGCGAGCCGCTGCCATTTGCCCAAGAGGACATCTGCTTTGAAGGCCACGCCCTTGAGTGCCGCCTCTGTGCCGAAGACCCTCTACAAGATTTTGCCCCCTCTATAGGGCAAATACAAAGCATCTACTTCCCCACAGACTTACAAGGGCTGCGGGTTGATAGCGGCTTTGGAGAAGGGGATGGTGTAGGGGTACACTTTGACTCGATGCTGGCCAAAATAATCACCCACGCCCCCAACCGCCAACAGGCTCTTGGGCAAATGGCCTATGCCCTAGAGAGGAGTCAACTTATCGGGTTGGCACACAACCTCGGCTTGCTGCATCAGATTTGCACCCATCAACGCTTTCGCGAGGGGACGGTGCATACCCGTTGGCTGGAGCAAAGCCCTGAGCTGCTTGATGGTTTGCGCCCCAGCGCCGCCCAAACCTTTGAAGCCTTGGCAGCCCTGTGTCTCTACCGTTGTCAGCAGCGCCGCCAACAGCATCCGCCATTGTTGCCATACCTGCGCAGCGGCTGGCGCAACAACCCCGACAGCCACCCGACCGAAAGCTTCCGCCTCGATGAAGAGGAGTATACACTTGAGTACCAATGGCTCGATGACCACCATCGCCGTCTACAGCTCCGCTGTGAGAAGCTCTCCCCTGACAGTTTGGTTATAGAAGATTGGCAGCTCCACAGCCATACCCTGCATTACAGCCACGAGGGGCTGCGTCGCTACATCGCCCTAGCTACCCTTAGCCCTGAGATACGCTATCACCTCTGCAAACCTCCCCATCAATGGGTGGTACAGCTCGTTCCGGCCTTGCCCGAGCCGCTGTCGCAGCAGCAGGGAGGCACCTACAATGCCCCTATGCCCGGCGAAGTACAGCAGGTGTTTGTACAAGCAGGCCAGACGGTAGTGGCGGGTGAGCCTTTGTTGGTGCTCTACTCTATGAAGATGCAAAACACGCTCTATGCCCACGAGGCCGGACAAGTAACCGAAGTATGGGTACAAGCAGGGCAGTTGGTCGAGGCTGGAGCGCCTTTGCTGGTCATTGGTGAAGCGTCTTAAACCCCATTAAAAAGGTCTTTTTAACGAAGAAATCCCGTAGGAGTGGAACATTGGTGGACTGGAATGTTGGTGCGCCAATCCCAATGTGTTGATTGTTGATTAGGAAAAAACTTAAACTAACCCTAGAAAATGGCTATACTCAAAAGCAACATCCACCCGCAGCAGGCGGGCTATCAGGAAAATTATCAGAAAATGCAGGCTTTGGTCGCCGATATGGAAGAGAAGCTGGTGCAAAGCCGCTTCCAAGGGGCTGACAAACACATTGCGGCAGCCCGAAAGCAGGGCAAACTATTGGCGCGGGAGCGAATAGCGCTGGTGCTTGACCCCGATAGCCCTTTTCTGGAGCTGATGCCGCTGGCTGGACTGGAGGTTAAAGATGCTGTGGCGGTAGGAGGCACTAGCGTAGGCGGCATTGGAGTGGTATCGGGGCACTTGGCGATGATCATCGCCAATGTGGGCACGAACAAGGGCGGCACGGTAGACTACATCACGCTCCAAAAGAGTATGCGGCTTGCCGAAATAGCCCGCGAAAACCGCCTGCCGACCATCACCTTTGTAGAATCGGGCGGGGCAAACCTTCCCGAGCAGGCCAAGATATTCAATCAAGGGGGCGCTTCGTTTCGGGAGATTACCCAACGCTCACAAGAAGGGATTCCGAGTATTGCCATCGTTACGGGCAATGCCACGGCGGGGGGGGCATACATTCCGGGGATGTCGGATTATGCGATTTTTGTGCGCAATAACGCCAAGGTCTTTCTGGCCGGACCGCCCTTGGTCAAAATGGCCACCGGCGAAGAGAGCGACGACGAAAGCCTCGGCGGCGCGGCGATGCACAGCGAGGTGTCGGGCGTCTCGGATTATCTGGCCGAAGACGAGTACCACGCCATCCGTTTGGCGCGGGAGCTGATGAGCTACCTCCCCGTCGACCCGGCGGCGTTCCGCCCCGACCCAGCTACGGTAAAGCCACCACGCTATCCAGCAGAGGAGCTGCTCGGGATTGTTACGGCAGACTATCGCGTGCCTTTTGAGGTGCGCGAGCTGCTGGCAAGGGTGATTGACGACTCTGACTTCCACGAGTTTAAGCCTAGCTTTGCCCCTACCTTGGTAACAGGCTTTGCCCGCATCCACGGATACCCTGTGGGCGTGATTGCCAACAATGGAGTGCTCTTTTCGGACAGTGCCAACAAGGCCACGCAGTTTATCCAACTATGCGACCGGCAACGTATTCCGATTTTGTTTTTGCAAAACATCACGGGCTTTATGGTAGGCAAAAAGTACGAAGCCGAGGGGATTATCAAGCACGGGGCGAAGATGATCAATGCGGTATCGAATGCCAAAGTACCCCTGCTGACCCTGATGATTGGGGCTTCGTATGGTGCCGGAAACTATGCGATGGCCGGGCGCTCCTACAATCCACGCTTCCTTTTTTCGTATCCCAATGCCAAGATAGGCGTGATGGGTTCGGAGCAACTCGTAGGGGTGATGGACATTGTGCAGCGAGCCTCTGCCGCCAAGGCTGGCAAGCCCTATGACGAACAAAAGGCACAAATGATGGGGGCTATGCTCAAACAAGAGCTCGAAAAGCAATCGACAGCCTACTATGCTACGGCTCACCTCTGGGATGACGGCCTGCTGGCACCCACCCAAACCCGCGACTACCTCGCCATTTGCTTGGCAGTGGTGTATAGCCAAACCATCAGCTCGGCAGGGAGTTATGGAATATTTAGAATGTAGTCGTGTACGGCTTGCCGAAAAACAGGTCTCAATTCGGTACTTTTGCCTGTTTTGATTTGATTTATTCGGGTTTTTATGTGATTATTGTGGCCAATACGTATTAAACACTTTTATCCACCATTCCAAAATCCAATCTTATGAATAGTATGAAAAAATGCTTACTAACACTACTACTACTGTTTTTAGCTGCTCCTGTTGTATTTGCACAAGACGACGACGACGATTTTGACGACTTTGACCCTAGCTTGTATGAGGCTACCGAAAAAATTCGTGCTTTTTGTGGCCCTAAGGTATTGGACATCAGTCCGCAAAAGTTGATTTCTGTCGGGTATGATTTCCAAGGACCTAACCGCCTGACCGCTGCCGCGTTCGATGGGCGCGAGTCTGAGGAAGCCAATGTCCGCTTTAACCACGGCCTGCGTATAGGCGTATTTTACCCGGTGATTTCTAAGAACAGTATGACGCTTAACTTGGGCTTCAACTATATGCGTACAAACTATGTGTTTGACAATGCAGACCAATTATCCCACCCACTCAATGCCTCATTGCGTGACAATGGGCTAAACTCCCTAGGGGTCAATTTTACTCTCTTTAAGCCCTTAGATGCGAAAAATTTCATTGTTTTTCAAGGCTCGGCCAACCTCAATGGCGACTACAGCCTCAGCGAGTTCCAATCGTTGGAATATACCCGTGTGGCTGCTGCTGTAGTGTATGGGCGCAAACCTAACGACCGCTTGCAGTGGGGTATCGGGGCTTCGCGTACCTACTTGGGTGGTGCGCTCAACTACCTGCCTGTGGTGATGTACAACTACACTGCCCCTAGCCGCAAGTGGGGTACAGAGATTCTCTTTCCAGCGCGGGTCAACTTCCGTCGGACATTTAACAACACCAATTTGTTGATGCTCGGCTATGAGTTTGAGGGACAAACCTATCGCCTCAATAACCGCAATGGTGCGTTCAACAGCCCCAATACCGTGTATGATCAACTCGAACTGCGCCGTGCAGAGGTACGCATCCGCTTTACTTACGAGTTTGCTGTGAAGAACTACTACTGGATGTCACTACAAGCCGGATATCGCCTCAACTGGTCTTTTGAGGTGGATAGTGAAGGAGACTTCTACCGCAGCCTTTTTGGTGACAAGCCTTTCTTGATGGAAAACAACCTCACCAATCCGTTTTATATGACCTTGAGCATCAATTTGGTAAGCCCCTAGTGATATAGGCTACCTAAAACCAAATATCAGCCACCAATGCACGAATTGTTTTGTGTATTGGTGGCTTTTTTAGTGGTAGTTGCACAAGCTTGCCCCCTGAAAAGGGGCGGGGAGAAGCCCCAAGAAAACGCTACCTACCGAAAGTTGGTGCTAGTAAAAGGGGCTGATAGTCAGCAAATTTACTCCTTGTTGTAGGTCTTTTCGTCTTTGTTGTAGAAGAAGCTCAAGTCCTTGTGTTTGTCAAAGAAGGCATACATTGCGGCAGAGTTGTCAAAAGTTTCGTCGATGTTGTCGGTTACTTCATAGAGTACAAAACTTTTGCCATCATCATTTTTGTCAAGCTTGAAGAAGTAGTACTTCCCGCCTTCATCATCTGGTTCTTTGAGGTTAAGAAAATTAACACTGCCAATTTTGGTCAGGTGGGCTTCGAAATATTTCTGGGTGTATACTTCGTCAGAGCTGTTGTAGTCGTTTTGCTCAAACTGATAGGTTTTTTCCCCCGTTTTGGTAATCACAAAAAAAGTAGGGTTATCCGAAGATGATTCCTCAATCCATTTACCCAAAAGCGCATTGTTGACTTTTTCATCGGGTGCTTTCAGGGGTACTTCCGAAGAATAAGGGCAAGCTGTAAGTAATAGCCATAAAGGAAGGCAATACAAAAGGTAGCGTAGTTTCATTGTGTTTGTGGTTAGAGTTTAGAGAAATATAACGATTGTTTATACGTAAGCATACCCTTGTGCGTTGTCCGAAAGGTAGGCTATTTATCTATAAACGACCTAGTCTGTAACTAGGCTTTGATACGCTTAATGGTGCGGAGCTGTAGACGTAGGCTAGCTGTTATCGAAAAAACAATGCTAGTAAACACAAAGTCAAGATGTTGTAATTGGCACTGACGAAAAGACATGCAATCACAGCAGCATAGACTATTAAAAGACCTATTACAAATCCGGTTATTGCTTGAGTATTTTTTAGAAGTTCTTTGAGTTGTTGGGTAGTTTGTTGGTTGAGTGGTGGAGTTTGTATCATATAGGTCATTATTTGATTCGGGATAACACTAACAAAAATACAATTTGTATGATTTGCTAAATCCAAAACTTTAGTTTATAAAATGTTTCCGAATTATTGAACAATGCTTGTTATGTTGGCAAGACATTCTCAAAACCCTGCATACTATGTTTCGACTTACATTTTGTTTATTGTTGCTTATTCATTGTTTTTCAGCGACTGTGATAGCCCAAGAGCGCAGCACCCTGCCCTCGCCTGCGGGATATGCTTATTACAGCTCTGACTGCGCCAGTGGAGGTTATGATTATTATTTTTTTGATGATGGGAGAGTAGTGGCCGTATGGGCCGTGGCACAGCAAGTGCAGCTCACAGGAGGGATAGCACTAGGTACTTGGCAACGACGGCGTGATGGTGTAGTAGAGATGCATTATACATTAGCCAAAGGGCTTGCTCCTGCCGAGGGGGCCAAGGTAATAATGGTCGCCAATGAAGCAATCTACGACCGTTATCAGGCTGTTGAGTACAAGCCCGAGGTACTCATGCTCGAAACAAAAGTGCTACTCCACGATGGAGATACAGAAGACTGCAGCCGTATTGATAAACACAAACTCTCTTACAACGCCCAGCAGTTTTTCCAAAAATCCCTACAAGTACAAGGCATCAAGCGGCAGTATGAGGAGCTAAGTTATAGCCTCATCGACAGAAACACCCTCAAAAAAGCAAATAAGGCAAAACTAAAAGCCATGCACGCAGAGCTTTGGCAGCTGTATGGTGGCGTAGACCGTGCCGATATTATACTGATGAATGACAACGAAAGAGCCAATTATGCGCTTCTCAGCCGGGCTTTGGGATACTAAAATTCAACAAAACATGAAAAAACTACTACCGACCCTATTGTGTCTGCTATTGATGACAGCTGTACAGGAGTTGAACGCACAAACCAAGACGACCATCTATAAACACAAAGAACTGAACGACCTTGAAGGGAAACAAATCAGGTACTTTAGCCTGACCCTCAATCCCAAATTGGAAATGGGTAAGTTATTTGCTGAATAGCCCTTAACATCTATCAAGTTTCAGAGGATTTGACCCAAACCAATGTTGATTAGGTATAAAAAACCCTCGGTTTCCCTATTGGGCTACCGAGGGAGCAGAGGATTGGAATGGCTACCCCATCAAGCCAATCACAATCTATCAGCACTTAGGCTTCGTCGGCCTCTGCTTGTTGGTGGCTTTTATTTTGCCGAATTTTGGTGGCTACCATCTTCATCATATTCTCACGCTCTTGTTGAATACGACGCATATCTTTGATAGAGTTTTGTAGCTCAGTAAGTTTATCTTTCTTGGATGGCTTCATTGCTTTAGTCGTTTAGAGTTTATATTTCGTGTTCGATGGTAATACTCTTATTTCGGGCAAAAAGTTTCTACCTAGGCTCCAGAAAATCAAAAAAAATCTGAGAATATGCGTAGATAGTCTCAGAAAGCGTTTTTTTGGCTGTATTTTTTTTGCTGCTTTGTCGTCGGTTTTAGGGTTGGCATCTGATGATGGGTGGTCAAATACCTAGGATATGTTGTTTGTTAGGGTGAGTTGCACTGGGCTTGGTGCTAGCAAGCCACATACAAACTAGGTGCGGATGGTTTTGAACCTACCCATGGCCTATGTATCTTTGTAGGCATTTTTTGATGACTTTTAGCCCTGACTTATGCCTGACTACCCATACTCCGAACAAACCGTGGCCAAGCTCCGCGCCCTAGAAGAAAAATACGCCCTCACCGGCCAGAGCCTCGACGACAACCTCGAAGGCCTGCTCTATAGCGATTATCTCAAGTACTGGGACTATATCCACCTTGATACTCTCCTCAGTCTCCAAACGCCCCGTACTTACTTCCCTGATGAGATGGTCTTCATTGTATACCACCAAATCACGGAGCTGTACCTCAAGCTAGTCCGTTGGGAGCTGGAGCAGCTCGGTACCGAAGCCGCGCCCGAACCAGCTTTTTTCCTGAGCCGATTGGGGCGAATGGAGCGTTATATGACTCATCTCTGCCATTCATTCGATACCATGACCGACGGCATGGATGTGGAGCAGTTTCGGAAGTTTAGAATGTCGTTATTGCCTTCGAGCGGTTTTCAGTCGGGGCAGTTCCGCCAAATCGAAATCAGCAGTACTGACCTACGCTATCTGACCCAAAACGCCGCCTCTGAAACCGAGACCGACTTGGCCACCCTCCTGACCAAGCTCTACTGGCGACAAGGTGCTACCGACCAATCGACAGGCAAGGAGACCATCACCTCCCAGCATTTTCAGGAAAAATACCAAGAGACCTTCCTCGCTACTGCCCGCCGTTTTGAGCACTGCAACCTATGGCAGCAGTACCAAAAGATTGCCCACCTACCTGAGGCTGCCGAGATTGCCAAAGCCCTTCGTCGCTGGGATTATATGATGAACGTAGAGTGGCGCTTAGTACACTTCCGTACGGCGGCCAAGTACCTCAAAACTGGTGCGGAGGCTGTAGCGGCTACTGGAGGTACCAACTGGCAGCAGTACCTGCCTCCGCGCTTTCAACGCACCATCTTCTACCCCCAACTTTGGAGTGCTGAAGAGCTGGCCGAATGGGGCAAGCCTTGGGTCATGGAGCGTCTTGGTCAGAAATAAATTCAGACTAGGCTGCCACGCCTTAGCTCGTAGTGTGCAGCATGCAATGAAAACAACACATATAGTCGCACGCTACTGGGTATTTTTGGAAAAGCAGCTCGGAGCTCCAGCTCCGAGACAAGCTGAGGCCTTTACTACTATCTATACCTACGGTATGTAGCGATATTGCTTTTTAAGACATTATTTTTCTAAGGTATTTTGCGGCAAAGCTTTTGAAAAATGTTTTTTTTTAGTTGTTTTGTTGTTCGTAGAAACGCACACAAACTTACTCCTGCGCATGCGTTTGCAGGCGTACGCAGCTTAGGGACATCCGAGCACAAGCGTGTGAAGGATGCTAGCGCAAGCGATGCCCGAGCCGAAGGGTAAGCCCCAAATAAAAATCATCAAACCCCGACAAGCCTCGCTTTTAGGGGGCGGGGGGAGCCCAAAAACAACGATAAGTACTACCTTGGCTCCATCGAGGAGCGGTCTTAATGGTTAAGGCCCTGCCGGTGGGGGATACCCGAGCACTCTGTGCTCCTCAACAGACCACTAAATTTTGAAACAACTTTTCCAACGCAAGGATGTGCGGCAGATTTTGGCCGACCTCCAACAACAAGAAGCCCAAAGAAGTAGCAACGACCTACACCGCAACCTCAAACTACGGGACTTGGTCTCGTTTGGGATTGCCGCTGTAGTGGGGGCAGGGATTTTCAGCACCATTGGCAACGCCTCGTATCAGGGCGGCCCGGCGGTGATGTTTTTGTTTATCTTCACGGCCATTGCCTGTTTGTTTTCGGCCTTGTGCTATGCTGAGTTTGCCTCTACTGTACCCATCAGTGGTAGCGCCTATACCTATGCCTATACCTCGTTTGGGGAGTTGATGGCTTGGGTGCTGGGTTGGGCTCTGGTGATGGAATATGCCGTGGGCAATATTGCGGTAGCCATCTCGTGGTCTGATTATTTTACCGGGATTTTGTACTCCACGGGCATCCCTTTTCCGGCCTACTTGAGTATGGATTACCTCACGGCGGCGCGAGTGTCGAAGGAGGTGATTCCGCTGGTAGAAGGAGGAAAAGCACTCACAGACCTGACTTTCTTGGAGCGGGAGGCGTACCTAGCTTGGACAAACGCCCCCGTGCTGGCGGGCAATATCAGGCTCATTGCTGATATTCCGGCTCTAGTCATTACCCTATTGATTACCTCAGTGGTTTTTGTGGGGATTAAGGAGTCCAAAACAACGGGCAATATTATGGTGGCCATCAAGTTGGCCGTCGTGTTGATGGTCATCGTTGTAGGGGCAGCCTATGTAGATACGGGCAACTGGAGTCCGTTTGCACCCAACGGCCTGCGGGGTATCTTGCAGGGGGTGTCAGCCGTGTTTTTTGCCTATATTGGTTTCGATGCCATTTCGACCACAGCAGAGGAATGTGAAAACCCCCAACGCGACTTGCCTAGGGCAATGATTTATTCGTTGATTATCTGTACCATCCTGTATGTGTTGATAGCGCTGGTACTTACGGGTATGGTGTCGTACAAAGAGCTGCAAGTGGGCGACCCGCTGGCCTATGTGTTTGCGCAGCGTGGCCTGAACTTTATCGCCGGAATCGTAGCCGGTAGCGCTATTGTGGCGATGGCTAGCGTATTCTTGGTCTTTCAGCTGGGGCAGCCGCGCATCCTGATGACGATGAGCCGCGACGGCCTGCTGCCCAAGGCCTTCTCCAAAATCCATCCACGTTTTCAGACTCCCTATATCGCTACGATTGCTACGGGCTTGATGGTGGCCATCCCGGCCTTGTTTATGAACCTCACAGAGGTAACCGACCTGACAAGTATCGGGACGCTCTTTGCCTTTACCATTGTGTCGGCGGGGGTGCTGACCCTGCCCCCGGCAGAAGCTGGAGAGGCACGACGCTTTAGAGTTCCCTACCTTAACAGCCGATACTTCCTGCCGCCTATTATGTTGCTGCTCTTGGCGCTGGTTTGGGTCTATGCCCACGAGGAGCTGATAGCGTTTTTCAGTTTTGCCGGCGGAAAGCCCAACCAAAGCGCGGCGAGTCTTTTTTTGGAGCGCCTGCCGATGTGGGTCTTTTTGTGCGTGGCAGTGGCCGTATTAGTGGCTGCTATTTGGAAACAGCTCTCGCTTATCCCTTTGTTGGGCTTGCTGACCAACTTCTACCTGATGACCGAGCTGGGTATCCACAACTGGATAGGCTTCGGGCTTTGGATGTTGGCCGGATTGGTCATCTATTTTAGCTACGGCTACTGGCATAGCAAGATGCGCGCCTAAAGATGTTGTAAAAATATTATGTTAGATTTATATCTTGCTGCCCTGTCTCTAGGGCTAGGCTTTGCTGCCCTATCAATGGGGATTTTCATCTCGATGCGGATTTTTGACATCCCTGATATCACTACTGACGGCAGCTATACCCTAGGAGCAGCGCTGACAGCAGTGATGTTGACAGCCAACATCTCCTTGGCTTGGATTGTGCCTATGGTATTGGTAGCGGGAGCCTTGGCCGGAATCGTTACGGGTTTTATCCATACACGTCTAAAGGTCAATGCGTTACTCGCTGGAATACTCGTGATGACGGCACTCTACTCGGTCAATCTGGCGACGATGGGCAGGTCCAACATCCCCCTACTCGACACGGCCAACCTCCTGCGCCTGCTCGATGGCAGCCTAGCGGCTATATATGCCGAGCCGCTGCTGTTATTGCTGTGTGTGGGCTTGCTAGGGGTAGGGCTGAGTTTTGTGCTGCGTACCGACTTTGGCTTGGCGATGCGTGCCACTGGTAGCGCCGAGGCGATGGGACGTGCCAACGGCATTCATACTGACCGGATGAAAATCATCGGTCTGGGGATGGCCAACGCCCTGATTGCCTTTAGCGGATTTTTGATAACCCAATTGCAGGGCTTTGCTGACATCAATATGGGCATCGGTATTGTCATTACCGGTCTTGGCTCGGTGATGATAGGGGAGACCTTTGCCCAATGGTTGGGGGTGCGGCATATCGGTGGGCGGATAGCCTTTGTAGTCTTGGGGACGGTGCTGTTCCGGTTCATCCTCAGCTTAGTACTGATGCTGGGCATAAACCCTAACTGGCTGCGTTTTGCTACTGCGGCCTTGGTCTTGGTGTTTGTAGCCCTGCCTAACTTGAAGCGCAGGTAGCCTTTTTCTGAGGCTTGGCGGGTAAATATTGCCGTGATTGACAGACTACCATACACACATTTCCCAAACCAATTTTGGTTGGGTATGATTGTGCCACGCGCCACTGAGCATTTTTGAAAAAGTAACCCCAACCGCGTAGCAGCACCGTAGGTAACCGCTAGCTTCGGGGTAATAAGGGTTTTGTAACACCGGCCTATAGGTTGAGCTATGAGATTTCAAAGGTGTTTGGTGCGCAGCTTAGTCAAGCCCAATCATATTGAATGCGCCCCAGTAGATAGGGTGCGGGAATGCTGTTCGGACTCTTGTTTGGGCTTCGCGAAACGCCTGACGTTTGTTACCGTGGCTGAGCCAACGCTCATAGAAGGTGTCCATCAGAAGTTGGGTGGCTTCATCCGAAACCTTAAAGATGCTCATGAGCAGCGTTTTAGCTCCGGCTACCAACAGGCTGCGTTGTAACCCATAGACTCCTTCACCGACCTGCACATCTCCTAGGCCTGTTTCGCAGGCGCTAAAGACGACCATCTCGGTATTGTCGAGGCGTAGCGTTAGGGCTTCATAGGCCGTGAAGAGGTTGTCTTCTTCATCGGCATCGCTGATATTACCCGAGAGATAGTCGCCGGCGTGTCGCATCAAGATGCCGGAGTGAAGCATAGGGTCGCGGTTCGAAGAGAGTCTTCGATCGCTAGAGGGTACAAAATAGCCGTGGGTGGCGATATGTAGAATCACAGGGCTGTTGAGGTTTTTGAGACTACGTTCGTCGGCTTCTTGGTGTTTGAATATCTGCACATCCCACCCTTTGGCGCGGAGGCGTTGGCTGATTTTATCTACTTCTGTATCAGCGCCGGGGAGTTGTTCGATATAGTTCCGGCGCAAAACGCGGCGTTTTTCAGCCACCTGTCCGGGGTCAAAGCTGTTCCCTAGGGCTGCATAAAAAGTAGGGTTGCCATAGAGCACGGCCTGCGCATTGTCGGGGCGTTTGGTGGTGGTTTGGCGTGGGGCTAGGAGGTCGCGGGTATTGCTGACGAGGGCGATATCAAGCTTATCGAAGAGATAGCGCCCTTCGTCCTCTATCCAGAAGGAAGCAGGTGAAAGTTGGTGGTACACACCATCAGACGACAGGTAAACCCGCTGGATGTTTGTGAGCTTGGCCTGTATGGGTTCCCAGAATTGTTTGTAGGAGATTTTGTCTTCGCGAGCCAGCGACATACTCTTCCGGTAGAAGACAATAAAGCGCTGCTCTAGCTGACTTCCGTGAGGCAACACTACCCATTCGGGGGCGCGTTTGGTATTGGGTGTAACGATAAGCGCTACATAGAGCACCGAGTCGGTAAAGGTGCCATCAAAATGCCGCGTACGGATTAGTTCGATGGCAGCTTCGCCTGTATTGAGGCGGCTCTGTACATCTTGCCAAGTATGTTGGCTGGCTTTCAGGCTTTGCTTGAATACCTCAGAGCTTTCGCTCAGTTCTTTTTCTACTTTCTCGATGGACTGTTGTAAGCCTGCTAGGTCTATCTTAAGTGTATCTTCTTGGTCTTCGCCTATGTGTAGGCTGGCTGCCAAGGTATTTTTCAAGTCAGCCCATTGTTGGTATTTGGCTATTAGTTGCTCATCACCACTGCTGAGGATAGTTTGACGCACCTTGAGCGAAGAGCTGAGCAAGAGGGCCTTGGTCGATAGGGCGTAATTGTACATTGCTGCTATCAGTTCGGGATCGCCGATATTGATGGCCATTGTATTGAAAAACTCAAACTCAGGCTGAATTACACTCCAGTATACGGCTTTCTCGCGCTCGCTCAAACCGGCAAAATAAGTCTGGATAAATCCGAGGTATTGCTGTGTGGTTTGCAGGGCTGTTTTGGCGGCCTGTCGGTGATCGCCACTGAGGAACTGTATTTGTGCGCGCTTAGCTCCGGCTTTCACATAGTTGGGGTGTTGGATACTGAAAGTTTTGCGGAAGGACTTCTGCGCTTGTTTGTATGCCTTATCAGCCTCTTTGAGGTCTTTGAGCTGGAGGTAGGCATCGCCCATCAACATTTCTATTTCCCCAATTTCATTGTTACGTTTACCTAGTTTCTCACGCCAAAGGGTATACGCAGACTCTAAGCCTTGAATGGCATTTTTGGGCTGGTTGTCTGCTAGGTAAATGATGGCTAGCGTTTTCACAATCTTGGCATAGAGTGGGTGTTCGGGGCTGAAATGAGTGTCCATCGTATTTTTCAGGTCGAGCAGCGTTTTTTTCGATTCTGGCAGCGCCTCAGGGTCAGTGTAGAGTTGTGCTAGCGCCAAGCCGGCCTTGGTCTCTATCCTATCGATGTGTAGGCTATCGAGTTTTTGTTCATAAATAGGCAAACTGTGGGATAGATAGCGAACTACCTTGTCGTAGTCGCCAAAGGCTGTAGCCCACCGGCTAATGTAGAAGAGACTGTTGGCTGCTTGAAGGCTTTGGTCTGGGGCTACTTGCTGTCGGATATCCTCGGCACGTCGTAGCAGCTTGTCTGCGTTGTTATAATCTCCTTCGGTGAGGTAGAGCTGGGCAAGAGCTTGGATGGTTGGCATAAGTGCCTTATTATCTGAGCCATAGCTCTGCTCTTGTGCATTGAGTAATTTTGGCAGCAGCGCACGAGCTGTTTTATAGTCACCGGTTTGGGTAGCCAACTGGCCTTCTATCCGCTCGACGGCGTATTTGTTGGAGAGACTCATCGCATCTTTTTTAATGAGGCGTTTGAGGTCTTTGAGGGTGGTGTTGGCTTGAGCATAGTATCCCAACTGGGTGTAGATGGTGGTGCGGATGAGTTGCAATTGTACATAAGCATCAGAGCCTTGACGCTTTTGTTGTTCCATAATCGCGGCAGACTGTTGTAGGGTTTGTACGGCTTGGTTATATTGGCCATATTGCCACTGGCGGTCGGCAAGCTGATTGTAGAGATCTGCTACCTGAGAATCATTCTCACCCAGACGCTTGCGCAGCAGTTCAAGTGCTTGTTGGGTTTGGGAGATGGCGGTTGGGTATTCGCCCTGCCAAGTCTGGTAGCGGGCAGATTGCAGCAACATCTGCCCAAAAACAGGATGTAAGGGTTTTATTTTTTGTTGATAATCTTGCCAACGGCGGTCTTCAAACACAGTCTTAGCGGTATCAATATGGTTGGTATACTGGATATTGAAGTCGCCCCAAGCCATCAAATCCGGTTGAAGGGCAGGCGCATCAGCCCCTAGTTGGGCTACGCGTGTTTGTAAATACATACGCCAAGCTTGAGTAGCTTGAGAGAGATTGTAGAGTTTGTGTGTGTTGAGCTGAGCCATACGCAAGGCAGCTTGTGCCCGCACAGGGTGGTATAGAGGCAACATTCCTTCTCCTGACCGTACCACATTGTTGAGGCTATTTTGGAGAGCCTGCGTAGCATTTTCGGTGATGAGCCATTGGTGGTATGCCTTAGAGCTTTGCAGACGAAACTGGTGTATAGATATTCCGGTGGGGTAGTTGAAGCTGTGTTTTACCCATTTCTCATAACGGTTTTCATATTCGCTCAAGAGCTTGCTCCAAGCGCTAGACCCCTTGCCTGCCATCTCTAGAGCCTTGGCCTCTAGGTACTTATCCATTGCCGAGAGGGTGATATAATGGTAGAACTTATTGGTTTTCAGTGCTGAGGCATATTGTTTCTCAGCGTTTTTATAATCCTCTTGTGCCAAAGCAAGGTCTCCTTTGAGGATAAGATGTGCAGCTTGTTCGGACTTGTCTACGTTCAGTGCAGAGGATTGATTGTTGAGCAATTGCTCAGCAGCAGCAAAATCTCCGGCGAAGATATGCGCCTCTGTGGCCATACGCAAGGCGTATGCGCGGGCGCGTTTGCGGTGTATCAGGTCTGGTTTGCTTACCTTGGCCATCAGGCGCTGGTATTGAAGCGAAGGCTGTTTGACAATGCGCTCCCACTGCTCAAGGGTAACTGCTATGAGACTGTCTTGAGCCTGCCATTCGCCCCGTTGTACGCGCAAGTAGTTACGGAAGCGCCCCAATTCGGCTGCCAATAGTAGGTCATCCGAAAAGTCTTGTTGGATTAGCGCCGCCGCAGTTGTCAGCCAAGCATCAGCCTGAGGGTAGTTGCCGGCTTCGAGGGCGACCTCCGCTGCCTTGAGCAAGGCCTGAATCGTATACCAAGGGCGGTCAAGGCGCGCCTGCTCTCCAAAAGGGGCTAGTCCTTCGTTGAGGCTGCGTGTTACTTCGGGCATCTGCCCCAACGCCTGATAGGCGTAGGCTTTTTGGAGGGATACCCAGCCTATTAGCAGGCTGTCGCCTTTGTATTTTTTATCAATTTTTTTGAGAAGCTTCTCACTCGCTCTGATACTTTTGCTGTATTGACCTTTGTGATACAGTTTTTGAGGTTTTTTGAAAAACTCTTCCCACGTTTGAGCCGATGTGTTGGTTGTGCCCAACATCCAACAACAAAGCAAAAGATACAACAGTATTGGTCTTTTCATTGTAAGGCATTGTTTAAGTAGTATGTTTTTTTGACTTTAGCAATAACGTAGGCTCTTGCGAATTAGTTACAAGCCTATAGATTCTTAAAGTTTAAGCTTTCCTTAATAGTTCATTAAGTGGGTTTTTGAGAAGGAATGCGCAATTTTGTATCAACGCATTTGACTATTGAACTATACATTGTTGGAACAAGTCGTGTGGTTAGGGGTAACCAACACTACAGCAAATTTGACTAACCTACAAAACCAAACCCAATACGTGGCCTCCTCCAAGGGGCTGCGTTTTTTTGTACCTCCCTATACCCACTGCTTTGGCTGTGGGCTTCTGACAATATCGAGCGGGGTAAAGTTGGCGCAAGAAAAAAACCACCCCAATTTTTTGAGGTGGTTTATATTCAGAAGAAAGGGGGGCGTTATCGTTTGATAATTAGTTTTTTGCTAATGGTGCGTTCGCCACCCTCTAAGCGGTAGATATACAGACCGTTGGCGATACCGCTTAGATTCCAAGAGATAGTATGAGTACCTTGGCCAGATACTTTAAATGAGCTGACAAGTGCGCCATTGAGATCATAAATATTGAGCTGACGTGCGCCCTCGGTACGTACTCTAAACGAAACTTGCTCTCCTGTGGCAGGGTTGGGATAAGCCATTACAGTATTGATTGCATCATCGTCGAGGCGGTTTTCGAGCAACACATTGTCGCCAACTACCGCAACACTGCCAACCAAGTTGCGTGTAAAGCTGGGGCTTTTGGCCGATACGTGGAGGGTATAAATGCCCGAAGACAGATTTTCATTCACCAAGGCGCGGTATGTGCCATTACCATTGCGTTGAAATTTCAACACTACGGGGCTGTCTCCCTCTTGGCGATTTCCCTCTAGGTCACCCACACGCAAGAGCGTGCCGCTTACTTGGGCTTCATTGAGCGAAGCTGCGTCTCCGCCGCTCAATTGCAGGGTATAGTGCATGGCCTCGCCCGTCTGATAGACGAGTTTGTGGTCGTTGAGGTCGGAGCGTAGTTCTGCCAACACATCGTTTTGGGTGGTGATAATTGCCAAGAAAGGCTCCGAAGAGCTGATTTCGTAATAGCCTTGTTCGGCAGCGCTCACATTCATCTGCTCGGCTACACCGCCAAAAATATCATCAGTAGCTTGTTTTTCAAAGGCGGTTTGATTGAAAACCGTTCCGCTGGGTGTTTTGAGTTGAATATTGGCGCTCCCTTCGGGTCTGAAAAACTGCAACTCGATTTTGGCACCTGCTTTGGCTACATAAAACTGACGCACACCCTTATCGGCGCTGATGATTTGGTGTTGGCTGCGCAATACAGCGTTGGGGTTGAAGGCTTCGGTGCTTCGGGGGAAGTCTTCGGCTACCATATTGATGGGTGCGGTAGCAAACTGGTTGGAGATATGTTGCCATACGCGTTGCCCTAGGGCTACTTGGAAGTGGTCGTGGCGCATACGAGAATCTCTATCGCCAAAAAGTACCACAGAGTTGGGGCGGCGTGTGCTGCTATACTCTACAACGCCATCATTGGAACCGGAGAGAAACCACGAGGCCGGTACCAAGTACCAAGCGCCTTGGTTATAGCCCCACGCACCAGCGCTGCGCAAATCTACACGAGGGTTGTTGGGGTGATTGTCTGTAATGCTGCGGACATAGTTCATGTAGCTTGTCTGTAGTACATAGGTCGCATCGTTACGCTGCCCAAAGATATAGGACAAAAACCAAGTCCAACCACTTTGGGCAATATCGGCCAAAGGAGAACCAAAAAACGGAGAGCCAAGCGTAACCACACGGCTAACACGATTCCACGCACCATAGTGTACCAAGGCGGCTTCTATGTCGAGGCCGCCCTTGCTATGCCCCACCAAGACCACACGGCTCACCCCATAGTGAGTTGTGATGGTATTGAGCATATTGGCCAACAACTGGCCGTTGTGCCACATTGTCTTGTCTGGCCCCAAAGACACAAACGCCGTACGATAACCTGCATTGAGGGCTAGGGTGTACATCTGGTTGTCGTTCCACCAAGTAGAGGCGCTGCCTGTATAGCCGTGTACAAATACAAGTACTGGTCGGTTGCTGCTGTTGGCAGGCACAGCCCCATAGTAAATCGTCCCCTCGTCGTTAGCGCCGCCGCCACTGCTGATATGGGCTTCGGCTATCGGGGTTTGTAGCTCGCTAAGTTCTTGAGCGGATAAGGGCGCACTAACGAGTAAGCATACCCATAGAAGGGCTGCTAAAGGCAGGTAGTTTTTGAGTACCATAAGCGTAAGAGTGAGATTTGTATAAAAAAGGGTTAAGTGTGTTGTGATTGCCCAATGATGTAATTGAACAATATAAGGCAAATATAAAACCTTTTTGAGATAGTCAGCGTGCATACTAATAAAAAATTTCGAAATAATTGAAAAAATAACATTATTATGCTAGTTTTTAATTTTTTTACCAACTAATATTAATGTTTACGTAATATGCTCGAAGGAGATATTTTATGCTTAAATATTTGTATCTTTTTAAGGTAGTTGCCAAATACCAGCTTATCAGGGTCGTTGCTCGCAAAGGTGTCAACAGGATGAAGGAAATGCACCCAAAGCAAGGACTTACACCAAAACAGTGCGTGAATAACTACTCAACGAGGGCTTTAATATTGAATAAATATAGATAAAACAGATAAATGATATGATTTTTCTAATAAAATCAACAGGCCTTCTGCAATTTATACCAAGATTTGCTGGAATTGGTTGTACTGATGTTCAAGGGTTTCCAGCGCCGACATTTTCCAGACTATTTTTTAGGATAGGTAAACGCTGAACACATCATATGCTCTGACAGTGAGTTTTGGGGATGGATGTTTTAAAAATCACCGAATATCAACACGCCACTGGACATTTTGGAAAAGTAGCTCGAAGCGCCAGCTCCGAGACAAGCTGAGGCCTCATTTTGGGAGGGGCAATGAGACTTAGCTCACAGTTTTAATTGTGGGATTTGGAAAATGTCCAGTGGTATGCTAGGCGAACATATTTCCCAATTTTGGTTGGGTAGAAGTCCTTAATGGCCACCGTGTGCTCGGGCAGGGCTTGGGGAGGGGTGGGTCAAGCAATAAGGAGGGAGCGTAAAATGAGCAGGGGGGAACCAGGTTTTTTCGGGGTACTCCTCATAGCTAAAATAGTCGGCTAGAGCCAAGCTAGTGCCCCCTTGTGCAATGTTAGAAGCCGACTCCATAAAGGTAATCGGTCGACTATGCGTGCCGTCAGAGTTGGGGAAAGGACTATACCAAGCCCATAGATAGCGCCCTTGGGGGTATTCTTTGGTAGGAGGGAAGAGAGCCGAGAAAACCATCACCGTGTGCTTGGGACAAAATTTGGGGGTATTGAAGAGGGTAAGGTGTATTTTCCCCCTTACTGCCGGAATACTGGGCCAGTGAGGGGGCTGTAGCCCCAATCCCAAGCTCCAACACCGAGTAGGCACTTCGTCGTCAACAGTATCAAGATTAAAGATAAAGCCCTCGCCGGCCAAATCAGGAATGTGGGAGGCATCAGGAGGAGTAATGCCATAAAGTGCCGCTACTTGTGTACCAAATCCAGCTTGAGGGTTGTATTCATATGACATCACCGTATGTTGTGCACGGTCTGTATAGATTTCGTAAATAAGATTAGGCTTCCATTGGTAGAGCACCAATGTGGGGAGGGGCATACTTCTGACATCGACAGGGGTCATCAGGGTTGTCATCGCAAAACACTCTTGCCATTGAGGGAGCTTATACTCATTGGGATTGCCCACTACCAAGCCCTCGATAGCCGCCGGCAGCCAATGGTCGAGCGTAGGGTTTTCGGCAGCAGCAAAATTGGCAAAATAAGTAAACGAAAAATTCTGAAAAAGAGGAAGCTGCCTTGGGTCGCCTGTTTGCGGGCTGGGAGGAGGGTTGCCAAACATCATTCTGAAGGGCAGCTGGGTCGTATGCTCAAACCATATCCAAGTAGCAGCCTCTGCGTCGCCAGAGGGCTGCTTCCACCAGTCAACCAAGGGCTCCTCCATCCAATTGAGATAACCCGTCTGAAAGTATTGGGCGCTGGGCTCCAACCATTCGGTAGAGGGCAGCGTCCATTCAAGATGTATTTCCTGCCAAGACATCCCCTGATCTCGCGACAAAAGCGTCCGATCCTGATATACCTTATACCACCAGGTACCATACTCCAGCCCTGTGAGCTGGATGGAGAGTATCTGCTCTTTTATAAAAGCAATATTGGCAATACAGAGCTGGAAAAACGGAGTGTCTTCTATAGCTCCCTCTACCAAGGGAGGGCTAAAAGGGTGTAACAGAGCCGTGCAAACCCATTTTTCGGGTAGGCTAGGGCGTGTTGTTGGAGGGGTTTGGTGAAGCCTTGGCGCTGGTAAACCGGCGAAACCTCGGTAAGCAAGTGTTTTCATAAGTATAAGGTTTTGTTGGTATCTAATTTAGGTTTTTGTAGAAAGCAAAACCTCTTTGTGTAAGATATTTTAACAAAACGTAAGCTCATATTGCGAAAGCCTAAAGCAACACACCTAGCCCAATAGTGTGAAATGCTACTTTGCGACAACCTAACCCCCTAGGCTAGCGGGCGGTATAGAGGATTATCGGCAGAAACCTTTGCAAAAACAGAATAGTTGCCGTAGCTTAGTGTCATCAAAATCATACGTAGACCAAATGTCAACTAAAACCAAAAAAACTATGAGTAATCAAGAAGGAAACGGCAGCGGACGTGTTTTGTGGGGCTTTTTGGCGGGCTTTTTTGCCGGCGTAACGGCAGGCGTGTTGTTGGCTTCTGACGAACGCAAGGCGCTCATCCGTGAAAAAGTAACAGACTTAGGCAACACACTGTCGCAAGAGCTGAACAAAAATCTAGACAAAATCAATGAGTCGCTTCGCCAACAAATAGACCACAACACCGCAGCGTCTGCCCAAGACCAAAACAACAACCAAGAGCAGGCTTAGCCCATTAGTACCTTTTCCCTGACACCCACACCCGTAAGGGTGTTTCTCGTTTTGTGATATGCTATACTATCTGTTTGATTTTTTGGACAAACAAACCTCACTGCCCGGTGCGGGAGTTTTCAAATACATTTCTTTTCGGGCATTTTCTGCTACCTTGCTTTCCCTCCTGATAGGAGCCATCTTTGGCCGGCAGCTAATCAATTTGCTCAAACGCTTCCAAGTGCGTGAGAAAAGCCGCGAGCTAGGCCTACCCGGAGAAGATATCAAGCAAGGCACACCTACTATGGGCGGGCTCATCATCATCTTATCGGTGATTTTGCCCACCTTGTTATTTGCCAAACTCGACAATGTGTACATTGTCTTGTTAATCATCACAACCCTTTGGCTGGGAACAATTGGCTTTTTGGATGATTATACCAAGCTGATTCAAAAAAAATCAAACTGGCTCGTTGGCGATCGAGGTATCAAAGGGAAGTTTAAGGTAGCTGGACAGATAGGCATCGGCCTAATTGTAGGGCTGACACTCTACTTCAACGACGGAGTACTTGTACGGCAATACCAAAACCCCAATACCGGCGCTTATAACAGCTCAGTGGTGGCCGATCGTTACGAAGACCTCAAGTCGACGGTTACGACCATCCCCTTTTTTAAGAATAACGAACTGAACTACCACGACCTGTTTTTTTTCGTACCCGATAGCCTGATGTGGCTCTTTTATGTGCTGATTGTGATTTTCATCATCACCGCAGTCTCCAATGGAGCCAACATCACCGACGGCATCGATGGGCTGGCAGCGGGCAGCTCGGCCATCATCGGCACCACACTGGGAATCTTTGCCTATGTATCCGGCAATACCGTTTTTGCTAGTTACCTCAATATTATGTACCTGCCCAATATGGGCGAGCTGGTCATCTTCTGCGCCGCCTTTACAGGGGCTTGTGTGGGCTTTTTATGGTATAATTCGTACCCTGCACAGGTATTTATGGGCGATACCGGCAGCTTGGCCTTGGGTGGGGTAATCGCTGTTTTGGCACTCTCGATGCGCAAAGAATTGCTGATTCCGATATTGTGTGGGATATTTTTGGTCGAAAACCTATCGGTCATCCTGCAAGTAGGGTATTTCAAATATACCAAACGCAAATATGGAGAAGGTCGGCGAATCTTCCGAATGGCTCCCCTGCACCACCATTACCAAAAAGGAGGGTATCACGAAGCCAAAATCGTTACCCGCTTCTGGATTATCGGCATTATGCTGGCAATCTTGACACTTATCACCCTCAAACTGCGATAGATACGGCGCAATTGTGCGCTTTTTTGTCCCAAAGGCATAACCTAGATACAGATACTAACGTATATGCAAAAGACTTTCGCATATTGCCTCACCAAGCAGCCGAATGTAACAACACAATCAACTTGTTTCTAAAAAATATGAAAACAACCTTTTATCTCAGCCTCCTTACTCTTACAATGCTGTGGATCAGCGGCTGTAATCCTACTCCCAAAATCACCCGTATAGACCCCAACGAGGTAACCGACCTCAGCGGTCGCTGGAATGACACAGACTCCCGCTTAGTGGCTGAAGAAATGACCCGCAGCTCGCTCGAAGAGTCTTGGCTGCGTCGCTTCCGTGAGAAAAACGACCGCCGTCCGGTAGTAATCGTAGGCATGATTCTCAACAAAAGCCACGAACATATCGATGCCGATACCTATATCAAAGATATGGAGCGTGAGTATATCAAATCTGGATTGGTAAGGGTAGTTACCAACGATGTGTTTCGTCAAAAGCTCCGCGATGAGCGCGCCGACCAGCAGGACTTTGCTGACCCTAGCACGCAGAAAAAGTTTGGCAAAGAACTAGGAGCAGACTTTATGGTCTTTGGTAATATCAGCTCTATTGTAGATGGTGCAGGCCGCAACCGTGTGATTTTCTATCAAGTAAACCTTGAGCTGGCCGATATCGAAACCAATGAATTGGTCTGGATTGGCGACAAGAAAATCAAGAAAATGGTGCGCAACTAATCTTATTGCCCCATAATATTGACATCCCTTGATGGAGGCATCTTCACACCCACGCTCTGGGGGGCTGGAGATGCCTCTTCAAATTCAAGCTTCACACAAGACCACAGGCTGCTCTCCCTCTTACATTGAACACACACACCGATAGGTAACTAATCCCCTCTACCAAAACAATGAAATTCAAATCATTACATCAATACCTAATACCCTTGGTGCTCTTGGCTTCCTTGTCAAGCTGTGCAACCTATTATCAGAAAAATATTGTGTTCTACAAACACTTCGAGTCTGGCAACTTTAAGGCTGCGGCTCACGATATGAAAAGCAATAAACGAGGCCCTACCGGGCGCGACCGATTGCTCTACAATCTCAATCTCGGGAGTGTGAAGGCTGTAATGGGTGATTATGACTTGAGCAACCGTTATTTTGAAGAGGCATACCGTATTTCGGATGATTATGTCAAAGACCCCGGGCGTGAAATCCTTTCCTACCTCATCAACCCTACCGTAACGGTATACCGTGGCGAAGACCACGAGCTGCTCCTGTTACACTACTACAAAGCGCTTAATTTCCTCAAAATGGGGCAACCCGAAGCGGCGTTGGTAGAGTGCCGTAGGCTAATCAACCGTAGCAACCAAATTGCCGACAAATACAAAGAACAAAGCAAGAAATACAAACGGGATGCCTTTGCACATATGTTTATGGGCTTTTTGTTTGAGGCCAATGGTCAAACGAATGATGCCTTTATTGCTTATCGTAATGCGGTCGAAATTTATGAGACAGACTACGCCGACTTATTTGATATGCAAGTACCTAATCAGCTCAAACGCGACCTTATCCGTACGGCCTATACCCTTGGGCTAGAAAGCGAAGCCATGCAATACGAAGAGAAATTTGGTATCCAACACCGTAACAACAACAACAAAGGCAATGGTGAGCTGGTCTTTCTGTGGCACAATGGCCTCAGCCCCATCAAATCAGAATGGACAATAGGCTTTAATGTCAACCAACGCGGCGACCAAAACTTTGTCATTAGCAACTCAGAGATGAATCTCAGCTACAGCTTCAATAATCTCAGCAGTAGCGATGCAGCCAACCTCGCCAGCCTCTCAACCTTTCGTATTGCTTTCCCTAAGTATGTCGAGCGTAAACCCTACTTCGAAAAAGCAGCCATAGAGTATAATGGCAAACTGTACCCTATGGAACTAGGGCAAGACATCAATAAAGTAGCTTTTCAGGTCCTCAAACAACGGATGTTGGCCGAAATCGGAAGTGCAATCTTGCGTGTAGCCATCAAAAAAGGAGCCGAAGAGCTGCTCAAGGCAACCAATACCGATGAGGGTAAAGCAGCAGGGATGTTGCTTGGAGTATTCAATGCCGTCACCGAACAGGCCGACACCCGTGCTTGGCAAATCACTCCTCATGACATCCAGTTTGTTCGCATCCCTATGCCCGAAGGCGAACACGAAGTCGTGTTGCACACCTACTCTCGACACGGCGATCGGAACTACCCACTAAAGGTGCGCATCGAACGTGGGCAGATGCGTTTCCAGTCTTTTCATTCCTTGCAGGTATCACCGCTTTTCCGAAATCCCTATGGACGCTAATAAGGGCAACATGCCACTGGACATTTTTGACTCTCGTTGTTGTGCGTAATTTACCCCCTTGTTATGGAAACACCCACAGTATCAAGCCGTGGGTTAAATCGTACCTAAATTTACGGAAGAGCCAGATAACCTACAAGCGCTACGGCGAGCATTTTTAGCGATATAACAGCCAAAAAGCAGCGTTTTGGTGTTGATGAAGAGAATTTTAAACAAGCTCTAAAGAGGGTAAAGGGTGATGTATGTATTCCAGATACACCACTGAGTATTTTTGGAAAAGTAGTTCGGAGCCCCAACTCTGAGCTAAGCTGATGCCTCATTTTTGGGGTACAATGAGACTTGTGGGATTTAAAAAATGTCAAAGGATTTGTGGATATTTTCAAAAAGACCCCAATAAAATATGGTATTGTCATTCCGAACGTAGTGAGGAATTTCATTTTTTGCTCACCAATCAACATTTATAAGCAAGATTTCTCGATTCGCTCAAAATGACAAAGCGAAAGCAATATAAAATTTGAGGCTGCCCTTTTCGGATAGCCTCTGTTTTCTATGGGGGAGGGGTTTTAGCTTTTGAGGCGCGCTAAAAAGTCCTTAGCCAATTCTTTGGCGTGTTCCAAGGTATCTACTTTTTGAGTATATAGTCCAGTGGTTTGTTGTACGTTTTCATACATAAAATCTACTGATATTTGCCCGGTCAGATCTTCGGCATCGAGTACCAGCTCTGCGACCAAGCCTAGGTCAGAGACCTTCGGAAACCACACATCTTCAAGCCACTGATTGGTTTCGATAGGTACAACATCGAGGTAGCGGTAGTCCGTAATCATTACTTTGATTTGATGCTTGGCGATATAGTCAAATGGAAAAGTAAGGGCGCGCATCGCCTCTGCGTCCGAAAGCTCCCAGAAGCCTTTCCAGTAGCCAAACATCACTTGGGGTAACTCAGGGCTGAGGTTATACAGCTCTGCGTAAGGGTTTTCAAATATTTTTTGCATGTGCTATAATGTGATTGGTGGTGAGATGATGCCAAATGAAAGCGCACTTGAGCAGCGGATAGGCTGCTTTTATGTCCAATATTTGGAGTTGTGCAGCCCTAGGCTATTTTGCTCTGAAAGTACCTAGTGGGTGATAGTTCTTATACGGCGCTTGAGAGAAGCGGGTTGTGAATAATAATTATACCCAATCAGAATTTATTTGGGAAATTCGTGTGCTGAAAACCCTTGAGCATCACAAAAATCAAACCCTGTGAGGCTTGATATACAAAATAGGTATTTGGGTCGGGGAGGGAGGGGTGTTTGGCCAAAACCGAAAGCTGTCTTAACTTTGGGGATAATCATCTGCCAAAAAATAGGGAATGGACGCACTCAAAAACCTTATCAACGAGGTGCATCACCATCGCGCAAAAGTCAGCTTTTTACTTTCTTGACAGGAGCCGGAGTTTCTGCTGCAAGCGGTATTCCTACTTATAGAGGTACTGACGGAATTTGGGTAAAGGGTACAAAATTTGATAAGCCGGAAGAGTTTGGGACTTTTGAGTACTTCAAAGAGCAGCCTGAGTAGGTTTGGTACTTCGGGGGCTACGATGTTGTCGATGGCCATTGCCGAAACCGCACTTAAGTATGGGGCTACTATGGTGGATATCAATATGGAGGACAATTGGTTTATGAGGATGTTTAGAGAGAAAGCCAATAAAATCATTATCCGACAAACTGCCACAGAGACGCTGAAGACCACCAAAGCCTGTGTGTTAAATGCTAATTCATTATACCATAACTAGTTTTACTATGAGCCTTTATATCCCTACTACCCCCGAACATTGGCAAGGGCGCTACGATGGAGATGCGCCTGACCTGAAACGCTGGCATCAACACCTTCGGTATATGAATCTTGAGCATCCGGGCTTGGCTCCAGCCAATAAGGGCGCTGTAGCTATTTTGGGTTTTGCTTGTGATGAGGGAGTGCGCCGCAATCAGGGGAGGATCGGAGCTGCCCAAGGGCCTGCTGCATTGCGGGCTGCCTGTGCTAGTTTTCCCATACACGAGGCTTGCCCCGAGCTATGGGATGTCGGCACTGTACACTGTCCTGACCAAGATTTGGAACAAGCACAGGCTAGTTTGGGGCAGTGTGTCACACAACTGCTTGCGCTCGGATACCGCCCTTTGTTGTTTGGCGGTGGGCACGAAATCACCTATGGACACTATCTGGGGCTGCGGCAGGCTTACCCCAGGGCCCGCATCGGGATTGTTAATTTTGATGCACATTTTGATATCCGCCCCGTAGACCCTGCCGTAGGCCCTAGCTCGGGGACGGGCTTTTGGCAAATCACTCAGGCCGATTCGCTGGTCAGCTGCCTGACGCTCGGCATCCAGCCCCATAGCAATACAGCCCAGCTTTTTGCATTGGCCAAGGCCGCAGGCCTGCAGTACCATACCGGAGCGGAGTTTAATTATGAAGACCGGCCTACACTCTTAAAACACCTCCGTACGTGGGAGCGTGACGTAGACCTTATTTATGTTACGATTTGTATGGACGTGTTTGCGGCGGCTTTTGCCCCCGGGGTTAGCGCGCCGGCCAATATCGGCATCTTGCCCGACAAGGTTTTCCGCGATTGCTTGCAGCTACTCCTACAAAGCCCAAAATGTATGACAATGGATATTGCCGAGCTTAACCCCAGCCTCGATATCGACCGTCATACAGCGCGCCTAGCTGCCGCTTGGGCCTATGCGTATGTATACCGAAAACTCTGACAAAATGCCCTACAGGTATCTGAGCGCGACCTAAGCAACTGCTAAAACCAAAACCCCAGCGATCCGTGCTCATACAAAATACATAACCCAAGCACCATCAAGACGGGAGGCGTGAGGAGGTGGCCGTATTTTTCGACTACCTTGGCAACGTTGGGGTGTCGGGTAAAGTATTGAGCCAACATACACCACAACAAGGTCATCAGTAAGAAAACCCCAATCATCAGGCCGATAGCCCACCAAGACAGGGCCGTAAAGGTGGGTAGGTAAATCCCGATGTTGTCGCCTCCATTGGCGATGGTTACACCGGCCACACTCAAGATGTTAGCTCCTTGAGGCAAGCTGGCCTCTGGATGCTCTTCGCCCTCTGTTGAGGGATGAAAAATAGCCCAAAGCGCCCTCAAACCCAAAAATAGAGGCACTAAGCCCAGCAAACCGATATAGGCAGGGGCAATCAATACCCCAACCAAGGCTCCTAGCAAGCTCAAGGCAATCAGGCAGCTCATCCCAAGCAACTGCCCACTGATGATTTCTAGATTGCCAAACTTCTTGTTGCCATAGAAAAGTGTCAACACCAGTAAGTCATCGATGTTGGTCGAGGTGAAAAGCAGGATGCTCGTTAGCAGGAGGTCCATAATACAGGGTTAATACCCAAAAGTAGGCATTCTACTTAACCTTACAAAATGGGTTTTTGGCTTTTCAAACCTGCTTTTGGGCGTGTAGAGTTGTAGGCTGCGGTTTTTTTCGCATCTTTGTAAGAACGCTTTTATGTAAATTTTACCTTAGCACATCTTCCAATATGCAACAATGTTACAAATTTATGACCACAAAGCTACTGGCTTTGTGGCTGCTGCTGGGGGGTATGGCTGTCTATGCGCAGGGGACTTTCCCCACCAATGGCGTAGGCGATATCCGCAGTGGTTATTTTGCACTTACGGGGCTTACCATCGTGGTAGAGTCCGGAAACACCATTCAAAACGGGACGCTTGTCATCCGTGAGGGGCGTGTAGTTTCGGCAAGCGCGGGCAATAATGTCCCCGCCGGAGCGACAGAGATTCCCCTGCCGGGTAAGTATGTGTACCCTGCTTTTGTAGACCCATACAGCAACTACGGGATGCCCGAAGTGAAGCGTGGCGGCGGCGGGTGGTCCAACCCTCAGCTTGACTCCAAAACCGATGGTCCTTATGCTTGGAACCAAGCCCTGCGCCCCGAAACTCAAGCACAAGGTATTTTTAAGTACAACAGTAAGGCCGCTGAGACGCTGCGCAAGGCCGGATTTGGGGCTGTACTCAGCCATCACGCCGACGGCATTGCCCGAGGCACAGGCACGCTAGTACTCCTACACGGTGAGCGCGAAAACCAAATGTTTGTCTTGGGGCAGGCTACCCAACATTTTTCTTTCGACAAGGGCAGCTCTACGCAGTCGTACCCTACCTCGCTGATGGGTTCGATTGCGCTCCTGCGTCAGACCTACCTCGATGCCGATTGGTATGCCAAAAATACCGACAAACGGGAGTTTAACCTCAGCCTAGAGGCCTGGAACCAGCAAAAAGCCCTGCCTGCTATTTTTGAGGTTTCGGACTGGCAAAACGCCCTCCGTGCCGATAAAATCGGGGATGAGTTTGGCGTACAGTACCTCATCAAAGGCGCGGGCGACGAGTACCAGCGTATCGCCGAAATCAAGGCCACAGGCGCTAGCTTTATCCTCCCGCTCGACTTCCCCGAGGCCTATGACGTTACCGACCCGCTCGACGCGCAGATGATTACCCTCGCCCAACTCAAACATTGGGAGATGGCTCCGGCCAATGCCGCACGCCTGCATCAGGCCGGTATCAACTTTGCCTTTACAGCGAATGGGATGAAAAACCCACAGGACTTCCTCAAGAACCTCCGCAAGGCGGTACAGTATGGGCTGGATAAGAACACCGCCCTCAAGGCCGTTACCCAAAATCCGGCTGCTTTCTTGCGTGTAGCCGACAAAGTCGGTACGCTGCGCAATGGGGCAATGGCCAACTTCATCATCACCTCCGGCGATTTGTTTGAAGAAGCAACCAATATCCTCGAAAACTGGAACAACGGCCACCGAATGGTGGTACTGGAGATTCCCGCTCGCGATATTCGCGGACAGTATACCCTAGCCATCAACGGGGAGCCAAACTATGAGCTGAACATCGAAGGTACGATGGAAAAGCCTAGCTTCAGCATCAAAAAAGTAGGATTGGATGATAAAATCACTACTAGTGGTACTCTGAATAATCAACTGCTCACTATCAGTGCTGCTCTCAATAGTGACGGCCAAGTGCGGCTATCTGGCTGGGTAGATCAAAATACCCTCAAAGGGGTAGGGGAGGCTGAAAATGGCACTAGCTTGACTTGGCTGGCCACCCGCAAAGGCGAGCACAGCGCTAGCAGCGAAAGCAAGACCACTGAGCTACCTACCTTGGGTAAGGTCAATTATCCTTTTGGGGCTTATGGTAGCGAAACCCTGCCACAACAGCAGACCTTGCTTATCAAGAATGTAACTGTCTGGACAAACGAGGCCGATGGTGTACTCCAAAATACAGATGTGCTTATCAAAAACGGCAAAATCAGCCGTGTAGGCAAAGACCTTAACGACGGCGGCGCTATCGTGATTGACGGAACGGGCAAGCACCTGACGCCGGGCATCATCGATGAGCATTCCCATATCGGCATCAGCCAAGGGGTAAACGAAGCTGGCCTGACAAGCAGTGCCGAGGTGCGCATCGGAGATGTGCTCGATAGCCAAGACATCGACATCTACCGCCAACTGGCCGGAGGGGTTACGAGCTCACAATTGCTGCATGGTTCGGCCAATGTCATTGGCGGGCAGTCTGCCTTAATTAAGCTCAAGTGGGGCGAAGCACCCGAAAAGCTCAAGTTTCCCAATGCGCCGGGCTTTATCAAGTTTGCGCTGGGTGAGAACGTAAAGCAGGCCAACTGGGGCGACAATATGCGCGTGCGCTATCCCCAAACCCGTATGGGGGTAGAGCAGGTACTCAACGATGCCTTTACCCGTGCGCTGGAGTATGAGCAAGCCAAAGGCAACAAACGCCGAGACCTCAACCTCGAAACCGTACTCGAAATCGTCAAGAGTCAGCGCTTTATCACCTGCCACTCTTACGTACAGTCCGAAATCAATATGCTGATGAAGGTGGCCGAAAGCTTTAAGTTTAAGGTCAATACCTTTACCCACATCCTCGAAGGCTACAAACTGGCCGACAAGATGAAAGAGCACGGCGTGTTGGGGGCTTCTACCTTTGCGGATTGGTGGGCCTATAAAATGGAAGTAAAGGATGCTATCCCTTACAATGCAGCCCTGATGACTCAAATGGGGGTCAATACGGCCATCAACTCCGACGATGCCGAAATGGGCCGCCGTCTCAACCAAGAGGCCGCCAAGGCCGTGATGTATGGTGGCTTGTCAGAAGAAGAAGCGCTCAAAACCGTAACGCTCAACCCGGCTATTATGCTGCGTGTAGCCGACCGAGTGGGCAGTATCAAGGTGGGCAAAGATGCAGATGTGGTGCTCTGGACAGACAACCCGCTGTCTATTTATGCCTCTGTGAACAAGACCATCATCGATGGAACGGTATACTTTGATGCAGACACCGAGCCGGCCAAACAAGCCGCTATGCGCGAAGAAAAAGCCCGACTGATTCAGAAAATGCTCGAAGCCAAACAAGGTGGCGCGCCTACCCGCAAGGCAGACAAATCTGAAAAAATACGCTGGCACTGTGATGACATCACCGACCACTTCAGCGGAGAGGTCTTTCACTTGGATGAAAGAACGCATTGATAAATAGGCTGCCCAAGAGCTAAGGGGGGCGTGCAGCGCCCTGCTGAGCGCAAAGCTATGCAGGCGAAAGCGGCTTAGACATCCGAGCGCGAGAGCGCGAAGGATGCGAGCGTAGCTCTGAGCCAAGTTTGCCGCAAGCTACTGGTGAAAGCCCGACCCCTGCGCCCTCAGTATGTGGGAAATAGCCCACAACGTTTGGCGCGGGAGGGAAGCCTCCAAAACGCGGAAAGCCTTGGCGGCCTCTTGTTGTTGAGTAGTTGAAAATAGATTGTAAAAAAAATTATGTTATGATAAAGTACCGCTTTTATACCCTGCTGTCGGCGCTATGTTTGTGCTCGGCGGCGCTTTTGGGGCAGAACCCTAGCCCTGCCGACCCACAAACGAAGCCTATTGTTATTAAAGGGGCTACGCTACACATAGGCGACGGGCAGGTGCTCGAAAATACAGCCATCCGCTTTGAGAACGGCCTCATCACGGGCATTGGCGCGGAGGCTGCCGAAGCCGGAGCAGAGGTGATTGACGCTACCGGGCAACACGTGTACCCGGGCTTGATTTTGCCCAACAATATCTTGGGACTTTCAGAAGTGGGCGCTGTGCGTGCTACCCACGACTATGCAGAGGTGGGCGACTTGACTCCCAACGTACGCGCTTTGATTGCCTACAATACGGACTCTGAAATCATCCCGACGATGCGTGCCAACGGCATCTTGTTGGTACAAACTACGCCCAAAGGTGGAACGCTATCGGGCAGTTCGTCGGTGATGATGCTCGACGGCTGGAACTGGGAAGATGCCGCGCTGCACATAGACGACGGCCACCACCTGCGCTGGATGTCGCAGTTTCAGTGGTCGTGGGAGCAGCGCAAGATGGTCAAAAACGAAGGACGTGTGCAGCAAATTGCAGAGCTAGAGCTGTTTTTTGGCGAAGCCCAGCAGTATTTTAAGGCCAAACCTGCCACCAAAAACCTGAAAATGGAAGCGATGCGCGGCGTGTTTGAGGGCACACAAAATCTCTACATCCACGCCAATACGGCCAAGGAAATGATAGAGGCGGTCTTGTTTGCCAAGAAGTTCGGCATTGCCAAGATTGTGTTGGTAGGCGCTGCGGATGCACACCTGATTGTCGACTTCTTGAAGGAACACCAGCTCCCTGTGATTCTCAATCGCCTGCATCGCCTGCCCATTCGAGATGAAGAGGGGGTGTTTGTGCCTTATCAGCTCCCCAAAATCTTGCACGAGGCAGGCATCAAAGTAGCCCTAGCCTATGACGACCGCGAGCCGATGGGCGCACGCAATCTGCCCTTTCAGGCCGGTACGGCAGTGGCATATGGCCTTGACAAAGAGGCAGCCTTACAGATGGTTACGGCCAACGCTGCCGAGATCTTGGGGGTGAGTGCATTTGTCGGCACGCTGGCCAAGGGCAAGCAAGCCACGTTGGTGGTGTCGGGCGGAGACCTACTCGATATGCGCAGCAACCGCGTTACACACGCCTTTATCCAAGGGCGGAATATCGACCTCGATACCCGCCACAAGCGCCTCTACAATATGTACAAGACCAAGTACGGCGTAGAGTAAAGCAGCCCGTCCTCAACACCCTACACCAATATCGCTTGCGAGCGGTATTGGTGTTTTTTCTTGAGGGGTGCTTTATGATTACACCACTGGGCATTTTTCAAATCCCACAACTAAAACTGTGGGCTAAGTCTTATTTTAATTCCTGATTTCGACACCTACTATTTAACCGCAAAGGACACAAAGTATGCGCAAAGAGCGCAAAGGAGTGCTCATATTTCGTGTTTTTTAGAAAGTGTCTATTGGCGGGTTTTATGGTTATATTTGTGTGGTGTGCTAAGAGCATACTGACGATTGGCGATTTCGTTGGGGCTTGCCCTTCGGGCCGGGCTGCACCGCTGTACTCCGCGCACTTCGTGCTTGCGGGGTACTGCTGGTGCATCCCTAAGCCGCGTACGCACGCATAGGGTACGTGTAACTATTTAGGTGGTATTATTTGCCGTAAATCTCTTATTATCAACTAGTTATTTTTTTTGTATAGTTCAGCCTTAAATAAGATTATTTTATAAATCACTGATTATCAAGTAGCTGTATTTTTACTAAATTCCTAGGGTTGAAACCCATTCTCTTGCAAGTATCTAATAATCAAGTATTTGAATCTCCTAAATAGCTACGGGTACGTAACCAACCCAACGCCTTCATCTTATACTCCATAGCTCATACTTCATACTCCTTGTAGAAAGACACCAATCCAACCAACACAAACCCCTAATTTTGAATATCCTTATGACTCCCGAACTCCAAAAAATCAGTTTACTCCTCGAAAGCGACGACCGCGCCAATGTACGCCTTGCGTTGCAATTGGCACAAAGCTGCCCCGCCGAATTTGAGGCACATTATGGCATCACCCTCGAAGACCTCCGCATCATCACAGCTGCCCGAAATAGAAAACCCTTTGATACTCACAGGGCTTGATTTATATGATGAAAACTTGACTGCGCTACCGCCTCAGATAGGGGTCTTGAAAAAGCTTGAGAAATTAAGCTTACGCTGGAATAAACTCCAAACCCTGCCTCCTGAGTTAGATCCGCTCACTAATTTGGAAAGATTATGGCTAAAAAATAACCAACTCCAAACCTTGCCTGATACGCTTCTGGATATTCCGAATGTGCGGGTTTATGTGTTGTGTAACCCTGATTTGCAGGTTTCGGATGCGCTTCGGGAGAGTGGGAAATTTGTTTTGGGTAACACCCAAAGGGTTCTGAAAATCGTATAGAAGGCTATCGATATGCAGGGTTATCCTACCTCTTTTTTGAACAAGTAGATAAGCTCTCCTAGCTGAATGAGTTGATTTTGGGAAAACTCTTGTTTTTGCTGTCCTTTTTCGCAGAGGCTTATCAGTTGACGCAAATCAGTTTCAGGAAACTGTGGAAGGCGTGCAGCTAAGGTCTGGTGTAGTTGGGTGGGTGAGAGTTCTTGGGTGGGGATATGTAGTTTGTGGCGTAGGTATTCTAAAAAATAGTGTACTTTTTTTTGGGCCATCTTGCTATGGTCTCTGTAGTGATAGTATAGGGAGCCAACGCTTTTGACAAAATTGAGGTTGCTGTTTGTGGGCGCTTCTATTAGGGGTACAATTCTTTGTCTGCGTCGGCTTTCAAACAACAGGTAGCAGGCAGCAGTCAGGAGGCAAAGATAGGCAGCAAAACGTAGGGGTTTGTGTGCCCATACCACACTCCAGATAGAGCCTTGTGTTTCTTGGGTGTAACTTTTGTATGTCTCCCATACAAAATATTCTCTGTTGGGCAAGTGTGTGAGGATTGTTTCTGCCACGAGCCTAGTATTGGGCTGTAGCAGGTAGTAGTTAGCCACTAGTTTGGGCGAAGCACCAATCAACCAGCCACCTTTGGCGAGCGTTTTTGTGGTGCTGGCCAGAAGCAGTTGTTGCTTATTGTCATAGAGAAGCGGATACACCTCGGCATCAAAGCCTGAAGGGAGTAGGTAGTTAGTGGTATATGTGTTTTGACGGGGTGCTGAGGCATCATAATAGGCTGTTGTTTGCCCTAGGGTCAGCTCTTGTGGATTGTTATTGACATAGTATGTGCTTTGTATTTGTAGCAATTGTTCTAGTTCGGGGTTCAGCTTTTCGCTCATAATCCAAACTACACCACCTTTGGCTACAAAATCCTGTAAAAAGCTCATATAACTCCCTCTTATATTGCTTTTTGGGGAGACAATACAGTACACTGTTCGTGGAGCCTGCGCTAGGTAGTCTTTATGCTTTTGGTCTATGAAAATATTCTGTGTGTTGCGTGTAATCGTACTACCCGGAAAGATTTGGGGGATACTCTGATACAAAATATAAGTACCATATGGGTCTTTTTTATCGGTCTGATAATGCCCTTCCCAATTGACATTGTCGTACTCTTTGTTCATAAAAACAATCACCAGCAAGGCAACCAAGGTCAAGAATAACAATGCAAAAAGCACTAGTCTATTTTGTCTCATAATCGAAAAGACATACATACAGGTTTGGGCGGAGATTATAGCCTATAAGCAGTAGCTTAGGCAGTTTCTTTGGGTCGGATACCAAAGATGTATCCAAATACTGCACCACTAATGCCACCTAAGATGTGGGCAAACTCTGAGGTGTTGTTTTCTACAAACATCGTATTATAGATTTCTTTGCCTAAAAACAGGCCAGCAATCAAGAGGAAGGTCAGGGGGATAGTTCCGGCGCGCATATTGGTAAAAGAAGCCAATAAAATCATCATAAATACAATACCGCTGGCTCCCAAGAGGGCACTACTAAAGAGGCTGGCATTGAGTATACCGGTAATGAACGCAGTCAAGAAGCTCATCCACAGCAATTTATCAGACCCGTACTTCTCTTCTAGGATGGGCCCCAGCAGCAAGATAAAGGTAAAGTTCCCGAGCAAGTGATTGAAGTCGGCGTGCCCCAAGGCGTGCGAAAAAAGCCGCCAATAGGCCAGCGGATTGGTCAATGACATCGGCGCAGTGCCGAAAGGGTAGACCGTAAAAAAGTTTTGTGTAATGACCAGATTGTTTAACAATAAAAAATCGATAGAGGTGATAACCAAACACACCAAGGTATAGGTCAATACAAAGGGGGCGTTGTAAGTAATTCTCATATAGGTGATTATGAGGGTAGATAAGGTGAGTAGTCAATAATAAGGCTGACTAAAATACTGCATAAAATCGGCTTCGCAAAACATTGGCTTGCTTTTGTATCATCAGCGAAGCCGGCAGCTACCCAGATGACTAGGTTCGATGCCGTCTACAGACAGTATTTGGTCTAGTCTAAGTTTTTGGCCATTGCGCAGCAACAAAAACTCTTCGTGGTTTTGGGTATAAACATCCTCAATATAGCTGCGAAGCTCCCGCTGGCTTCCGTCGAAATCTTGAATGACCAAATGACAAGTCAATACCCGCGTTGCACGGTCTAGCAGGATGTCATAAAAGTTGCAGTCTATGGGATGGTATGGTTGGGGTATCATTGGTAACATCAGCCCTGTATGATAAAGAGACCTTGTATAGCGCTAAACAAGTACCATACAAAGGATGTTCCCAAATAGGGTTTTTGCCTCAAAATTAGGTCGGTTTTTATGGCATTGGGCACGCCACTGGACATTTTTCAAACCCCACAATTAAAACTGTGAGCTAAGTCTCATTGCCCCTCCCCAAATGAGGCCTCAGCTTGTCTCGGAGCTGAGCTCCAAGCTGCTTTTCTAAAATATCCAGTGGTGTGGTACATCTTTTAGCGAGTGCTACTATTAGCTATTTTCGAAAATATAGACAACAAAAGAAAAATCTAGAGCGGTGTGTTTTTTTATACCCAACCCAAATTGGTTTGGAAAATGTGTGCGCCGAGAATTCTTGAGAATCAAGAAAATCAAATCCTGTAAATCCTCAAATCTTGGTATAAATCGCCAATAACAGAGACTCTGGTGTGTGAAGACCATGGTTTTTGGCCAAAAAGATGTATACTTGTAAACCAACCCAACAAACACCAACCTACTACTGATATGTTTGCTACTGCTGTATTTTCTGGAAAAACGGCTCTCGTAACTGGCGGCGGGAGCGGCATTGGCAAGGCCATCGCCACACAATTGCTTCAGAACGGGGCAACGGTCTGGATTTGTGGCCGCAATGAGGCGCGCCTCCAAAGTGCCACAGAGGAGTTGTCTGTTTTTGGGCAGTGCCAATGGGCAGTGGCCGACATCCGCCAGCCGGAGGCGCTCCTCCAATTGGCCGACCGCATAGCCGCCCAAGGACAAGGGCTAGACCTATTGGTCAACAATGCCGGAGGGCAGTTTCTGGCTCCTGCTGAGCGGATTCCCTACAAAGGCTGGCTAGCAGTGATTGAAAACAACCTTCACGGTACTTGGCTGACAACCACTACTATGGCGCAGCGCTTTTTTATCCCACAGCGCCAAGGGGTAGTGGTCAATATTATTGCCAATATGTTTCGGGGCTTTCCCGGAATGGCACACACAGGCGCAGCAAGGGCAGGCGTAGACAACCTCACCAAAACCTTGGCCGTGGAATGGTCGGTATACAATATCCGTGTCAATGCCGTAGCGCCGGGCATCATTCAGACCTCGGGGCTGGAGACGTACCCGCCTGAGGTTCAACAAATGCTCAACCGCGCGCCCAAAACGATTCCAGCCAAAAGACTAGGAACAGCCGACGAAGTAGCCCATAGCGTCTTGTTTTTGGCCAGCCCATTTGCCGAATATATCACCGGAGAAACACTGTATGTAGATGGTGGACAGAGGCTTTGGGGGGATATGTGGGACTTAAATTGACAGACTACCACATCTCCGAAGATGGAGCTTTGGGCTACATAGAGCGCAACCCAAATATGAGAAACTATGAACCGATTTTTGTTTTTGATATTGCCGATGACTATCGGCTTTTTGCAAGCACAGACTCAAAATACAACGCCTTGGGAGCAACTCAACCAAGAGCTGGAGCTATTGCCTTTAGATACCCTCTTGCCCGAGACAGCCGTTGAGCGCGCGACGCTTAGTCGCCTTATCCTCAAGACAGAAGAGGGGAGCGAAAGCCGCCGCATACCTGTCCCCGAAGCCCTCTGCGACTGTGAGTCCTTGTTGGAGTTACAGCTGATAGACTATGATTTTGCTCAAATGCCTCCTTGTTTAGAGCGCCTTACGAAGCTGCGTAAGTTGTCGCTCAAGGGGTATGGCCTACAGGTGTTCCCTCCTTGGATACTGTCGGCCAAAGAGTTGGTAATATTGGACTTGTGGGCTACATTCAATAGTTATATTACCCAAAAACAAGCGCACGTATTCAATAGCCTTCCCGAAAATATCACGAGTCTAAGCCGGCTTTCCTATCTTGAGTTGGGCGAAAACCCCGTCAGCGCCTTACCCAAAGACCTCCGCCCTTGGATGATGGTATCATATATCGGGATAGGCGCTACGCGCATTCCTAGCGATGCCAAGGAGATGAAGCGCATTCGAAAACAACTACCCAATACAGCGTTTTTCAGCAAACAATAACCCTTTTGACGATGTCTACCAATATACCTACTGCCAAATATTTTGTACGCCGTCCTTCGGGCTATATGCCACATTTCTTGTGGGCGTTGGGTCTTGCGATAGCGTTGTTTGTACACTATTCGGAGCAACCCTCGTGGTCGATGTATGATGTAGTTGCTTGGGCTTTGTTGTTTTGGGCCTTGCTGACGGGGTTTTACCATTGGCGTACCCCTTTTGCCTATATCGATGAAGAAGCGCTCACGGTCAGGAGGGGCTTGCTCTCACACCAACGCCTGCCCTTGCGCAGCCTCCAGCAGATGCATATCTTAAATGCCGACAAAATCCGCCTACGATATACCAATGGAGCACAGGTATACCTGCCCATTACGATGTTGCACCCTCGCGAGCGCAAGCACTTTATCAAGCTCATCTCTCTGATTATCAATCAAAATAGGTATGTGGGAGAAGCTTAAACAAAGCTTAAAATCCGGCACAATTACTGCCTATTTGCTACCTTTGTCCTGATGCGTATCTTTAGGTTTCGGTCTAAGCCTGTTACGGCTTATCATCTCATTATTTATCTCATTGCCTTTCCTGCCGGACTGATTGTAGGGTTGGAGGTGGCTACTATTATCAACTTGGTAGAAGACAAACGGGCTATCTTTGAGGCCTCCGTAGCTAGGGGGGTAGAGTCCGCCCAACAGCAATACCAACGCTGGAGCAGCCACACCTCTACTGTAGAAGACCAAGAAAGCTATAACCTGCTGTATACCAGTGCCGACAGTAATTTTGTATTGATGGTGGCACAAAGCGCCCAAGTCTATCCACTACTCGACTTCCAACCTGATACGCTTTTGCCCAAACAGCGGCTGCAGCAGTTTTTGAGCTTCAAAGATACCCTAGAGGCTACCCGCCCTAGGCGACACCCCAACCTCAAGGAGTTCTACCTTTTTCGCAGCATTCAGATGTGCGCCCAATGTGAGCGCGATATTCAGAGTGTAGCCCAGATATTCCCCCTAGACTCATTGTTGCGACAACATATCGCCCCAGCCGACGACCTAGCGCTGGGTTTTTATAACCTAAAAACAGCCAACTATGGCTACCTTAGCCCCGGAGCCGATACCGAGCAACTCAACAAAACCCGCTTTCGATATGCCTTCACCGAAAAAGAAGAACTACGGCTTTATTTCCCTACAGAGCGGCATTGGTTGTTGAGAGCTTTGTTGTTGCCCATCACCACCGCCATTGCCATGGTAGGTATTACGATGTTTTGTTTTTTGTTGGCTTCTAGGTTGGTAATGAAACAACATCGGCTGAGCATACAGAAAAACGATTTTATCAATAATGTAACCCACGAGCTCAAAACACCTATTGCCACCATCACCTTTGCAATTGCCAATATCGAGAATGAGTCAGTAATCCGCCAACCTGACCTTATTCGGCAGTTTACCAAGGTAATCAAGGAAGAAAACAAACGCCTCAATGCCCAAGTCGAAAAAGTATTGCAGGCTGCTGTCAGCGACCGAAAGGCCTTTGAGCTTCAACAAGAGCCAGTAGACCTCCACCAAGTGTTGGACTATTTGGCAGATGCTTATACCCTGAAGATAAGTGACAAAGGCTTGATACACCGACAGTTTGAGGCCCTATCAGCCATTGTAATTGGGGATGTGTTTCACCTTTCTAATGCGCTCTCCAACCTGATAGACAACGCCGTCAAGTATTCTCCCGACAAGCTCGATATCACCCTCAAAACCGAAAGCAGCCCCGTTCATCTTCGGGTTTCGGTCATAGACCAAGGGCTGGGTATCAGCCGCGACAAACAAGCCCTGATTTTTGATAAATTCTACCGCGTGCCTACCGGCAACATACACAATATCAAAGGGTTTGGTCTTGGGCTGAGTTATACCAAGGCCATCGTAGAGCAACATAAGGGCAGCATCGAAGTACGTAGCCGTTTAGGGCGTGGCAGCACCTTTGTACTAACCCTGCCGTTACAAACCCAAGAGCCGCCCTCGGGCGCTTCGGAGCAAAACCAACAACAATCAAAATCAACTACTGATGCATAAGTTACTCCTTGCCGAAGATGATCATAACTTCAGCCTCATGCTCAAAGCTTTTTTGGAAATGAATGGCTTTGTCATTACCCTGTGCCACAATGGGCAAGAGGCGCTGGAGGTGTTGCAAACCCAACGCTTTGATGCCTGTATCTTGGATGTGATGATGCCCAAATTGGATGGCTTTTCGGTAGCCGAAAAGATACAGCAACAATACCGCGAGACCCCTTTTGTATTCTTGACGGCCAAATCCTTGAAAGAAGACCAAATCAAAGGATACCAGCTTGGAGCGGTAGACTATCTGGTCAAGCCTTTTGACCCCGAGATACTGCTGCTTAAGCTGAGAGTGCTGCTACAACAAACTCTCAAAAACACTGTCGATCCCCATACTTTGGGAAGCTTTCGCTTTGACCCTACCAAACGCCTGCTTCACTTAGGCGACAACACCCAAAAGCTCAGCCCCAAAGAAGCCGCCTTGCTGCAACTGCTGCTCGAAAAACAAGGTGAAGTATTGACACACGAAGAGGCCTTGCTCAAAATTTGGAAAAATGATGATTATTTCACCAAGCAAAGTCTCAATGTCTTTATCACCAAACTACGCAAATACTTGGCCGCAGACCCCGCCTACCTCATCGAGATTGAAAACCTACACAGTACTGGCTTTATACTAAAGTGTGTGGGGAAATGATAGGTCTCTGGGTATTTTTGGCAAAAAAATAACCTCCTTGGAAATCAGTTTGGGAGGGGTGTACTCTCAAAACCTTTGCGCATCTGGCAAATTCTACCCTTCTCAATTCCCTTTTTCTCTGCAGTACTCAGTACGGCATACCAATCGTTGTTTTCTTTCCAACTTTGTTCGTACTCCATAATTGCTCGTGTTTGGTACCGAGCAATTTCGCATTCTTGGAATAGTTTGAGAAAAACGCCTTCACAAATGTCTTCAGGCATTGCGCCTACCCATTTGCTCGGTGTTGAGGTAGCTGAGGCCTATCATTTGGGTGTTTTCGGCAGCTAAGAGGTTTATATGGTTTAAAAAGACTACCAACAGGGCGGCTCCTCCGGGGCTTTCATTTATTTTCTACCCCACCAACTCACTCAAAAGGGTTTTGACTACTCGGATGCGGTCTTGGAATTTGGTAGGGTGATAGTCGGCGCCGGGGATGTAGGCACGCTCCAAGAAGGCCACGACTTCCTCGGGGTGGGTGCTTTTTTTGCCTGTTTTGCCATCTATAAATTTGCTGGTGGCCCACAGCACGGCCATTAGTTGTTGCCGGGAGAGGTCGGTCATGAGGTATTCGGTAACGACGGTGTCGTGGTCGTAGAAGATGATGCCGGAGCGGATGGCCACACGCTCGCCCGGAAGTGCTGAGCGCAGATACGAAATCTGATGGTTGTAGATGACCCAACCAGATTGGTATTTCTTGAAAAACGTAACGGGATTGACGCCGTACTTTTCGGGCACTAGGTCTTCGCGGGAGTTGAAGAAGTAGTCAAAGTATTTGGCATTGTTGAGGTGGCCGAGTGGGTCGCAGTCTTGAAAGCGGATGATGGCGGTAGACTCAGGGTATTCTGATAGCATATTCATTCTTTTGTGAGAGGTTAGGGGTGAGTATAAATTATGGAAGTACTACTGTTGGGAGTGCGAAGGATGCGAGCGCAAGCTCTGCGATAGCTCCTCGCGCTTACGCGGGGACTAAAGCCGAAAGCCCGACTCCGCACCCCCTTGGGTCTGTGGTGGAACACAGCCCTCAACGTGCGGCGCGGGGGAAGCCCCAAAAGCGGCGCATACTAGTACAACTTGAGGGCTTGTGAGAGGAGTTGGCCTAGTTGGTAGACCTCCTCGAAGCTATTGTACATCGGTACGGGGGCAAAGCGGATGACATTGGGCTCGCGCCAATCGGGGATGACACCGTGTTGGTGCAGGTAGTCGAAGAGCTGCTTGCCGCGATGGTCTGTCAGGATAGAGAGCTGACAGCCACGGGCTTGTGGGTCGGCGGGGGTGATGATGGTCAGGGCATCGGGTTGGTCGGCGGCGGCCTCCTTGATGACAAACTCAAGGTAGGCCGTCAGTTGGCGGCTTTTGGCAATGAGGGCTTCCATCCCTACTTCGTCGAAGAGCTGAAGGGCGGCTTTGTGGGCGGCCAAGGTCAGGATTTGGCCGTTGCTGAGCTGCCATCCGTCGGCATTGGGGATGGCCTTGAAGCCCTTTTTCATTTCGAAGCGGGTCTTGTCGTCGTAGCCCCACCACCCGGCGAATCGGTGTAGCTCGGTGTTTTGGGCGTGGCGCTGGTGTATGAACACGCCCGACACGCCCCCCGGGCTGGAGTTGAGGTACTTGTAGGTACACCAAGCGGCAAAGTCTACGTCCCAATCATGTAGGGACAGGGCGACGTTTCCGGCGGCGTGGGCAAGGTCAAAGCCGACCACAGCCCCCACTTGGTGGGCGGCCTTGGTGATGGCCTGCATATCAAATAGCTGGCCAGTGTAATAGTTTACCCCACCCAACATCACCAGGGCGAGGCTGTCGCCTTCGGCTTGGATGGCCTGTAAGATGTCTTCGGGGCGGAGGGTATGCTCTCCCGGGCGGGGGCTTAGCTCTACAATGGCGGCATCAGGGCTGTAGCCGTGGTGGCGTACCTGCGACTCTACGGCGTATTGGTCGGAGGGGAAAGCACCGGCCTCCATCATAATTTTGTAGCGCGTAGGGCTGGGGCGGTAGAAGCTGACCATCAGCAGGTGTAGGTTGACGGTGAGGGTGTTCATCAGCGTAACCTCCTCGGGCAGCGCGCCTACAATGCGTGCGGCGGCGGGCTTGAGGGCGTGGTGGTAGTCATACCAACGGGTGTCGCCCACGAAGTGCCCCTCGACCCCTTGGCTGGCCCACTTGTGGAGCACCTCCTGTACGTAGGCGGCGGTTTGTTTGGGCTGTAGGCCAAGGGAGTTGCCGGTATAATAGAGCACAGGACGGCCCTCGGTGCTCTGCGGAAAATGGTAGCGCTCGCGCATTGGGCGGAGCGGATCTTGTGCGTCGGCCTGTTGGGCAAAGGCCAAGCTGTTTTCAAAAGTATGGGGGGGAGTGGTAAGGTTGGTCATCATAGAATCCTAAAAGTAGTGCGACACAGGGTGCAGACTAGGGTGATTTTAAGTTGCAATATAGCAAAAGCTCGTTGTTTTTGGCACAATTCGCCCAGACCAAACAATTTGTGTGTCTTCGTAGGGCACACACCATCACCCCAAACGATACCCCTATGCAGCTGTTTTTTGAAGATTTGTTTGCATACAACCACTACTGCAATCAGCAGTTGGTGCTCTTGTTTGAGACGCAGATAACACCCATTGCCGAAAAGGCGCTCAAGCTTTTTAGCCATACCCTCAACGCCCATCAGATTTGGAACCATAGGGTGGCAGGCTCACAAGCGCCTTTTGGAGTTTGGCAACGACACGAAATCAAAGACCTGAAAGCCACCGACCTAGCCAACTACCAAGACACCCAACAACTGCTCCAGCAGCTGTCAATAGTGCTCAGGAGGTGTTTTTTCATATCATCAATAACTCAACCTACCACCGCGCCCAAATCGCTACCGAACTCAAGCAGCAAGGAATCAACCCCCTAGCTACGGCCTGAAAAAGATGGCGATTGTGATTCCAGAAGAACTAATAGCTAATCTTTCAATGCAGCAATCGGTAGATGAAGTAGAAACAGTCAAAGAAGAGGGGGATTATGAAATCCGGTATTTCGACAACCCAGAAAGTGCTCGATTGTGGTTACAGTAAACTTCTATCTGTGCAAAGGTAGCCCTTGTTAATAGTGTACCTTGATGTGTTCGCTTTTTACTACCAAGGCCGCAAAGTGGAGCAAGGGCTATTTGAATAGTCCCCATACCACCAGATATTTTTGGAAAAGTAGGCTTGGGGTTCCAGCTCCGAGATAAGCTGAGGCCTCCTTTTGGGGGTAAAATGAGACTCAACCCACAGTTTTAGCTGTGGGATTTGAAAATGTCCAGTGGCGTGAGGTGCCATTATTTTTTCTTAAGCAATATAAGGCAGTATTTCTTGTCAGCGATAAAGTTTTTGGCGTTTCGTTCGCCTTTGAACTGCTTGGCTTCGATATCTAGCATTTTTTTGCCAAACTTCCACTTGATGATTCGCCAAACCCAGCCGGGTAGTCGAGCCTCGGCTAGCGCTGTACCCATCTCCCAAGCGGGCTTCATCACTTCCATGGTTAATCCATTGACCAAGTCCATCGTAGGGGCTACTTTTTGGGTGATGTCGATTTCTGTAACGACTTCAAACTTGCTGTTGGCGAGGGCGGGTTCGTAGTGCCCCAGCCAATGCCCACCACCTAGGGGGCGGTGTTTGTGTTCTTCATAACGAAAGAAATCGCACAAGAGCATATAACCTCCTTCGTTGAGCAGTTGGTAAGAGCGTTCAAAGTTGCGGGGCATATTGATGTACTGAAAGCTTTCACTAAAGAGGATGAGGTCATAAGCTTTTCCCTCTGGGATGGCGACTTCCTCATAAGTACCATGATAGATGGTGCCTTCTTGTCCTACAGCTTCACGCGCGCGCTCAGTAAGGCGCTCTGCCGGCGACACACCGTCTACTTGATAGCCTTTGTCGAGCAACATTCGGGCGATTTTGCCAGAGCCACAGCCCACATCCAGAATGCTTTTAGTCCCTTGGGGGATATGCGAAAACAGAAAATCGGTATAGTTTTGTTGAGCTTGTTTGAGGTTTAAGATATCTACCTCCATTCCTTCTTCCCAGTAGCCATAATGCAAGAAGTCTGTTTTGGCAAAAAACTTAAGTAGCGACAGCCCTATTTCGAGGCCCACCTCCTTAGAATCAATTTTTTGTTTTTTCATAAATACTAGTAAATGCTTATCTTTTTGATTAGCGCATAGATTTTTTGGTTCGCAAGATTACACATTTTTTATCAACAATAGCATTTTGCAACGGCTTTTCTCTTTGGCTAAGGGTAATCGGGGTAGTCAAATGGGTCAGTACAGGGGTCGCAGGCAAACCCTAAGTATATACCAAGACACTTGGCATCCCAGATATATTTGCCCAGCGCTTGGTCATAGTATCCGCCAACCTTGATATGGGTGTAGGCTAGGTCTATGGAGCCTTCAAAGGCTTGTTGTTCGGGGGTATATCGGGTCGGTTGTTGGTTGAGGATAGCAAAAAAGCCCAAGATAGTGCCTTTGATGTGAATGGCATAACGGCGGTCGGGCATCCCTTCGTCGAGTTGATAGTAGACCGAGTCGATACGGATACGCCGTGCGAGGTCGTTGTATTCGCAACCGCTGTAGAGCACCAGCTCCTCTTGGGTACGCAAGAAATCACGTATTTCGAGCACTTCTGCCACTGTAAAAAGGCACAGTTGGCATTGCGCTTCGGCAAAAACGGGTAATCCTTGCAATAAAAAGGTGAGCAGTATTTTGTTTAAAAATCTCATGGGGTGTGTGTGGGTCATCGTGTGCCAAGGCTTACGATGATTTATTTGAAATTATGATGCCAATATCAGCACCAGTGGAGGAGCTACATTGGGTTCACGGCTCGGATTCGCCCTCGGGTTTGGGGGGCTATATCGAAGTTAGTAACTACAGGTTGACCATAATAAAAAATAGTGCCAATACTGAAGGGGCGCAGCTGTACGTCCAGTTGTTCGGTGGCGCGTAGGTGGAAATCACCTTCTCCTTCGTGCACAGCACTGATGTGGCGGGCAGTCAGGTCTTGGGCATACAAAAAACCGTGGTTAAAGGTAGCTACATTGAGGCCTGTACAAACACCGCGTAACCGGATATCGCCACGCTCAAACAAGCGGCACTCTAGGTTTTGAGCTACTAGGCTTAGGTCTATATCTCCTTGTCCCTCAACGATAAGCAGCAAATCAGTAACCTGTAAGACCCCTTGGCTGCGTGCTAGCCCAAATCCGTAATGTCTGAGGGCTTTTAGCACGGGGTAATGAACAGTTATGACACGAGCTTTGTTATTATTACGCACCCAATTGCAACCAGCGGTGTTGCGTAAGTACAAAACGCCATCGCGCACCTCAGCTTTTATACTACTTTGTAGCTTACTACCCGCCTCTACTTCTATAAAAGGTGTTTCGCCCGATGGAAGAGGCCGCAGTACCAAGTCGAGATTGTCGTAGAGGTTGATTTCGCTAAAATCAGCCATCAAGCGACGCTCCTGTACAATTTCGCCAGTTGGCTTGAAACAATCGGCACTACACGCCGTTATTAGAAAAGACGATAGTAAAACTAACAAGCTATTAAGTAATGGTTTTACTTTTAATCCCTTGTTTGGTTGTTTTTTTTCAAAAAAATTACAATACATCATTATGTAGCTTATTTTGATTAATGTTAGCCCTATACAACAAGGCACCTTTTTTATTACTAAAAACCCTTTTAACAAACCTTATGAGCACCTCAAAACAGCTTACCATCCCTCCGAAGAGCCGCCCCGAATGGGCTAAGATGATAACAGGTGAGATAGATCACGTGTTTCAGAATTATGTACTTCAGCTTCGGGTCTATCAGGCTCGCCGCAGTGTTGAAAACAAACTTATGACCATCCATCAAGCTGTTGATGATATTTATGAGCTTTGTGAGCAATATGCCCTTACCGTTCAGGCCGATTTTAAAGAGGTTTTTGGTGAATGGTAAATCGGCCATCGACCTGTGATATTGATATTAAGAGTACGACTCTTGGTCTTAGGCCTTGAGTCGTTCGGCTTCTAAGAGGTAATTGAGAACAGTTTCGGCAAACTGTGGTTTGGCAAACCAAGGCTGAAAAGTCTTGCGCCATAGTTGTGGGTTGTAGCGCCAAGCTTGTTGCCATTCGTGTGCCAACAGTCCTTCCCAATGGCTGGGCGGGATAGTGGGGAGGTCTCTGCTTACTTCGCGCAGCCAAGCTTGTTCGTAGGCCAGTGCTTTGCAAAAATAATCATATTCTTCTATTTCGTTCATTTTTTGCAAGGCTGCAAGACGGCCTTGCCATATACGCAAGGGTTTCAGTGGGTATTCGGGGAGGTACAACATCGCCTCAGTGGGTAGATGCGAAGCGTCGAGCTGATGCCAAGGCAAGTGTTGGTTGGCACAAAGCCCTAAGGCCTGCCAAGCTGCTTCAAAATTAGGAGCTTTGGGGTAGTGTGTCAGTCCCCAAGGCAACAACTTTCGGTAACGCTCCAACTGTACAACACTGAAAGGGTAATGATAGGCCAACAACGCCAAAAACCAAGGCGCATTGGCCAAAATAAAAGCGATTACCTCTTGTTCTTGTTGGTAGGCTTCGGGATTGGCAAAGTGATGGTTGTAAAACCGAACGACAGTAGGATCTATGATGATATCTTGCTTACGCACCGCCCGCCCTAGGCTTAGCCCCTCTAGCGACTTGCAACGGCTCAGCGCCACATAGGTTTGGCCGTGGGCAAATGCGCCACGCCCAAGATCGATATGGATTTTGTCGAAAGTAAGTCCTTGACTTTTGTGGATGGTGATGGCCCAGGCCAGCCTGATAGGGAACTGCGTAAACGTACCGATTACTTCCGACACAAGGGCGTGTTTTTCGACATCCCAGCGGTAAACACGGTTTTCCCATACTTCGCGCTCTATAAAATGCGTTTCTCCGTTGTCGAGCCGTACTTTGATTAACTCCTCGGTGAGGCTATCTATTTTGGCGATAGTACCATTGACCCAGCGGCGTTGCCCACTGCCTTGCCCTTGGACAATATCATTTTTGATAAAAATAATCTGCGCCTCCTCTTTGAGCGCCAAGGCAAAGTCTGTAGGGTATTTCTCGGCGCTATAATCCCCCTCGATTTGCGCTTGGTAAGTATAGGTCTTGCCCCGAAGCTCGGCCAGTCGTTCTTCATTAATAGAGGCAGCCAGCTTGTTGTTGGTTACCAAGGTCAGTACAAAGTCTTTGGCAGTGGGAGCCTTTTCGGGCAAATGGCGTTGGTTGAGTCCCTGCAAGACCTCTGCGCGGGCATCGCCTACACGAAGGGCGTTGAGGAGGTCTTTGAAATATTCGTCTTGTTGCCGAAAGACCTTGGTCAATTCTATAAAATGAAATCGCGATACTTTGAACGAAGGGGCACTAAAGAAATAAGGGCTGTCGTAGTAACGGTCGAAAGCTTCGAGGCTGCTCTCGTCGGTGCGTAATACCGGCGGCAACTGAAACACATCGCCTATCAAGATGATTTGTTTCCCTCCAAAAGGCAACTTAGGATTCCCTCCATTGATGCGCAGCGATTGGTCTACAGCTTCGAGTAAATCAGCCCGCACCATCGACACCTCATCAATGACGAAGGTCTCTGCCTTCTCGATGATTTTACGTTGTTGCTTCGATTTATCAAAGCGTGGAATGCTGCTATCACGTGGCAACAAAGGTTTGAAAGGAAAGCCAAAAAAAGAGTGAAGCGTAACCCCACGCACATTGATTGCCGCAATGCCCGTAAAGGCCAGTACTACGGTTTTCTTAGGGCTGTTTTGAGCCAAGTAGTGCAAGAAGGTAGACTTGCCCGTGCCGGCCTTTCCTGTGATAAAAAAGTGCTCATCTGTTTGGGTGATACGTTCGTAAAGTTGGGCTATTTCGGGGTTATTTTCAAGATAATTTTCCGGAATGTCGACATAGCGATTATAAGCACGAGCTGCTTTCCCCTCGTGTGCGGTTGCTATCTGAGCCAAGCGTACTACCAAAGGGTAGCTGTGTACAAAAGGTTCTTCAGGATTCCAATCTACCAAACGCAACGGATTGGAGAAGCCCTTGAGCAAGGAACGTGTAGCTTGAAAAATTGTGTCTAGGGTCTCGGGCCACGAATGCGCCTGACGTTGGGCATACGTAATGGCCTCAGGGCTGAGGTCGATACCGAGTAAATCCAAGTAATCTAGACAGTCTTCCAACAGCTTTTCTTCTGCCTGTTGGATTTGTGCCCGTTTTTTAGCCGATAGGCAAGCCTTATAAGTCCCCTCCAGCTCAAGCCCCAAAGCTTCTATTTTTTTTATATCGGGGCGCAAGCCCTCCAGCGTAGCCTCTAGGAGCCGGCCCTCTAGCATACGGACAGCCCAAGTATGTATCAGCTCTTCAACTAAGGGTAGCTCTGGCATAAATATCTAACAACGTGTAACACAAGCCCCAAGGGCTAGGCCCTTAATTGGGGTTTTTATTTATCTTTTTTTGGCTTCCCAATGCATTGACAACAACGTAACAACACCCCCTCAAAAAGGAAGCAGACCAAAAACCAGACTAAGTTCGGAAAATATTGCCAAAAAACCTACCCCAAGTGCTACAATAGGCTAGATACTGCTCAAGTTTTTGGCAAGATTTTGCGAACGATGTGTTTTTATTCAATCAAGGGCTACTCAAAGCTGAAATTTACACGACGGTTGCGGGCGCGGTTGGCTTCGGTGTCATTAGGCACTAGTGGGCGGGTTGCGCCAAATGCTTGCGTTTTGATGCGTTCGGGCGACAGACCAGCGTCAAGCAATAAAGTACGCACGGCCTCAGCACGAGCCTCTGAAAGCGCTTGGTTGCGCGTTTCGGTACCTACATCATCGGTTTGGGCCTGAACCGAAAGCTGAGGGAGTGCCTCTAGGGGTTGCAACACAGCGTCGAGCAGTGGGCACTGTATTTTGGAGAGAGCAGCTTCATTGTACTCAAACAGTAGTGTGGGCAAGTTTTTTTGGTTGTAGTCTATCAGTTTTTGGGTATACTGTGTTTTGGCAGTATCATCATCGGTACTTGGGTGTCGTACGATGGCCGTCAATTGCTGCAGAAGCTGCGTATCTTGCAGCAGGTTGTATGTAAAGGCTGTGTGATACCAGCAGTGTTATCTGCTTCTGTATTGTTGGCAGTGTTCAGATTTTGGTGGAGGCCTGATTTTGTGGCGGGCGCTGAGTTTGGTCTCAAAAAAAGCCATCCCAGAGAGACCGGGATGACTGGTGTTTTTTGGATAATGTGTTGTGTGTCTTGGGGGGTTAAGCCTTTTCGGGCACAAGCACATACATCTGATTGGGCTTGTTTTCGTTGGCTATTTCGCCCTTGTTGTTGTATACCTTGCTTTGCACCAACTTCAGGATGAGGCCGCCCTCACGACGAAACTCGATAATCTCGTAGAATTTCTCTACTGTGGGCTGGTCAGGTTTGAGTAGGTATTGGGTAATGATGAGCTGCTTGCCGTCTTCACTTAGCCGCCAAGCATTGCGGATAGGCTTAGGGTTGCCGGTAAAGCGTTGTTTGTCCTTGCCTATCAATACATCCTCAAAGCTACCATCGGCTTCTATCTCAAAAAAATTGGCAAACCCTTCCTTCGTCGGCTTTTCGACCAGCCATTTGCCGATTAGCTTCTGACTGATTTCGTTGGGGGCTTTGAGCTCTTCGGGCGTATTGACGGGCAGGTTGGCGCTATCTTGGGTTTCGGTGGATTCTTGGTTGTTGTTGGCAGAGGTATTGGCATTGCCGCAGCTATAAAGCGCAGCCCCAGCTACAATCAGACCAATAGCGATGTGTGTTTTCATATTGTTGGATTACGATTTTGATAAAGCAACTATCAGCGACAAGTTAGAGATTTGCCTCTGATAATAAAAGCCCGATGCTGCAAAATCCCTGCCATGCTGTATTGAGCGGCTCATTCTCCCGATTCGGCATAGTGTGTATCCGAGGCCCCTGTACGCATATAGTGTTGAAATTGCCGGTGGTAGCTGCGTGCCTCTTGGCGGATACTGTCTACGAGCTGGCTGTCGTCCATCACCACACTGCCCAATATACGCCCGTTTTCGTGCCACTGTAGTAGGCGGTAGGTGTCTTGAGCAAAGTAGGCCTTGTAGCGGCGTTGTGCTTGTGTAGACTCGTGTAGCATCAGGTTGCCGTCGAGGTCATAGAGATAGGCCTGTTCTAGTTGTTCTTTTTTGTGCTGAGCAGCCACCTTGACCATCCGCAATACAGGCTCACTGTTGCCGTTGAGGCTATAAAAGTATAGCTCTTGGCCTTGGTATCCCTCTAACGAAGGCAGGCTTAGGCGCTGGGTTTTGTCTTGAGCCAGGTGGGTATAGTGGGGGTAGTCTTGGGCTTTGATTTTGAGCGCCACGTATTGATACATATCTTCTATGTAGCGGACTTGGTCTTGGATTTGGGCAGGCTCTTGGGCTTGGAGCGTTCCCATAGCCAAGCAGAAAAACAGCGTATAGGCCGAAGCGAAGGTTTTGCAAAGCGTAGTCATATCGATTTTGTGTTTAGAGAAGTGTTGGGTATTTTGAGTTGAATCAGTCGTATCCCAATCATCCCCTAAGGTGTAGACAAAAAGCCTATGGCCACAGCCGACAAGGTGTCCAGCAAGAGAGGGAGAATAGGCATACTTGTTTCGACAAACACTTTATTCTTACACAAGAACAACCAAGGGGTTGTGTCTCTAGCTTTTTTTTGCAAATTTGGAAACACAAAGTTTGTAGCGGTGCTTTGTGCTTGTTTGATTATGTAAAATTACCCAAAAAACATTACTTATGAAAGGAACACGACTAAAAGTTTTTTTTACTCTTCTTTTTCCCTTAGTCTTGGCGGGCAGCCCTCAGGCCTATGCACAGCTGACCCCGCTCGACGATGCCAACCCTGCCATCATCCGACGGATGTATGACGAAGCCCTGCTGCGCCCCCACGGCTACTACTGGCTGGAGCACCTTTGTAAAAAGATAGGCCATCGCCTGAGTGGCTCCCCTCAAGCTGCTCAAGCAGTGGAGTTTACCAAAGCAGTGATGGACACCCTAGGGCTAGACCGTGTTTATCTTCAAGAAGTGATGGTGCCCCATTGGGTGCGTGGCGAAGCCTCGGTAGAGGTTGTGGGCGGCCCCAGTTTTAAGACCTTGGCCTTGGGCAACTCCGTCGGAACGGGTGGGCAGCCTATCACAGCAGAAGTGGTAGAAGTGAAAAGCTTCGAAGAGCTCAGTGTCGAAAAAGTATCAGGTAAGATTGTGTTCTATAATTATGCTTTTGACCAGCGCTTTATCGAAACCGGTACTGGCTATGGCGATGCTGTCAAGTACCGTGTCAATGGAGCTGCCGAAGCGGCCAAAATGGGCGCGGTGGCCGTCGTAATCCGTTCGGTGAGTACGGCTAACGACGATGAGCCTCACACCGGCACTACCCGCTACCAAGAGGGCATACGGCCTATAGCCGCCCTAGCCATAGGCAATACCAGCGCCGACCAACTGACCGGAATGCTCCGCAAGAACCCCCGCCTCAAGCTCAAGGTGTATTCTGAAGCCGAAATGCTGCCCGATGTACGCTCTTACAATGTTATTGGGGAGATTCGTGGCTCGACTTACCCCGACGAAATCATCGTCGTAGGCGGACACCTCGACTCTTGGGATGTGGGCGAGGGCGCTCATGATGATGGTGCCGGCTGTGTACAGTCTATCGAAGTACTGCGCCTCTTCAAAGCCCTAGATCTGCGCCCCAAACGCACCATCCGCGCCGTGATGTTTATGAACGAAGAAAACGGCTTGCGTGGTGGGCAAAAATACGCTCAAGAGGCGGCTCAGAAGAATGAAAAACATATCGCGGCCATTGAGTCAGATGCAGGAGGGTTCACTCCCCGTGGCTTTACTGTAGATAATGGCGAGCAGGCCGTGGCCGCCATGCAGGCTTGGCTGCCCCTGTTACAACCCTATAGCATCGACAACATCCGAGTAGGCGGCGGCGGTGCCGATATTTCCCCGCTGCGCCCCCAAGGAACGGTGCTCATCGGCTTCAGACCTGACTCCCAGCGTTACTTCGACTACCACCATACCCACATCGATACTTTCGACAAGGTAAACCAGCGCGAGTTGCAGCTAGGCGCTGCCGCTATGGCCGCGCTTACTTACCTGCTTAGCGAATATGGCGTGCCTACGCTTTAAAAAAATAAACAGGGGGAGATTTTGAGGCTCTCCCTGTGCTACGCCACCAGATATTTTTCAAACCTCACAGTTAAAACTGTGGGCTGCGTCTCATTTTACCTCAAAATAAGGCCTCAGCGTGTCTTGGAGCTGGAGTTCCGAGTTTTACCTATGGGGTTTGAAAAATGGCCAGCGGGGTGATGAGTGTTTTTGTTGGACAAAGGGCGGCTTACTTTTTCAGTACATCCCCATTTTTGTCTAACTCTATAATTTCATAGCCTAATCTTTCTAAGCCTTCCATAACTGTGGCTCTATCACCTACTACCAATATATGCATATTGTTGTAAGGCAAATATTTCTTGGCAAGCGCGTTGATTTCTGCTTGGCTGATTTTGTTAAGAATATCTATTTGTTCTTTAACAAAACCTTTGTTCAACCCATAACGCATAATACGCCCTAGGAAGCTTGCTTTTTGGAAAGCTGTTTCATAGTTGAGGGCATCACGCTGGCCTATGGAGCTTTTGGTAAACTGTAGTTCATCAGCCGAAATACCATTGTCAGCATAGCCAACAATTTCTTTCATAAACTCCACAATAGAACTATCGGTGGCATTAGCTCTTACCCCTGCTGAGGCCGTAAATACACCTCCCATATCAGTACCTGCAAAGAAGGTTCTGGCACCATAGGTATAGCCTTTGTCTTCGCGTAGGTTGAGGTTGATGCGGCTATTGAAAGCCCCACCGAGGACATAGTTCATAATCGTGGCTTTGTAATACTCCCCGGTGGCATCATAAGGCAGCGCTACATAGCCTATGCGGATTTCAGACTGAGCGGCTTTATCTTGGTTGACAAAGTAGATTTTTGTTTTTTCAATCTCTTTTACCGGAGCCATTGCAGGCAATTCGTAGGGTGTTGCCTCCCATTTGTTGAGGAAAGATAGCTTAGGGTAGACCTCATTTTCTGACAGATTGCTGATGACTACCAGTTCGGCTTTAGCCGCAGAGAAGTATTTGGCGTAAAATTGTTGCACATCCTCTAGGCTGATATTATTGAGGGTTTGCTCTGTGCCGTTCAATGGTATAGCACGGATATCATCTTTTCCATACAATAGGATGTTGAACACTTTGTTGGCTACTGAAGCAGGTTGTGAGTCAGCTTGTTTGATGCTCTCAGCCTGTTGTTTTTTATTGCGTTTGAATGCATCTTCTGTAAACTTAGGACGGAACAACCGTTCTTCCAACAGAGCCAAGGTTGCGTCTAAGTTTTTGGTAAGTGTACGCACATTCACACGGATATCTTCTGTGCTTTCGAAGATCGAAATAGAGGCGCCCAATTTCTCTAGTGCGCTACTCATTTCTTCTGCTGTGTACTTTTCAGTATCTTCATTGAGCATAGAAGTCATCAGGGCTAGAATCCCGGCTTTTTCTCTGTCATTGGCCGAAAGCAAATGCCCGCCTTTTAGGCTGAAAGAAAGTGTAACAGTCGGCGTTTCATCGTTTTCAGTGCCTATTACTTTGATACCATTGGCAAGTTCTTTGGTCCAGAAAGGAGGCACTTGAACTACAGGGTTAGGGCCTACAGATGGTTTTTTGCTGCGGTCAAAAGTATCTTTTGCTTTATTGTACACCAAGCCTTCGTAGCCATAGTCGGGGGCGACATATCCCTCTTCCGAAATAGTGTGATTGTCTTCAGCTGCCTTCATATCAGGCTTGCCTTTAGGATACACACTGACAATTACGGCGGGTTTGCCTTTTAGATATTGATGATATACCCGCATTACATCTTCCTTAGTTATGGCCATATAAGCCTCTAGCTGTGTACCTAAGTAATTGGGTGTGCCGGCAAATGTTTGGAAAGCCGCCAACTGTGAGACCTTTCCACTTACGCTGCCAAGCCCGTTGATAGCTTGCGCCTCTTGTTGTGCTTTGAATTTTTGGATATCTGCATCACTTACGCCTCTTTCTTCAAATTCTAAAATCGAGGCGCGGATAATCTCCTCCATTTCGGCCAAGGTTTTACCCGGATAAGGCAGCGCAATCATCTGAAAGATACCTGCTAATTCACTGCTATTATTTCCGGCAAAGCTTTGTACGGCTTTCTGTGCTTTGTCTAGGTTTTTGTACAAAATAGAGTTTTTGCCCTGACCTAGTATTTCGGCCAAACAATCTAATGCAGCCTCGTCTGGGTGAAAGCGAGGCACTGACGGCACTGCATACATAAGTAAGGGGAGCTGTATGTAATTGTCCTCATAGGAAGCATAACGGTCTTGATTTATCACAGGGAGAGGCAGTTTCATTTTCTCTACCTCGGGGCCTCTTGGAATAGAGCCAAAGTATTTTTCTACCAAAGCCACGACTTCTTTAGGATTTACATCACCGCCTACGGTCAATACAGCATTGTTGGGCCCATACCAGCGCAAGAAAAAGTTTTTCAAATCGTTGACATCCACGCGGTCTAGGTCTTCAATATAGCCGATGGTAAGCCAAGAATAAGGGTGGCCATAGGGATAAAGGTGTTTGGACAAAGTTTCGAAGAGCAAACCATAAGGGCGGTTATCATAGTTTTGGCCGCGCTCATTTTTTACTGTTGCACGCTGGATTTCAAACTTCTCCTGTGTTACAGCATCCAACAAAAAGCCCATACGGTCGGCTTCAAGCCAAAGGGCGATTTCTAATTGATTGCTGGGCAAGGTTTCAAAATAGTTGGTACGGTCTAAATTGGTGGTACCATTCAGTGTGCCACCGGCTTCACTCACAATCTTGAAGTGTTCTTCATCGGCCACATTGTCAGAGCCTTGAAACATCATATGCTCAAAGAAGTGAGCAAAACCCGATTTGCCTATTTCTTCACGAGCCGAGCCTACGTGGTAAGTAACGTCTACGTGTACTATAGGATCAGAGTGGTCTTCGTGAATAACCAAGGTAAGCCCATTGGGCAGGACATACTTTTCGTAAGGAATAACAGGGTCATTTCCTTGCTGGACTACTTTTTCTACCAATTGCGCAGACTGGCTTTTTGAGTCTTTCTTGGACTTTTTTTGCGCTATTGTTTGTAAAGGGAGAAAAAGCATCACCAATACGCATAAAACATAGTGTACAGTGTGATTCATTTGAAGAGTAGTTTAAAACTTTAATAAAAAATTAAGTATTTGCTCGCAAATATTAAACAAATCACGGGGAAAATAAAAAAACATTGTTGAAATATGTGCAACATAGTTGCATAAACACGAAATTTAAGCTTTATTTTATATTTCCATAAGGTGCTCCTAGGTCATCTCTGTCTGTAGCACTGACTCGGACGGAGCTCCAACTCCTAGACAAGCTGAGGCCTCATTTTGGGGGATTTGAAAAATGTCCAGTGGGGTAAAATAAAGCTACACTAGCCGAAAACCCACATTTAGAGCCTAACCGTGGGTTTTCGAAAGTTTTCGGCCTTGTGGAGCAACGCACCGGTGTACACAAGTACTCAGGCTAGCCTTTTTTGTGGAGTAACAAACCTTGTGTCAACTCAGGAAAACGAATAAAGGCAGATTTCTCCACGGATTTTGTCCAAAGAACTACAGGAGTTAGAGCTGAACGGGCTAATCAGCCGAACAGTCTGCGACACCAAGCCTGCTACTGTGCTACATGAGCTGACTGAGTATAGTCAAACCCTTCAGGATGTCTTAATAGCGATGGAAAAATGGGGGCAGCAACATCGGAAAAAAATCATTCAGGGCGGCGGAGCCGCCGCGTCCAATCATGTTGAAGGAGAAGCTGCTTGTTCAAAAAGCCAAAACGTGGTGTGCTTATCAGGAGTAAAAACCTTTGTTTGGGATTTTTTATGTGGGCTTGCTTGTTCTATGGTGTATGTTCCATCAAAACATTACCAAGACTCGCAGGGTTTTCAGAGCAGGTATTTTCCCAAGCCAATTGTGATTGGGGAGAAGCGCAAGGTTTTGAAAACATCCAGCAGTATCATCTTGGTTGATATGTTAGATGACCCCCAACAAACTCATCGGGCTGTGTCCGGTGTTCAATTTATGGAAACAATGCAAACTTCGGTAGAAATCAGCCTCTACCCCTTACACGAAGATTACGAGGCCGTAGTGCTTCATTTTATCCATACGCTCCAATCGGATACAGCGCTGACAGTAGAAGTAAACGGGATGAGCACTCAGGTTTTTGGCGAATACACTTATGTCATGCAGCAATTGACGGCTGCGCTAGGGGCGGTATTTGCTAGTCAAAAGGCGATTGCGGTGATGAAAATCGGTAAAGGGCACCTACGCTATACACCCCAAAAACCAACTCAAGCCCAATAAACGATGCTTCATTCTAAAGGAGTACAGTGGATGCTATTGGCTACGCTGTGCTTTACGGTGATGAATGCCTTTGTGAAGGCAGTCGCACATTTGCCGGCCTTGGAGGTCGTGATGTTTCGCTCTTGGATTTCGCTGTTGCTGACTTGGGGCCTGCTCTGGCGCAAGCAAATCCCTTATTGGGGCAACAATAAGCGTGTGCTGCTTCTGAGAGGGGCTTTTGGGGTGATTGCCTTGAGTTTATTCTTTACCACACTCCAGCATATACCCTTGGCCGGGGCGGCGCTTTTACAGTATCTAGCCCCTATTTTTACGACTATCTTGGCCTTTTGGTGGCTGGGAGAACGGGTATATCGGGTACAGTGGCTGCTTTTTGCGCTTTGTTTTGCGGGGGTAGTGGTGGTCAAATACACCGATGCGCGCATCGATTGGTTCTATTTGGGCCTAGGCGTGCTGAGTGCCTTCTTCTCGGCCTTGGCCTATACGTGTATTCGCAAACTCAAAAACAGCGAACACCCGCTGGTAATTGTGTTTTATTTTCCCCTTATCAGCGTACCCATCACTACACTGCTGGTATTGCCGCTATGGGTATGGCCCAGTGGCTGGGATTGGCTACATCTGTTGGCCATAGGCCTGCTCACACAGGTAGCGCAGACCCTCATGACCAAGGCCTATCAGGCTGAGGCCGCCGCACACGTATCCGCAGTAAACTATGTCGGCATTGTTTATGCCCTGTTGTTGGGTTGGATTTTCTTTGGCGAATACATCGCGTGGGGAGCCTTGATAGGAGTGGCCTTGGTGCTGATAGGAGTGCTGCTCAACCTGAGTGTAGCCTCTTGGTATCCGCCGCTCAAAAAGAGGCTTTGGCCAGCAACCAAACCAAAGCCCAAACAGACAGCCTAATGGAAGAGGCCTGCTTTATGGTTGTAAATTACTGAAAAACAACTAATTGCTTGCTAAATCTATCAGGCTCTAAAGCCCTGTATAATTGGAATGACCTTTGAAAATCTCTGCAAATTTCGTTTTTTTGTGTACTCAATGTAGAGCAGGGTTGCTACAACCTAAGAACAGTATTTTTTGTGAAATACAACAATACATACTTGACTCACAGTAATTTTTAGCGCACACATTTCTAAAATTGACATCAAATGCTAACAGGGCTTGGCGCTGGGGCAAATACTGTCAATGCTTGTACAAAACACCGGAGCCAAGAAAGAAGGATTTTAGGTCGATGAGCCCAATTATACCAAGGTTTATCCCAAACTAACTTCGATTGGGAATAACACACTATGAAACTAACCCCAGAACAAGAGGCCATCATTGGCAGTGAGGGCGATATTACCATCAATGCAGTAGCGGGTTCGGGCAAAACAACAACCTTGATTGCCTATGCGCGGACACGCCCGGCGGGAAGCCGAATTTTATATTTGGCATTCAACAAAACCGTACAGCGCGAAGCCGAACAACGCTTCGCCGAGCAAGGACTGTCTTATGTAACCGTCAAAACAGCTCATTCTCTAGCATACCAGTATGTCGTTAGAGCCAATGGCTATCAAGTCCGTCCACAAGATTTCAAAACCTATGAATTGGTAGAGCTGCTGGGGCTACAACGCAGCGGCGAAAAACACGCTGAGTATGTCTTGGCCAATCATATCCGTAGGTTTGCTACTTATTTCTGCAATAGCAATCGACAAACGGTAGCCTCACTGGATTACCTCGAAACCATTGCCGACGAAAAAGCATTGGAGTTTGTCAAACGATTTTATGACTTCATAGAACACAAAACCCGCCTCTTGTTGGCGATAATGAACAGAGGAGAAATAGCCGTAACACACGATTTCTACCTCAAAAAATTCCAACTCGCCAAGCCAACCCTCCCATATGATTACATCCTTTTTGACGAAGGGCAAGATGCCTCCCCGGCTATGCTTGATGTGTTCCTCAATCAGCCAGCTACCAAGGTCATTGTAGGAGACACACATCAGCAGATTTATGGATGGAGATATGCGGTAAACTCATTAGAGAAAACAAATTTCACACAATATCCGCTATCGAGTAGCTTTCGTTTCAATGCAGACATCGCCGATTTGGCGCGTCAGGTCTTGCTCTGGAAAAGCTATCTCCAACCTGCCTTTCTGCCGCCGCCTATATATGGGCGGGCTGCGCCTGCTCAGGGGAAATCTCAAACCCCCAAGGCAATCATTGGGCGAACCAATCTGGGCTTGCTCCTCAAGTCCATCCGCTATGTGTATGACCGGAAGCTCCAGCAGGGTATTTATTTTGAAGGAAATTTTAGTTCTTATGTCTATGCCGACGAAGGCGCTTCCCTGTATGATGTCTTGCGACTAAGCCAAGGCCAACACGCCCTCATTCGGGATAAGCTTATCAGGGCAATGGACTCCCTCGAAGACTTGGAAGAATATATCGACAAAACCGAAGATGCACAGCTGCGGATTATGGTCGAGATTGTGCGCGAACACGGAAGCGAAATACCCAAGATAATGAATTATCTGAAGGAAAAACAGTTACCCGAAGAACAAAAAAATGAGGCTGCTTTTATTTTTTCGACCGTCCACCGTTGTAAGGGAATGGAGTATGATGTAGTACAGTTGGTAGATGATTTTCTAGATGAAGAGCAGTTGGCCAAGGCTGCCCCGGCTATCAAAGATGATATGCAGGTAGTCAATAAGCTCAAAGAAGAAGTCAACTTGCTGTATGTGGCTGTCACCCGCACCAAAAAACAGCTCCATATCCCTGAGGAGTTACTGCCCATAGCGTATGATACAGCGCAAAAAAGCAGTACTATCTTGGTAGTCAAGAAGAAACAGAGCGCATCCAACACATCGTCTAAGGGTAAAAATAATGACACTAAGGCCTATAACCTAGACGAAAAGCGACAAACCCACAAAGCCGCTTACCGCCCTTGGACAGACACCTTGGACGAGGAGCTGCGCCAAGCTTATGACCAAGGGTTGGATATCAAAACTCTGGCCCAATCAATGGGGCGCACTGCCGGCGCTATTCAGTCGAGGCTGCGCAAGCTGGGGTTGATAAGCAACTAAGGGAGAAGGTATGACCAGGCTATTGGTTTGATAGCCAAGGTATTGCCAAATCACTACCACGGCTATATCCGACAGCCGTGCGATCGCCCCAAAACTATAGTTTATCTATCAAAACCATAATGACAAAACGGCGTTCAATGTCGAATTTATTTTCAGCAATATGCGCGGCAACTTAGACCGTGGGCAGGCTATTTTTGGGGCTGTAGCCCACGCCTTTTGACGCGCTTGTGTATGCCTCCCATACGGAGTTTGAGGGCCTTCCCCAAGAGCGTATTCAGAATAGAGCGTTGCTCAAAGGGATGATGGCCAAACACGGTTTTTTGGTAGACCCTATGGAATGGTGGTACTTTAACTACAAAAGCGCAACCGTATTCGAGATTGTGGATATCCCTTTGTTGCAGCTACTACAGATAGCTAATGGGCAAAAGCCCTAGTGCCGCCTGTGTGGGGTAACATACCTCACTGCGAATTGCGCAGCAAATTCTGTTGGGTCTGCCCATTGGTATGCTGCTCAGCCTTAGGGGTTGGGCTATAGTTTCTGGGGAGAGTAACCTCAAAGCAAGCTCCTACTTCGAGGGCGCTTTCTACCTTGATACTGCCCCCTAGGCGCTCAGTCAGCGCTTTTACTATCGACAAGCCCAAACCGGTAGAGCTTTCGCCACCAGTGGGGCGGGCGCTCAAGCGAGAGAATTTCTTGAATAACAGCGGAATTTCTTCAGGGGATATGCCCGGGCCTTGGTCACAGACAGTGATCCCTACTTGGTCTGTGGTATTGAGCGATACACTCAGCTGCACAGTACCTCTGTCTGAGAATTTGAGCGCATTCGACAAGAGATTTTCGACAATCCGGCGCACAAAATCTTCCGAAGAATATAGCATCAGTTGCGTGGGGGCTTCGAGGCGGAGGTTGATTTGCTTTTGTGTGGCCATAGGTTCATAGTCTTCTACCAAGGTACGCAAGACCTCCACCAAGTCAAATTGTGAGAGCTCTTTGTCTATTTTATTGAGCGAAGCCCCTGATTCTAAGTAGCTGATTTCGAGTAGGTCATTGATAAGCCTTTGGCCAGATTGGCAAAGGTACTCAATGGTATCGAGGTATTGTTGTTGGCTTTTGTTTAATTCTCCTTCGTATCGAAGCAGGGTACTGAAGCCTAAAATTCGGTTGAGCGGAGCGCGGAGATCGTGCGCCACAATACCGATAATGCCATCTTTTTCCTCGTTTAGCTCTGCCAACTGAGCGTTTTTGAATTTCATCTCTCGGTTTTGCGCCTGCAATAGCTCACTTTGTTCTTGAAGCACCTCGTTTTTGAGGGTGATTTCTTCGTAAGCCTCTGAGAGTTGGCGTGTCCGTTCTTCTACACGGCTCTGTAGCTCACGGGCGTGTTGGCGTTGTAGGGTGTCGTTGTGTTGTAGTTGGTTGATGAGTGCTTGTTTGGTGGCATCGCGGTCATAGCCCTGTTGCTGGATTTGCTTGTTTAGGCCTAGGCTAAAAAACAAAGTCTGTAACAACAAGCCTGTCTCGTGGGCATTCAGATACCAGTTGACATCATAGTGGTACACAGCAATGCCCACCAACCCCATAACCTGCAAACAGCCAATTCCCACCGCATAAAACCGGGTAACGGGTGAGGGTTTGAACAAAAGCAGCCATAAGCTCAAAACCAACAAGTATAGAGACAAGACCAGGCCGGTGGCCAACATATAGGGAATAACCGTGGTACGCAGGCCTAAAAGGCTAAATTTGATAATTTCCCAAGAGGACATCAGGCCGGTGATAATCAGAAAAAACAAACTGACATATTTAAGCCAAGTTTGTTTGAGTTGTGAGTTGATGACGAAATAGTGTATAAACCCTAAGTATAAGATTTTGGATAGTTCGCCCGAAATAAAATTGACAAAGAAGTTGTCTTGTTCTGGGTTGATAGGAAAAAAGAAGTATTTGGTATAGCCATTGACCGCAAAAAAATATAGGGCTGTAGTGAGTAGATACAGCCCAAATAATAGATTGAGGTAAGGGCGAAGGCTATAAAACATCATCAGGTGATAGAGGGCAGCAGCCACAAAAAAGCCCAACAAGAGCACTTGATAAAGATGGCGTGCGTGTGCCCAATACAAAAACTGTGGTTCTGGGCTTAGGCTGAAGTCAAGGTGGATATAGCGCTCGTCTTTGTTGTTGATACCAATCAATACTTCATAGGTTTTGCCTGCGTTGAGGGAGAGTGATAGGGCGTTGAACTCCAAGGCAATGCTCCGCTGCCAAACGGGCAATAACACCCCCGAATAACAACTTTGCCAAGGGCGTTGGCTGCCTAGCTCTCGGTATTGTAGCTCATAAAAACTAGCGCGAGCGCGATTGTGCAACACAAACTGTTGCTGGTTTTTGAGCTCGTTGCGAATGCGGAAATACACCCAGTGAACTTCGCCGGGTTTGGCTTTGAAGTGTGTTTGGCCTATGGCTATTTTTTGCCAGCCTGCTTGGTCAAGTGTAGGCCGTATGCTGTCTGGAGTACTTAGATGGTAGGTGGGTAGCACCTTGATGTCTGAACCATCGGCAAAATTGTTGCTTTTGATGCGATAAGCCATCTCTGCGCGGGTTTCTCCGGGGTTGGATTGTGCCCACATTACATTGCCGCAATGTATCATCAGCCCTAAAAATAGCAGGCGAATGCGTAAAAAGCTGCGGCAATGATTCATCACAAGAGGCAATTAAGTTCGACAGTTTCCAAATTTCGGGATTTTTTGTCAGATAAAAAAAATTATCATTCGTACATTATTAGATCAAAAATATACAACATCATTGCAAAAAGCAAGGCTATGAGGCTTTAAAAATTAGCGGGTATGCCCACCAACGAGGCCACAGTCTCGAATTGGTAGCCCTCTCGCTGCAGTTCTTCAAGGATTGCGGGCAGTGCTTGCACAATTTTCTCACCTTCTTCGCCGCCGGTATAAAGCCGGATAATGGCTCCCGGATGGACATAAGACATCAATTGGGCAGCCAGCGGTTGGTTGAGTTGAGGCTGCGAAGGGTGAGTCCAAGGGTAGGTATCTATCGACCAATGGATAAGGTAATAACCTCTTTGGCTCAAAAAAGCCAGCTGCTCGGCTGTAATCTTGCCATAGGGCACACGCAACAACCGGGGCTGTATACTGATAAGGTCTTCGAAAACTTGTTCTGAGCGCAAAACTTGATTTTGGTATAACTCTTCAAGGGCTTCAGGGAGGAGTTCAGGATGGTTGAAAGTATGATTGCCCAACTGATGGCCGTCAATCACAGCCTCCCTCACCATCTCGGGGTCTCGAAGCATCTTATATCCCACCATAAAAAAAGTAGCACGTACCTCATATCGCCGCAAGATGGTGAGTATTTCGGGCATATAGCGCATATCAGGGGCTTCGTCGAAGGTCAAGGCAATGCGTTTGTCGCTGATACGCAGCCCCTCTAAGAGCAAGTGATCGGGAAACGCTTGGGCAAGCGCCTCTATCTGGTTTTTTTGCTCTTGCGCCTCCGCGCCTATCGCCACCGTACGGATATGGGCAATACGTGTTGAAGAATTGGTGTGTTGGGCGGTCGTTAGGGGCTCTTTTTGATGACTTTGCGCCACATACTTGCGCCCTTCTACCCAAATCAAATACAGCAGAAGACCAATAAGCAAGCCTACTAGGCTCATAAAGAAGGGGTAATGGCGGCGATTGGAGGGAGATTGTGTCATTGTAGTATATACAGCGTGAAAATTAGTTCGGAAAATTGATAGTCCGAAAATCATTGATAAGCCAGAATATCAAATCCGCAAACCACTGGGTTTTTTGGAAAAGTAGTCCGAAACAACACGAAGCCTTGTTTTGGTATAAAATGCCAGCTTTTGTAGATTCAGCCCACAACTAGCGCTATGGGGTTTCCAAAATGGCTCGATAGAGTGTCAAATCCGGTAAATCCTTAAATCCAGTAAATTTTGGTCTAAAATTGATTGATGTGTAGATTTTGCGCCAAAATCATACCTAAATTATGACGCTAGCCGTTGTACTAACAAGAATTGGGCGTTTTTTATCCTAAAAACCTGCGAAACAACTACCTTTGTACTTCTCACAAATTTATCTGAAGACTATGGATTTAGGTTCCAAATCAAAACTCGAAACCTCGTTCGGCTTAGCTTCTATGACCGACATTATCTTCTTGTTGCTCATTTTCTTTATGTTGACTTCCAACTTTGTCAACCCTACGGCCCTGCCGGTAGAGCTGCCCAAGGCAGCCCAATCGACTACAGTAGTGCCCAAGGTCAGTGTTACGGTTACGGCCAAGCTGGAATATTATATCAACCAAGAGCGTATCAAACCCGAACAACTAGAGAGCAAGCTCCAAGAGGCCTTGGCTACAGTGGCCGACAAAAAGGTTATCCTCAATATTGACAAGACTGTGCCGGTAGAGTATCTGGTGCAGGTAGCCGCGCTAGCCAATCAGCTCAACGCAAAGGTGGCCATTGCGACCAAACTAGAAGGAAGCACCGCCGGAAAAGCCGATATTTCGGTGGTAGAATAACCTGACCCTATGTCTCTCTGCCTCAACAACAATTATGGAAGAAGAAAATAAGCTATCCAAACAAATGAGTGCCTTTGTGATGGCCTTGGTGATACATCTGGGGCTGCTCTTGTTGCTCCTGATGTGGCGCATTCAATACCCTGTCAATCAAAGTAACAACGAGCTTGGTATGGAGGTCGCCTATGGACTTGACAATACAGGTTCCGATATACAGGCCATTCCTGTAGAGGCTATCCCGGTAGCTGCTGAAGCATTTGACCCGCCTCAAGAGCCTGTAGAAGAAGAACCTGTGTTTAGCCAGCAACCGACAGATATCAGTACAGAGAAGAAACAGCCCAAAGAGCCTGTCAAGCAACAGCAACAACAAAAAACCACTCCCGACAAAACCCAGCAAAAACAACAACAAACCACTACCTCCACCCAAACCGACGGGCGCAACCCCTCGACCTACCAAAAAGGAGATGACCAAAACAAAGAGGGTGATAAGGGAAAACAAACAGGCTCTCCCGACAAAAACGCCTCTTATCAAGCCTATGGAGGAACGGGCACGACACTCACCCTTACGGGCTGGAACTGGGAAAAGCCCCCTCAAGTACAGGACCGCTCCAATGAGGCCGGAAGGCTCGTATTTCAGATATTGGTAGATGATCGTGGGGAAGTCATTGGCGTTACTACCCTCGAAAGTACGCTCTCGGCTACAGTCGAAAAACTCTATGAGCGAGAGTTGTACCGAACCCGCTTCTATCCTATTGAGGCCAATACCAACCCCGCCCCAGTCTCTAAAGGGGTCGTTACCTTTGTTATCCGAAACAGATAATTTTTGATGTTTTCTCTTATGACTTACGAAGAGACTCTCGACTATCTCTACGCACAACTCCCTGCTTTTCAGCGAGTCGGCGCAGCAGCTTATAGGGCTGATTTGCTGAACATCGAGCAGCTCTGCGCTGCTCTAGGCAATCCCCAACAAGGTTTCCGAAGCATACATATAGGCGGAACCAACGGCAAAGGCAGTACGGCGCATATGCTGGCCGCCATACTCCAAGCCGCTGGATACAGGGTAGGCCTCTATACCTCGCCACACCTCAAAGATTTCAGAGAACGTATCCGCCTCAACGGTCAGGTTATCGGTGCGGCAGCCGTAGTGGACTTTGTGGCCAAAACCCAACCTTTGGTCGAAACGCTCAAACCTTCATTCTTTGAACTGACGGTAGCTATGGCATTTGAATACTTTGCCCAACAGGCTGTCGATGTCGCCGTGATAGAGGTAGGAATGGGCGGACGCTTAGATGCTACCAATGTCATCACGCCAGACTTGTCCCTGATTACCAATATCAGCTTGGATCACCAACAGTTTTTGGGGGACACCTTGCCCAAAATAGCCGCTGAAAAAGCGGGGATTATCAAAAAAAATATTCCGGTAGTACTTAGCCAAACACAGGCCGAAACCTTGCCTGTTTTTGAAGCCAAGGCTCAAGAGGCGCAGGCTCCCTTGTGGAGAGCCGATGCGGCTTATCGGGTAGAGGCTACCTCAGCTTTTGACTCCCAAGGAAGGCGTTGCTTTAGGGTCTGGAAAAACGAGTTGCCATACTACTCCGAACTATGGCTGGGGCTAGGGGGAAACTATCAGACATACAACCTCGCAGGAGTCTTGCAAGCCCTAGACTGCCTGCGTAGCGTAGGATACCAATTGTCCGAAGAGGCACTACAACAAGGATTGGCAGAGGTAATCAACCTCACAGGCCTGAAAGGTCGCTGGCAGATACTGTCGCAAAAACCGCTTACTATCTGTGATACAGCACACAACGAAGCCGGACTAAAGGAGGTTTTGAATGCCCTAGCCCAAATCCCACGCCAAGAGCTACACATCGTGCTGGGTGTGGTGGCCGATAAGGACCTCAGCCAAGTATTGCCCTTGTTCCCCAAGAGCGCTCGCTACTATTTCTGTGCGCCTGCCGAAACGATGCGTGCCCTGCCTGCCGAACAGCTACAGGCTCAAGCCTTAAACTACCAACTCAAAGGCGACTGCTTTGCCGGTGTCAACGAAGCGCTCAAGGCCGCACAACTACAGGCTCACCCCGAAGATTTGGTGTTTGTTGGCGGTAGTACTTTTACCGTAGCAGGGTTGAATGGCTTGTGATGGTTGGTGTGTAATACCCAACAGGCTTACACCACCGAATATTTTCCAAATTATCCCTAAATGAGGCCTCAACTTGTCTCGGAGTTGTAGCTCCGAGCTACTTTTCCAAGAGTGATGTAAAATCAGCTAAAGTCTATTTCACGTTGTATTCAGGGATGGCTTCCTTGTTTAGGGTAACGGATACGGTTTTGAGCAGTAAATACGGCACAGACATATAGAGATAACCCAACCTGGCATTACTACGCCCCCAAGAGTTTTTGATGAGGTAGTAAGGCTGCCCATCATTGCCATAGGCTTTGCCCACGATATGCATCAGGTGGTCTATCTTTGTGCTACCGCTGAGCAGGGCTTGTTGGCGGCTTTGAGCACTGACAGGCAGCAAGTCTTCGCTGAGGTAAGCAACCCCACGTGGGTAATCAAAACTTGAGGCACTTACATCGCCATTCCAGACCAGCGTATACCCCCGGGCAAGAGCGCTGTCTATGGCTGCGTGCCAAGCTTCTAGGGGGAGGTTGTAATAGCTTGCGTCCATCCAGTTAAACTTGTCTGTCAATACAACTTCCTGATAATAAGGGAAATCAGCCTGAGAGCATAGGCTAAGGTAGCGCGAGGGCTCAAAGCCAAGGTAGTTTTGGGCAAAGCTTTTGGGAGTATATTGCTGCCCAGCATACTCAAAATAGCTGGGGGGCTGCCCCAGTTCTTGGTCTAGGATGGCTTCGTATATGTGTCGGTCGGTGGGCGCAAGGCTTGCACTTTTGGCGTTGAGCAGTGTACAGGTGCGCTCCCACATAAGGGTATCAAGCTCGCGGTGGTTATGGTGGCGCTGGTCGCGCACTAGGCCGGTATAACTGGCCTCGGGCACAAGGCCATAGCGCTCAATCACCCTAAGGACATCGTGGGCTTGGCCGCCAGCAGTAAAAAAGCCCTGCCCTTGTTTTTCGAGATAGCGCTGAACCTTGAGCAAGTAAGCGTATCGCGCCACATACATTTCGGACAAGTCAAGCCGGTCGTTGGGATGTTGGCGTAGGTGTTCGCTCTCCAGCCACGAGAGTGTGGCAAAGCTCCAACAAGTACCTGACATCGCCTGATTTTTGATGGGCGTATGTGGCAGTATCAATACCGACTCCCAGGTGCGTACATTGGTTACTTGTGCCAAGATTACTGTGCTATGATAAAAGACAAAAATAAGCGCTACAAAGGTTGATTTCATCATAAAAACACCTGATTAAGTAAATCTCTGCTCCCAATAAGTACTCATCCGCAGTGCCAGCCCACGAATCTCATCTGCACGGGCTAGGGTTTGTATCCAAGCTTTGGGGATGGTGGCCATACCGTAATACAATCTGGCCAGCGCCCCGTAACTGTGGCAGTGGTATCACTATCATCGCCTAAATTAACCGCCTTCAGCACAGCTTCTCCAAAAATATCCAGTAGTGTGTGGGTATTGATTATCCTCTTCTACGCTCCAACAAAATCATCATCATCAGCCCCAAGAGAATGCGTTCTTCATCGTGTGGAGGCATTTCTTCGAGCTTGTGGATAGTGAATTTACGCCCCCAGAAAGAAGGCTCTTTGCGTAGTTTGGCGACTATTTGCCCATTATCGACCCGCTTCACGAGGTAGGCGGGGTTGAACACATAGCCTGTAAAAGCGCCGATGAGCGGCAGCTCTCCCACAGCACTATCAATGACTTTGATCCAAGCGTTTTCTTCATTGACCACAAACTCGTGCTGGTCTTGACTATCGTAGAGGTCATAATGGGCTTTCCAGAGAGAGCGCCAGCCTTTGCGGCCAATACGCCCGATGCTTTTGCCCTCGTAGTCTAAAAAATTGTAAGAGGCCGAAAAATCAATCCATTGGTTGGCCTTGATGGTATACATTTTTTGGCGCTTGCTTTCGTCGCTAAAAACCTCTACCTCGCTTTTTAGTTTGAAGATTTTCTGACGGATGTAAGCCAATGTTTTGCCAGAAGCATCTTTGGCCACAAAGTCGTTGGCAATGGTTGCAATTTTGAAGCGTAGTTCTAGTGGAAACGCAAAAGTACTCATAAAGGTAGTACAAATGTTAGGGGTAAAACTATTCCCTATACGTAAAAAGGAGGCTCAAAGTGGTTGAAGGATTGATTTGGGTGTATTTTACGTCTTTTTTATTAGAAAGCTGCTTATTCGCGCTCAAAGACCACAGTGCGCCCCTCCATCCTTGAGACAGGGGTGTTTTTGGGGTAGCTTACAGAAAGCTGATTGCCATCCAACCGGAGCGTGCAGAGCAAAGCCTTGGGCTTGAATCTATCTGAGCGGAAGAGATCATCTTCTTCAAAATCTTCAAAAATCAACTGCCATTGTTTCCCATCTACAGGGCGGAGCTGGCCTCGGAGTCGGGTCATTGTCTGGTAGCCGTCTATGTGGTAGGAGCCCACTAAGACCCCTGCTGATTCTGTGATTTGAAGTGTATGGAAGAAGTTGATGGGGATGCCACCTGCGCTCTCGCCCACGCTTTCGCTAAAGCTAAAGCGCCCCAAGATATTGTTGTTCACAAGCAGTTCGGGCGAAGTATTGAGCTGGGCTAGTTGGGCTGTAGAGGTATCGTTAGGGGAGGGGCTTTGGCAGGAAAGATGCAAGCAGAACAAGCCCACAACAGCAGGGAATATAAGGTCTGTGTGTTTCATATATTTGACAATATTGGGTGGAACATCAAGCCAAATATACTACAGGCTTACCATCTTTTTCTGAAATTTTTACCAAGGTCTGATTTCGATTGATGAAGCCCCCTAAAATAACCTGAGTATTTTCGACAAGCTTAGCAAAGTGCAATTTTTTGACAATCATTTGTATTGGCCAACTGAAAGCATATGCTATTCGGATAGCCATTGATGAGTTGGCCATTCGCAAAGGGCATAAAGATTATGCTTTTTGATAATTGTGCTTGCGTGTGGGAGGTGCTTGAGAGACGGGATACTAGGACGTTAAAAGACTTCTTCTGCAGCTTATTTAGAAAGCGGATTTTAGTCAGTTGCCTCTAGCGCCAAAATCACAGAAGAGCCAACAAAATAAAGTGTCAATTTGACAAATAAATATTCGAATTTAAAACGAAATTCAGGCTCGACAAAGTGGCACGCAAAACTAAAAAAATGATTGCCACTCACATTGATTTGGCGAAAAATGGGGCTGATTTGCTAATTTAACTTTCGAAATTTTTATTTACATTTGTGCTTAGTCGAAGTGTGGTGTTGTTAAACCCCTGCCTTCGCCAAGCCTTTTCCTTTAAGTTCATTGTAGGAAAGCCAACCACACAAACAGCACATTTGGTTTTGCCCCACACACGAGCCAACGCTCAAAAAACCAAAAGAGCCATTTTTTGGCTAACGTGCTGACACCATTTCGACCGAAAAACTTATCTTAACCGACTGAAAGAAAAGATTGATTGTAAAATGATTTTAAAAGAACTGAAACCAAGAAAGGCGCTGAACAAAGCCTTTTTAAAAGTAAAACCGAACAGGACTGAAATTGAAGCTTTCAAGACCAATCTTATTACTTTACTCGACAGGACAAATGACACCGAAAGCGAAGAGTTTCACAAAAACTTGGTTTCTGACTTTCTAAAAGATACCTATTACAAACAAAATCATTTTATCAATACCAAAGGTCGAAATGACCTTGTGATTCACAACGGACAAAATGCAAACTCGACAGTTGGTGTAATTCTCGAAGCTAAAAAGCCGACCAACAAATCAGAAATGATTACAAGGGAAAACATCAACAAAAAAGCATTTCAGGAATTAGTGTTGTATTACTTACGAGAGAGAATTACCCATAAAAACCTCGAAATAAAACACTTGGTGGCGACCAACATCAAGGAATGGTTCATTTTTGACGAACATTTATTTGAAAGACTTTTTGCTCAAAACAAATCATTTGTAAAACAATTCGAAAATTTCGAGGCAAGCAAGAAATCAACCGACGTATTTTACAAAGAGATTGCCGAGCCTTTTATTGACAGCATCACTACTGAAATTGAATTTACTTATTTCAACATTCAGGACTATGCTCCCCTCTTGAGAGGGGCTGGGGGTGTGTCAAAACACCTCCCTAACCCTCCTCAAGGAGGGAATGATGGGCTTGGGGGTGTGTCAAAACACCTCCCTAACCCTCCTCAAGGAGGGAATGATGGGCTTGGGGGTGTGTCAAAACACCTCCCTAACCCTCCTCAAGGAGGGAATGATGGGCTTGGGGGTGTGTCTAACCCTCCTCAAGAAGGGAATGATAATGCGTTGATTGCTTTATTCAAACTCCTTTCCCCCGAACATCTTCTAAAACTGCCATTTACCAACGACAGCAACAGCCTCGACAAACGCTTTTACAGCGAGTTATTGCACATTATCGGTTTGACTGAAACCAAAGAAGGAAGCAAAAAACTGATTGAAAGAAACAAAGCAGGTGAACGCCACACGGGAACTATTCTTGAAGATGCCATCATTCAGCTTGACAGCTTAGATAAACTTAGCCGACTTGAAAAACCAAACCAATTCGGCAACACACAACAGGAACGACTTTTTAATGTTGCTCTTGAACTTTCCATCACTTGGATAAATAGAATTTTGTTTTTGAAGTTGTTGGAAGCCCAACTCATCACCTATCACAAAACTCCCCTTTCGAGAGGGGCTGGGGGTGTGTCTCCCCTCTCGAGAGGGGCTGGGGGTGTGTCAGAATACAAATTTCTCAATCTTGACAAAATCAAGAACTATGACGACCTGAACAGCTTGTTTTTTCAGGTCTTGGCTCGCAAATATGACGACCGAAACGAAGATGTAATAAAGATTTTTGAGAAAGTTCCTTATCTCAACTCATCACTCTTTGAGCCGACGGAATTGGAGCAGGTTACTTTGTTTATCAGCAACCTGAAAGACGACAAAACCATTCCGATTTTTTCGCAAACCGTGCTGAAAGACCAGCAAGGCAAAAAAAGGTCAGGCAACATTTCTACGCTTCAATACCTGTTTGAGTTTTTAGATGCTTACGACTTTGGAGCAGAAGGCGGAGAAGAAATCCAAGAAGACAACAAAACACTGATTAACGCTTCGGTGCTCGGATTGATTTTCGAGAAGATAAACGGCTACAAAGACGGCTCGTTTTTCACTCCGGGTTTCATCACGATGTATATGTGCCGTGAAACCATTCGCAAAGCGGTAGTTCAGAAATTCAACGAAGCTGCCGCTCCCCTCTTGAGAGGGGCTGGGGGTGTGTCTCCCCTCTCCAAAGGGGCTGGGGGTGTGTCTCCCCTCTTGAGAGGGGCTGGGGGTGTGTCATCCGAAATTAAAAGTCCTTCAAGAAGAGAAATTATTCCTTACAATCCTAAGCTCAAAGAACTTGCACGAGAATTAAGAAACAATAGCACCAAATCTGAAATTATACTCTGGAAGGAGTTGAAAGGAAAATTTGAAGGGAAATATGATTTTCATAGACAAAAACCTTTGGATAATTACATAGCTGACTTTTTCTGTTATGAATTAAAACTCGTAATTGAAATAGATGGCGAAACGCATAATTGGGAAGAAGTTCAAAAAAAAGATTTTCAAAAGGAAACCAGATTAAACGAGTTGGGATTAAATGTTCTGCGGTTTCCCGATTCAGATATTTTTAAACACTTAGAGGCAACTTTAGAAACTATTAGACAGTATATTGAAGGTTTTGAGAAAGGTGATTTGTCATCGTTCTTGTATGAGGACACACCCCTAAATCCCCTCTCAAGAGGGGACTTTTCGCTTCCCGAATCCCTCTCCAGAGGGGACTTAAAAACATCTTCTTCTATTGGGGAGTTTAAGAGCTTGGATGACGTGTATGAGCAAATAGGTGAAGGACGACTTTTTACCCGCCAACAAGCAAATGACATTGTAAACAGTATCAAAATTTGTGACCCTGCCGTTGGCTCAGGACACTTTTTGGTTTCGGCTCTCAATGAAATGATTGCCGTAAAAAACGACTTGAAAATTCTGCAAGACCGTGACGGAAAACGCTTGAAAGAATATCAGGTGGAAGTGGTCAATGATGAATTGATTGTAACAGACGAAGACGGCGAACTTTTTGAATACACACCCCCAAACCCCCTCTCAAGAGGGGACTTTAAGGTTTCAGAAAGTCAGCGAGTACAAGAAACGCTTTTCCACGAAAAGCAAACCATTATTGAAAACTGCCTTTTTGGGGTGGACATCAATCCCAACTCGGTAAAAATTTGCCGTTTGCGTTTGTGGATTGAATTGTTGAAAAACGCCTATTACAAACACCTCCCTGACCCTCCTCAAGGAGGGAATACTCCCCTCTCGAGAGGGGCTGGGGGTGTGTCTCCCCTCTCCAAAGGGGCTGGGGGTGTGTCTCCCCTCTCGAGAGGGGTCGGGGGTGTGTTAGAAACCCTCCCCAACATTGACATCAACATCAAATGCGGAAACTCCTTAGTAAGCCGTTTTGCCATTGATGCCGACCTGAAGCAAGCACTCAAAAAAAGTAAGTGGACCATTGACAGCTACCGTACAGCCGTTGCCACGTACCGAAACGCTGAAAGCAAGGAACAGAAACGAGCAATGGAACGACTGATTGCCGACATTAAAGCAGATTTCAGAACCGAAATATCCTTGAACGACCCCAAACTAAAGAAGCTACACAAACTACAAGGCGACTTGTTTCAACTCACCAATCAAGAGCAATTGTTTGAAATGAGCAAAAAGGAACAAGCTGATTGGAACAAGAAAGTAACGCAACTAACCGAAGAAACCAAGAAGCTTGAAACCGAAATTGAAGCAATAAAAGCCAACAAGATTTTTGAAAATGCTTTTGAATGGCGTTTTGAATTTCCCGAAGTGCTGAATGATGATGGCGATTTTGTGGGCTTTGATGTGGTGATTGGAAATCCACCTTATATACAACTGCAAGCAATGAAAGAGGCATCGGAGCAATTGAAAAGATTTGAGTACCAAACCTACGAGAAAACAGGCGATATTTATTCGCTTTTTTATGAAAAAGGAAATCAAATTTTAAAACAAAACGGTTTCTTGGCTTATATCACTTCCAACAAATGGATGCGGGCAGGCTACGGAAAAACTACCCGAAATTATTTTTTAGAACATACCCAGCCCGAACTCCTGATTGATTTGGGCAGCGGCATTTTTGAAGAAGCAACGGTTGATTCTAATATCTTGATTTTCTCTAAAAAAGCCAATACAAAAGCCTTCAAAGCCTTGGACATCAGCAAAGAAAAACAAGTACAACACATTGAGGCTTACCATAATAATTTTTTGTTGATAAATCCTCAAAAAGACGAAAGTTGGACAATTGCCTCCGAAATAGAGCAAAGCATCAAAGCCAAAATTGAAAGAATAGGCAAACCACTAAAAGAATGGGATATACAAATTAATTATGGTATAAAAACGGGCTACAACGAAGCCTTTATCATTGACGGCAAGAAAAAAGACGAGCTCATTGCCCAAGACCCCAAAAGTGCCGAAATCATCAAACCCATTCTCCGAGGCAGAGATATAAAAAGATACAAAGCCGAATTTGCGGATTTGTGGTTGATAAATACACACAATGGCGTTAAGGATAAAAATATTCCAAGAATTGACGTAGTGAAAGATTATCCTGCAATTTACAAACACTTATTGCAGTATGAAACACAACTACAAAAAAGACAAGACAAAGGCGACCATTGGACAAACCTACGTAACTGTGCTTACATCGAAGAATTTGAAAAGGAGAAGATTGTTTATATTGAAATTCAAACTGACAATAAAGCGGAAGGTTATGATTTTCCTTGTTTTCAATATGACAAGAAAAATACAGTGGTATTGAATACAGGTTATATAATGACAGGGAAAGGTATAAAATATATTTTGTCTGTTTTAAATTCTTCTTTTGGTAGATTTTTAGTAAAAAATTATGTTATCAGATTATCTGAAAGACAATTTAGAATGTTAGCTATGTATGTTCAAAACTTTCCCATTCCCGTACTTTCTCCAATGGAGCAGCAGCCCTTTATAGATTTGGTAGAGCAGATTTTAGCCCAAAAAGAAAAAGGCGAAGACACCACCGATTTAGAAAACCAAATAGACCAATTGGTTTATCAGCTTTATGAGTTGACGGAAGAAGAAATTAAAATTATTGAAACAGCATAGACCAACACAAATGCCAACGCTTCACGGCCACGCCATTACGAACGAGTTTTTAATGGTGTTCGTGAATGCTTGGCATTTGCCAAGTCTCACCAGCCGACGCGCACGCACAATTATCACAACAGCATAATCTTTACGCCCTTTGCGAATGGCCAACTCATCTATGGCCTATCCGAGTAGCATAATGCTTTCCGTCAATCTAGCACGGCAGTAAATGCCGACAACGCGCTGCTCAACCTCAAGGTTGGGTACCTCTCTATCTCTGGTAAACCAAGTAATTTTTCAATATCGAAGTCATACCCGGTCTTATCTTTTCGCCAAATTTACGGAAGAACCCCAAAAATGGTGCTTTGCTAAGCTTATCGAAAATATTCACGTTGACATAAGCCTTAGGGCCAATCAACTTTTTGTGCTTGTGAGGGGTTATAGTTTAGGAGTTGGAAGAGGGGGATTGGTTTTTATAAACATAATAAATTTTATCAAACGCATATATGGCAACCATACTCATTACTGGAGGTACCGGATTGGTAGGGCAGGTGCTTACAACACTATTATTGTCAGAGGGCTACGAAGTCCGGTATCTCAGTCGCAGCGCCAAACCAGTAGGGGCTTTCCCGCAGGTGGGCGTGTATGCTTGGGATATTGAGGCACAAACCATCGATATGGCGGCCTTAGACGGGGTGGAGGCCGTCGTCCACCTAGCCGGCGCGGGGGTAGCCGACAAGAGCTGGACGGCAGCCCGTAAGACCGAGATTTTGACGAGCCGTACCGAATCGACCCGCTTGCTGGCGACAGCCCTAGCCCGCTTGCCAGCGCCACCCAAGGTGTTGGTATCGGCTTCGGCCATAGGCTACTATGGACTAGATACCGGCGCGGCACTCCAAACAGAAGATAGCCCCGCCGGGCAAGACTTTCTGGCTGACGTAACCGGCGCTTGGGAGGATGCTTTAGTGCCTATCACGAATATGGGTATCCGCACGGTGAAGCTGCGCATCGGCATTGTGCTCAGCACCCAAGGCGGAGCCTTGCCCAAGCTCATAGCTCCCATCAAGCTAGGCGTGGGGGCTGCCTTGGGCAGCGGCCAGCAATATATGTCTTGGATTCATATCGAAGACCTAGTCCGGATGTTTTTGTATTGTATACAAAACAGCCATACAAAGGGTGTGTACAATGCAGTGGCTCCCAACCCCGTAACCAATGTGGCGCTCACCCGCGAAGCAGCCAAAGTGCTCAAGCGCCCACTTATCTTACCTCCTGTACCGGCTTTTGCGCTGAGGTTGGTCTTGGGCGAAATGGCGCAGATGGTCTTGGGAGGCAACAAAGTAAGCGCCACACGCATTGTAGAGGCCGGATTCCGGTTTCGATTCGAGCAATTATTGCCAGCCTTGGAAGATTTGTTGGGGTAGCAATGGCTGCCTAGCTTGTTGGCGAAGGGTTGGAAGTATACTTTTTATCAAGAAAACAAACATGTAATCGTCTTTAGTGCTGCGTATTCGTATATCAGGGAGAACAAACACGTATTTTTCCCCTAAAACTCACACCACCATGAATGTATTGAAAGAAAACAATTGGATTAGCGTTAGCTATGACGCGAGCAACAAACACCTCCGGGCTACTTGGAAGCCGGAAAGTGCTGACATGCCCGAAGATGATTTTCGGGCAATCAACAGTTTTTATGTAACCTGCTTTCAGCATCATACCATCACCTCTTTTTTGATAGATTCCCGCGAATTTAATTTCCCCATCTCCCCAGAAGCACAGACTTGGGTAGGAGAAGAAATTATTCCGGCGGTGATAAACCTTGGCCTTAGTCGTTTGGCTTTTATGATGAGCAAGGAATTTATCGCGCAGCTGTCTATTGAGCAGACTATGGAAGAGGGTGGGAATGTGCCGTTTCAAATAAAGTATTTTTCAGACTTGGACGAGGCTCAGGCTTGGTGCTTTGCGGCAAAATAGCCTACAATGACATATTTATGGAGTACCTTACGAACCCCCGGAGAATCGGGGGTTTTGCTTTATACCCAACGCCTTGGCTTTATTTGACAAAATACCCGCTGTTTTCAAGACCAATGCCACTTGCTTTACAGATTTTAGAAAATCATATCAGGACTATTCAATATTTCATCTGCCATTACAATAAGTATTTAGCCTGACGGCTTTCACAATATCGCGCATATTTATCGACACACCAAGGAGTATCCTCAAGCGCTGGCCTATTACCAAAAAGCACTACAAATACGGCAACAGCTGCGTGATAAAAAAGGAGAAGCCAGCTCTCTGAGTAGTCTAGGAGAAGTATATGAGGCCTTGGATAGTTTGAACTTAGCACTCCAATACCATCATCAAAGCCTAGAGATACAACAAGAGATTGGCGACCAAAGGGGAATGGCCAATAGCCTTATCTATATCGCCGGAATTTATACAAAACAACAACAATATGAGCAAAGCGCAGACTATGCGCAGCGGGGGATGCTTGTGGCCCAAAGAATAAAGGCGCTTTTGGAAGTCAAAAATGCCAGCAAGGTACTTTATCAGAATGCCAAGCAGCAGAAAAATTATGTGAAGGCGCTCGAATACCACGAACTCTATAAGCAAACCGATGATGCTATTTTCAATATAGACAAAGCCAAGAGCATTACCAATCTCGAAACACAGACCGAGATAGCCCGAAAAGAACAAGAAATAGCCTTGCTCAACAAGAATAAAGCCTTGCTGGAGAAAGACAATGAGCTGCAAAAAATAGAAAACGAACGACAACGCAATGCCAAACTTGCTCTCGAAAAACAAGCCGAGGCCGACAGGCTCGCCGCCTTGGCTAGACAAGAAAAAGACCAGCGCAAACAGGATAGCCTCCGGACATTGGCCCAAGAAAAACAGCTCGAAGCGGATGGACTAAAGGCCAAAGAACAACAACTCAAAGCCGAAAGCAAGGCACGACAGCTCGAAATTCTCAAAACAAAAAAAGAACAACAACTGCAACAGACCTTGCTCTATCTGAGCTTGGGCAGCCTGTTGGTGATGATGGTGTTTGTGTATTTCATCTACCGCTCGCGCCAAAAAATATCCCAACAACATCGCCGCATCCGACAACAAGCCAAAGAACTACAGCAAGTCAATGAGGAACTGGTACAACAACAAGATGAAATCACGACGGCCAATGAGAGCCTAGAGCTGACCAATCAGCGCTTGTATCAAACTGCCAGTATGTTGAAATCCAGCATCCATTCTGCCAAAAAAATCCAAACAGCCATATTGCCTAGGGTAGAAAAAATGGATAAATTGTTGCAACACTACTTTGTCTTATATCGACCTAAAGATGTGGTTTCGGGTGATTTTTATTGGATTGATGAAGTAGAAGGGAGGGTTATCCTGATTGTGGCAGACTGTACCGGACACGGGGTAGAAGGTGCTTTTATGATATTGATAGCCAGTACGTTGCTAGAGAAAATCATTAATGTGTGGCAAATTACCCAGCCGTCCGAAATCTTGACTAGGCTGCACCAAGGGATAGAAAAAATATTGCAATAAAAAGACACCCTCAACGTGCTTCCTCTGGTGGTTGTCGAGTTATTCAAAACATAGGTAACCGCCAAGGAGCAAAAGCCTGTAGAAAAACATCAGCCGCCAGTATTGAGCTGGCGGCTGATTAGTGAGATGTCTGATTTTAGTCGGGGTAAGTAACCCTAAACTCTACCCTACGATTGAGATAGCGGTTGGCTTCGGTATCGTTGGGGGCAACAGGTTTGTCGGGGCCGTGCCAAGAGATTTTGATACGATTGGGGTCTATACCCGGATATTTTTGGAGAACCAGGGCACGCAATGCTTCAGCACGTTTTTTGGAGAGGGCGATATTGCCGGCACGGCTGCCGACGTTGTCGGTATGGGCTTCGATTTCGATGGTGGCATCAGTAAAATCAAGCATAATTTCGGCTACTTCGTCGAGCAACTCTGTGGAGGTTTCGTCAAGCTCTGCACTACCAGTTTTGAATCGGAATACCCCTTGTTGGAGTTTGCGCGCACGTTCCTTCATCAGCATCGGCTGCTCAGGGATGTTGAGCATTGGGAGTTTATTGCTGACATTGACCGGACGCTCGACATAAGGAGCCATATCGATAGGGTCGGCATTGGTGAGTGGGCAACGCTTCATCTTCTTGAAGAGCCTGACGGCGATGGTAAACTCAAAAGTACTGCGTCCTTGCCAGTTGCGCGAGTTTTGCGAAGTAGGCAAATCCATATTGAGCGCCACGGTGTACTGCGGTTGTTCCCACTCTACACAGGCCACAAAGGCTTGGTTGTGGTTATACCAGAGGCCGGCATTCACATTTCCGGCTTTGACCAAGGGATTGTTTGCAGCGCCATTGATTTTATACTTGCCAAAAAGCCCTGTCGTTAACTCATCAGAGCCGGAGCGGTTAATCCAACGGAACGTAGGGATAAGGGCCAAGCGGTCGTTGGAGAACACCTCTGCCCCCCCGATGATGGTCCAGTGGTGTGGCAAGACATCAGTAATGTCGTTGTAAAACGAAGTTTGTGGGCGGTTGATGTTGAAAACAGAGACGCCTAGATAGGCTTTCTGACGGCCTTGCGCATCATTCATAAACCACATCACGCTGGGCGTAATCACGGTATAGCCTCTATACTCGGAGCTAAAGCTTTCGCCGCTGGCGGCGTTGGGGTCAAATATCCCTCCGTTGAACTGCGAGTCGGTGGTCAATCCATTGAGATTGACACCACGCTGAAAATACCCGGCTTGTAGGCCTACATTGACAAAGTGCTGTAATTGGCGCTTGGGGGTAGGGTTGGCAATGCGGAATCGGTGTGCATAGGTCAACATAATACCGTTGTTGCTCAGAAATTCCCCTGGGCGGTCGTTCAGTACGGCCAAGCCCAAGGCACCAAAACGTTCTTCGGAGCAGCGCTTCAAAAAGGGGTGGATGATAGAGGCGATGGCCGTACGGAAGCCCTCGCCGGTGGCATTGGGCTGGTTACGGTAATTGAGCGTAAAGGCGATATGCTCTTGGTTGGCAATCATCGCCGGGCTATTGATAAAGGGGGTGTTGTGGTACTGAGCGAAGTTAAAGTCTTCCTGAGCTTGTAGCGCCGTAGCGCCCCAAAACAGTAACAACACTGCGAAAAACCATAATTTTTTCATAATCATTGTGGGTAGTCGGCGTGCTCATTTCCCCAACCCGCCCTTGGGCGGGCTGAAGAAAGAGTAGCCTTAGTAGTTAGAAGTTATCTTGCTAGATTTACTTTACCAGTATTGCCTTGGTAGTTGATAGGCTGTCCGCCACACTGTCCGCTCAGGGTCCAGATATACATCCCGATAGGTTGGTCTTGGCCATTGTGTTTGCCGTCCCATCCTGTTTGGGTAGCTTCGTTGACATTGGTAGTGCGGTATACCAAGTTTCCGGCACGGTCATAGATGCGGAAATCTACGGCAGTAAGGTTGTTGGCGCGCAAGATAAAGCGATCGTTGTTGCCGTCGTTATTAGGCGTAAAGAGATTGGGCAGGAAGAGGTTACATTGCCCGATTTCTACTCTAACGAGTATGGAGTCTCTGCGGCTACAGCCGTTGATGTCCGTCGCTTCTACGGTATAGTAGGTATCTGCCGTAGGGCGTACAACAATCTGGTTTCCGGTAGCCGATTGGTTGACAATCGTTTGGGCATTGTTCCAGATATACGTATTGGCACCGCTGACAGTGATGGTAGCCGTAGCGCCGGGGTTGATTACAGCATTGTCTACACTTAGCTGCAAGGTAGGAGCGGGCAAGGCGCTGATTGTCAGCGAGGCTGTACGGGGCTGTTCGCCGGTGCAGTTGTTGCTAGTGGCTACTACTTGGTAGGCGGTAGTGGCTGTGAGCGGGCCTACTTCAAAGACAAGATCTTGTCCGTTGCCGTTCTGTGCTTGTCCGACATTGGTTTCACCTACCCTGATTTGGTAGCTCACGCCGTTGAGGCTGTTGGGCACAGTCAGGCTGAAGTTGCTACCAAGGCAGAAGCTGTTGGCCGAGGCTGTCAGGGCTGGGGTAAACTCACCGAAGAGTAAGATATTGGGTCTGGTGTTGAGCTCGACACTTTGTCCGCAGCTCACGCTGTTGGCCAAAATGGTGAATGTTGTACTGGCGCTGAGGTTTCCGGTGTTGAATGTCAGCGTAGCACCATTGCCGTCTTGTGGAGCGCCGACATCTGTTCCGTTGGCACGGAGCTGGTAGCGTACTCCTGATTGGCTGTTGTTGACCAAGATGTCGGTATTTCCATTCACACACACCACGCCGCTAGCTACAGTTACAGCCGTATTGGCATCGATTATGGGGCTTACCGTCAGGCTTACCTTATTGTTGAGGCGGTCTACACAAGTGCCTTGGGTAGCTTCAATTACCAGTACCATAGACTGGGCAGGGGTGAAGCTGAAGGACTGTGTGCTGCCATCGCCCACAATAGGGTTGCCTACAGGGTTATTGTTGGCCTCATTGATAAACTGGTAGGTTACCCCGGCTTGTGTGTTGTTGATGCTGAGGGTGGTGCTGCTACCCGTACAAATCGCAGTTTGTGTAGCGCCTGTTACCAAGGTCAGGTCAGGGCCTGCGCAGCGCAGTGGCGATGAGCCGGCGGGGGTATTGTCGCGGTAGTTGGGGTTGCCATCGTCGTTGCGGTCTGGTTGGCCGGTGGCAGTACCGCCATAGCGCAGGCCTCCGTTAGTGTTGGGGTCTAGCAAGTCTACCAGTCCGTTGCCGTTGGTATCGCGGTAGCTTGGCGATCCGGGTGTTAGGAATGCCGGGCGTGGAGCGCCTTCGAGCCAATCAGGGATGTTATTGTCATTGGCATCTACCGTACCATAAATACCCGGATTGCCATTGGCAGCTTCAAAATCAGCACCACGTTTGCGGTAATCATCAATGCTGAATCCGTTTTTGTTATCGTCGTAGCCCTCTACAAAATCAGGCACACCGTCGTTGTCAGCATCGAGGTCGAGATAATCGGGTTGGTCAGCGCCATCGGTGTTGATAGGCGTGATAAACGTTCCCCCCATTGGGTCGCCATAAGGCAAGAAGGGAGGCGTGGTATTGGCGGAGTTGAAATAGCGGTCAAAGGCATCGTCGATACCATCGGCATCAGCATCCATACCGCTGAGCTGTATAGGAGGATTGGGAGGTACAATGCCGCCAGTTACGGCTGCGTTGGCCTGGCTTTCGATAAGGTCTATGATGCCATCATTGTCCGAATCGATGTCTTTGTAGTTGGGTAGGCCGTCGTTATCAGCATCAGGCATTGTCTGAGTACCAGCGCCGGGGGTATAAGCACCTAGGGCTGTTCCCGGAGTGCCGCCAAAGATGATAGGGTCTACGCTGTCGATGATACCATCAAAGTCCGCGTCTGTTACGTCTGAGAGCACGAGCGGCTTGCTAGTACTGCCATATAATGTTTTGATGCCATCGTTGCCTACAATACCGTTCTGGTTGGGATCATTCACCCCACCGGCTTCGGCATAGTCCGTGATGCCATCGTTGTCGGAGTCGAGGTCGAAAATATCGGGGATACCGTCGAGGTCGCGGTCAAAGTTGTCATTGATACCATCACCATTGACATCGACAAAGCCCGGCAGGTCAGCATCACGGTAGTTGGGGATGCCGTCATTGTCGTGGTCTTGGCTGGGGTCTATGATGTTGTTGGGGTTGTTTTCTATCCAATCTGGGATACCATTGCCATTGAGGTCTACGTTGGGGTGGATGGTATGGCCGACCTCGATGATGTCAGGAATACCGTCGTTGTCATCGTCAAGATCGATGATATCAAAAATACCATCACGGTCGTGGTCATTGTTGACACAGAGGTCAGCATCTACGACATTATAGGTGAATGAGCGTTGCAAATCCAAACCTGCAAACCAAGAGTTAAGGGTATTTTCGTTACCATTATTGGCTGTTGCATTATTACCATTATACACCCAGCGCCTTTCAACACCAGCAGGAGTAGGGGGTTGGTTAGCTGGAAAATAGAAGAGTTTGGGTGCACAGTCAGAGAGCCACCTGTTCCGGTCAAGATATCGCTATCATCCCAATAAAGAACGCTGCTGAGGCGTTGAAACGGGCGTACAGCACTTTGTGTAATGCCATTGAAGTTCTCCACATCAAACATAGGAAGGTGCGTAATACCTGCCAACATAAAGATGATTTGCCCATCGAAGCCTGTTCCGGCAGTATGGACTTCGCCTTGGCGCTCTCTCAAGTTCCAAGGAAGATAAGTAGTGCCGGGAGTAATATCTCTAAATAAAATAACATCGTTGGACGAAGCGCTGAAGTCATAACCATTTTTATCAACGTCTAAGGCAATCTGTAGCTGACCTACAATGTTTGATTCGACCCTAAACAAGGCCATAGACTCGTGTGGGCAACCTGCCAAGGCATTTTTCATCACATTGATGGCATCGGGGCTGAGGGGGAAGTTCCTGAGGTGTACGACTGTAGTCAAAATCAAGCAGTAGTACTTGGTTGAACCAAACCTTGATTATCGGTTGTATAGTACTGTTGGGGTATACACTGATGTCAGGGTCGTTTAAGAATATTTTGTGCTCTGCGATGTCTGTACCGGCACGGTTGATAGCATCACCTCTAAAGCTTTTACGGTTGAATAATGCATCTCCTGTGCGGTTTGTGCCAAAACTGTTAGAGACGACCGTAAACACAAAAGGTGCCATTTGGGCTTTGAACTTGTTTACAAAGCCATCAAAAGTATATACAAAAAACTCTGTAGATATAAAGTTGTTGAAACCATTGGAGCTAAGTCCCCAGTTGCGCGACCACAAGCGCCCAACTGATTCGTTGGGGTTGCCCGGAGCGCTTACCAATACATCATTTCCATCTGTAACAGTGATGTCGAAAAACTCAATATTATAGGCAGGCGGGTTGGTGTTTACCACACTACCAAAACTGCCAGCATTCCAAGTTTGAAACTCTATGTAATAGTCTCCTGTTTTAGTGGCTGTAAAGCTTCTCGGAGTGTAGCCTGTGGTAATGGTACTCCCATTTTTGGTGATGCCATTGGGGCCAGTGATGGCTTGACTATAGTTGTCAATATAGCCGGGGTCGTTATTAAGCCCTGCTGTTGCATTGGTGGGCACTACTTGGCGTGCAAACCCAGTAACATCGACTCCATCAGGGTCTTTGAAACGGAACGAGAGGTTGGCTGCTGTTCCTGTACCGAGTTTCATGCCAAAATAGACTTTTTCACCAGCTTTGAGATGAATGTGTAGACGATCTGATTCGCGTGCGCCTTCCAACGCAAAGTTAGGGGCTTGGCTACGTCTAAAGGTGATGTAACAAGTACCTTGTGGGTTATTACTCCCATCAGGGGGCATCAACTGCCGCGTCCCTTCTTGGGCTTGTACCTCAGCGATACTCCATCCGAAGAGCAATGTAGCTAACAGCAGCAGCAACAAACGGGGTTGGTGTGTCATCATAAGTTTGTAAGTATTTGACTATGGAAAGTAATTTGGAAAAAATGATAATTAAGTTAAGCAGATGGGTTGGTGGGGTGTATAAGTTCTTTGAAATAGCTTGATTTATTACGTGGGTTTTTATTCTTTTTTTTCCTATTTTTTTATACTTCTATTCCCTAAAAACTCCCAAAACATTTTACTATATCAAACAAAGGTACGGGCTTATTGTGTTTTAAGGTTTGTATACATTGGTTTTTTCGACAAAAATACCCGCTGTGTCGATTAATAGGTATATACCAGCTGTCAAAATTACTTACGTAAGGTATGTGTTATAACTTGAATGTATTGTTGCTTTTGTTAGTAAAATGTTACGTAGTTGTTTTACCGGATATAGCCTCTGGGTAAATACAGTAGTAGCTGAGGGGGTAAAAACTGGATACAAAAAACCGCCCCTAGGGGCGGCAATTTTTTCAAAAAATATTTAAAAGAAGCCTATTGCAGCTCGATTTCAAACTGTACAAGGTCTACAAACTCACGAATGCGGGCGTTGAGCGCCTCGGCGGTAAGTTTGGTAAGGGCTTCGGGGCCAAACTTTTCTACACAGAAAGAAGCCATGGCAGAGCCATAAATGATGGCACGTTTCATATTGTCGAAAGAGATGTCTCCGGTTTGTGCCAAGTAGCCAATAAAGCCACCGGCAAAAGTATCACCGGCACCGGTAGGGTCTACAACATCTTCGAGCGGCAGGGCAGGGGCAAAAAACACCTGATTTTGGTGGAATAGCAGTGCGCCGTGTTCGCCTTTTTTGATGATAAGAAACTTAGGCCCCATCTGGAGGATGTCTTGCGCCGCTTTTACGAGCGAAGATTTGCCCGAGAGCAGGCGCGCCTCTTCGTCGTTGATAGAAAGCACATCGACCAGCTTGAGTGTTTCGCGCAGCGAGTCCATAGCCACCTCCATCCAGAAGTTCATCGTATCCATCACAATCAGCTTAGGGCGCTTGCGGAGGCGGTGGATGACTTGGCGTTGAATATCGGGGGTGAGGTTGCCCAAAATCAGGTATTCGCAGTCTTGATAGCTCTCGGGGATGACCGGGTCAAAATCAGCCAATACGTTCAAATCCGTTACCAAGGTGTCGCGGCTATTCATATCGTGGTGGTAGCGGCCTTTCCAGTAAAACGATTTTTCGCCCTGCTTTATTTGCAGGCCGCTAGTGTCTACCCCTTGTGCTTGGAGCTGGGCAATATCGGCTTGGGGGAAATCATCGCCCACAACAGCAACAATATTTACTTTTGGGGCAAAGTACGATGCCGAAAGGGCAATATACGTACAAGAGCCGCCAATGACGCGCTCGGCGTTGCCGAAGGGCGTTTCGATACTATCAAAAGCGACCGTACCAATAGAAAGGAGAGACATAGCAATGATAAAATTTGGTGAAAACAATGAGGTCAATACAACAAAGGTACACAAGCTGCTTCTTTTGTACCAATAGCCAAGCAGATTATTTGTCGCAATCCTGTTTTAGGCCTATTCGAGCGCTTGTTTGCTGGGTTTCTGTACGCGGTTGTAATACTGCTCGGTAGCCATCCGATAGATCACCAACATCTCACGTTCTTGGGTTGCTTCTACCTCGCGGCGGACACTCTGGTAGTTCTCCGGAATATTGTAATACTGTGCTATAAACCGCTGCAATATAGGGTTGTTGCTTTGCAGCTTGCCGTTGTAAATGGCCAATGCGTCGCCGGCATAGAAGGCTTGATTTTTGATGAGTTGCAAAATCTCCTGTTCTTCGGGGGTTTGCTCGATGGTCTTGTTTTCGGCGCGCTCAAAACGGGCCAACAGGCTATCCGCCACAGCCTTGTATACTTGGTCGAGTTGTTTGATGTTTTGGAGATAATGGTCGTAGTTTTGATAGTAAGTATCGGCATCTGTACCGTGTTTGGCAAATACCTTCTCCTGAAAACTCAAATAGACCAAGCGCAGCGAGTCCCGCGATTTCGAACTATTAATGAGGTCATTGACTTGCGCTTCTACAATGTGTAAGTCAATCAGAATATCCACCATTTTTTGGGGCTCCAAAAGGGTATCGGGTTGTTTTGGGGCTTGGCAAGCCACCAATAAGCATATCGCCAATAAACTAAACTGTTTCATGCTTGCAAAAATACTAAGCACAGGCGTAAAAACACGCAACTGTGATATTTTGACAAGACTTCGCCGCAAGATTCTCGTGCTTTTCCGCGCCTGTGTCTTCACAGGCAACTGTCAACATCCGTTGTTTGGCGGTTTTTGCAGCGCCTCAGGGTGGCAGACAACGCTTAGTATCCCCACCAAGCCGGACTAACCTTGTTGGTATTTCTGCGTAAAAATGCTTATATTGAGCATATTTATCAGGATTGGTGTACGGTATTACAATGCCTGATAAGCGAGCATAACATAATAACAAACAATCTGATGAGGCGAACAGAACAAGCACGGCTCGATGCCTTGGCTTCGTACCATATCCTTGATACTCCTCCTGAAGCGTGTTTTGATAGGCTGACCCAGCTGGCGGCGAACATCTGCCAAACACCGATGGCCTTTATTACTTTGATAGATACAGACAGGCAATGGTTCAAATCCAAAATAGGTATTGAAGAGCAGGAAACGCCCCGCGAACATTCTTTCTGTCAGTATACCATCCAAGGGGAGGGTTTATTGGAAATACCGGACACGCGGCTCGACGAACGCGTCAAAGACAAACCCTCTGTTACAGATGCCCAGCATCCGATACGTTTTTATGCGGGATACCCCCTGATAGATGCCCAAGGCTATCGTCTGGGCTCTATTTGTGTGGCCGATCAAGTGCCTAAGAAGTTGCTGCCCTCACAACAGCAAGCCCTACGCTTATTGGCCGAGGAGGCGATGGAGCAAATCGAACAACACCGCCAGCGAGAACAACACCGCATTATTGCCGATTTTACCTATCATTGGGAATTTTGGCTTGCCCCCGATGGGCACTACTACTATGTCTCTCCAGCTTGTGAGCGCATTACGGGCTATGACCCCAAGGTGTTCTACGATCATCCAGAGCTGTTTTGGGAGCTTGTAGCCGAAGCAGACCGCTATGAGTTGAGGGCTAACGTAGAAGCTTACTTGCAGCAAAAATCCGTGCAAATAGCCGATTTAGAATATGCACTATACGACAGCAACGGTCAGATACACTATCTTTCGCTTGTTTGTAAGGCAGTTTATGATGCTTCGGGTCGGTTTTGGGGACTGAGGGGCAGCAATCGCGATATTAGCGAACAAGTAGCCCAGACCCGCTCTCGTTTAGAAGAACTGGCCGAGCTCAACGCAATCTTAGCCAACCAGTCTATCTATATACTCAAAATCAATGAACAGGGACAATACAATTATGTCAACAACTATTACCTCCAAGAGCACGGCTATAGCCGCAAGGAGATTATCGCCAAGCCCTTCAGCTTGGGGGTATACAAGGCCGAAGAAGTCGAACAGCTACAAGATATTGTCCTGAAATGTCTGGCCGAGCCTCAACAAGCTCACCGGCTGATACTCACACACCAGACCACCAAAGGGCTACGTACGACAGAGTGGGAGCTGACAGGGCTGCTCAGCGCTAGCGGACAGACTACCGAGATACTTTGTGTGGGCTACGATATCAGCAAACGTATCCAAAAAGAGCAAGAGCTACAGAAAGCCTACACCTTGTTGGAGCAAGTCAATGAAGCCGGGCGTATCGGTACTTGGGAGCTTGACCTCCATACATTCAAGACCACCTGGAGCAAGGTAACCAAAGAAATATTCGAGGTATCCCAAGACTACGAAGGCGATGTAGAGAGTGGGTTGTTTTTCTATAAAGAAGGCTACAGCCGCGATACCATTACCCGTGTCTTCAACCAAGCACTGACACACGGAGTCCCTTTCGACGAGGAGCTACAGATCATTACGGCCAAAGGCAAAGGGTATTGGGTGCGGGTTATCGGTATTCCTGTATTTGAACATCACAAACCGCAGCGAATCTATGGTCTGCTTCAGGACATAGACGAGCGCAAGCGTGCCGAGCAAGCACTCAAGGCGCAGGCGCACCTCCTCGAAAGCATCAACGAAATGCAGGGGAGTTTTATCGCCAAGCTAGACACCCATCAGGCTTTTGAGATGGTCTTACAACATCTGATCAGCTTGACGTATTCGGCCTATGGCTTTATTGGAGAGATACTGAAGGACGAACACAACCAGCCGTACCTCAAAACCTTTGCCATCAGCAACATCGCCTGGGACGAAGACAGTCAGGCCCTCTACGAATCTTTTGCAGCAGGAGGGATGGAGTTTAGGAATCTGGATACACTCTTTGGGGAGGTCATCAAAACCCAGAAACCGCTCATAGCCAATAACCCGGCTATTCATCCGGCCAGTGCGGGAATCCCGCCCGGGCATCCTTCCTTGGAGGCTTTTATGGGTATTCCGTTTGTAATCAATGGCCAACTGATAGGCCTGGCCGGTGTGGCCAACTGCCCCGAAGGCTATCACGAAACCCTAATCCAACAGTTGCAGCCTTTTTTTGCTACTGTGGGGCAGCTCATCCACGCCAAACGCCAACACAACGAGCGCCAACATATCTTGAAAGAACTACAGGTGGCCAAAGACCAAGCAGAGGCCGCCAACGAGGCCAAATCTCTCTTTTTGGCCAATATGAGCCACGAAATACGCACTCCGCTTAACGGTATCATTGGCTTTACAGACTTGCTGCTCAAAGCGCCCATCAACCCTACCCAACAACAACATCTCAATATCGTACATCAGTCGGGCGAATTGCTCCTAGATTTAATCAATGACATCCTCGATTTCTCTAAAATAGAAGCCGGTCGGCTAGAGCTAAACCCAGAGCCTGTATCGCTCGAAATGATTTGCAAACAAGCGGTAGATATGGTCAAATATCAGGCTCAACAAAAGCATTTGGAGCTACTCATAGACCTTGATGCGGCCTTGCCTGAGCGTGTCTTGGCGGATGAGGTGCGGCTGCGCCAAATATTGGTCAATTTGCTCAGCAATGCCGTTAAGTTTACAGAAGCAGGCGAGGTCTGTCTACAACTTAGGCTCATCACACAACAAAATCGTCAGGTAAGCCTTCGCTTTGCTGTAGAAGACACCGGCATCGGGATTGCCCCCGAAAACCGCCAACGGATCTTCGAAGCCTTTTCGCAAGCAGATGCCTCTACCACTAGGCGTTTTGGGGGCACAGGCTTGGGCCTTACCATCTCCAACCGCTTGCTGGCGCTGATGGGCAGCCACCTCGAACTTGATAGCAGCCTAGGCCAAGGGAGCACCTTTTGGTTTACCCTGAGTCTGCCCGCCATCGCACAGGCATTGCCCTTGCCGCCTCCAGAAATACCACAAAGAGTAATGGTCATTGATGATAATGTACGCCAACGCCAAATATTGACCCAAATGCTGACACAGTGGAAGGCAGAGGTAAGCCTAGCCGCTAATGGCTTGGAGGCGCTGGCGCAAATCTCACAACAGCCCGACAACTATGACCTTATCTTGCTTGACTACCGGATGCCTTATATGAATGGGCTAGAGGTATTGCAAAAACTGTATCAAATCATTGACGCTCCGATACTGCACCAAAAGCTGATTTTGATGGATGACACCGCTGCGCAATATGCTGAAGCTGATTGGCCGCAGCAGGTGATTTGTCTTCAGAAGCCGGTCGTTCCCAGTGTTCTTTGGGCACACATCCGGGCGCTAAAGGCTCCCCACAGTATGGTTTCGATACCCACACAAGAGCTGAACCCCATGCTACAAGCGCAGGCACGGATTTTATTGGTCGAAGACAATCCTGTCAATATGCTCCTGACCAGTACTTACTTACAGGATGCCTTTCCCAAAATTACCCTATTACAAGCCGTTCACGGACAGGAGGCCGTGGCACAATTTGAACAATATCGCCCCCAAATCATCATCACCGACTTGCAAATGCCGGAGATGAATGGCTATGACCTTACCCAATATATCCGCCAACAACCCGGTGGAGCGCATATACCCATCATTGCCCTTACGGCGGGAGTAGCCAGTGGTGAGCGCAGCCGCGCCCAAGAAGCCGGAGTAAATGAGTTTTTGCCCAAACCTATTTCCCAGAAAGCCCTGATAGCGGTTGTAGAGCGATACTTATCTGTGTTGAAAGATGCTTCTGACGAGAACGACAGCCCAACTTTAGGCCCTGATGAAGCCCTACTGACTCGGTTGGTAGGAGAAAGGCCTGACCTGAGAGCCAAACTACTCGCTCTGGCCGAACAGGTGTTTGTACAAGCAACACAACGCATAGAAGAAAGTCTTAAGAAGCAAGACCCCAAAATGCTCAAAGCTGCCCTGCACAAGGCAAGAGGAACAGCCCTTAATCTCCAAATAAAGCCGCTTTATGAGCAGAGTGAAGCTATTGAAAGTCAGATAGATGCCAATACCCCTCTGGCAACACTTGAGGCCGAGGTTGAGCGCTACTTGAGACAAATAAAACAAACAGTGTTAACGATTCGAAAAATGAACTAAATATTTTGATATTGTAAAAGTATTTGTTAATTAGTTAATAAAAAGCCGCTATAAAGACAGATTTACAAACCTATAAAGATAGCGATATTTTCGGTGAAAAAAAGAACCTATGCACACAGAGCGCCAATTGGAAATATTACACAGTGGCTAATGTGGAACTGGGTACTGGCATTAAATGAAAAACAACGAGCTACTTAATACCTCTGAAATTCTACGGCTCAGCCTGTAGACCAATGCTACAAAAACCGTATTTTTGTCTTAAGATGCCCTCTTTGTTACCCCGTAGCTACAGCCTCGGGGTAATTTTTCTGAAAATGTTCGGCGGCGTAAACATTTGTCCTAAGGCACTGATATACTCAACCCCCTGATGCGATGATTATTTTCGATACTTCAAACACAAAGGCTGATTTGCAAGGTATTCTTGCGCTCCAAAGCCAAAATCTAACCAATAGCCTGACTCCGGAAGACCTCACAACACAGGGCTTTGTAACCGTACACCATACACTCGAACAGCTGCAAAAGCTCAATGAGGAGGAAAGGCATATTGTGGCAAAGGATAATGGCAAGATAGTAGGCTATGTGTTGGCGATGACACAAAAGTCGAAAGCCGATATCCCTGTATTGGTTCCTATGTTTGAGGTTTTTGATGAAATAGCGTGGAAGGGGAAAATGATTTCAAGCTACAACTATATGGTTGTTGGGCAGGTTTGTGTCGACAAGGGATATAGGGGGCAAGGTATTTTTGACCGCTGTTATGAAGCATATAGCGAGCGCTACCGAAATCAATATGATTTTGCTATCACAGAAATAGCCACAGCCAACACCCGCTCACTTCAAGCACACCATAGGATAGGCTTTCGGGTAGTTAAAACCTATACTTCGCCCGATAAGGTGGAATGGGCCATCGTCGTTTGGGAGTGGTAAGTACGGCAGTTTTTTGTGGGGGAGTGTTCGCCCGACAGCAAGCTGTGGTCGGTGTCGGGCGCTACTCAGCAGCCTAGAGGCTTGGTATTGTTACGGTTTCGCCAATGCAAGGCAGGCTTACCGACTTGCCGGCCATATCGTGGATAAATATGTCTTCTTTGGAGGGGAAGTATTGCTGTGCACGGGCGGCGGCCTCGTTGTTGCCGGCTTTGAGGTACATATTATAAGCTGCTATGTAGACAGCCTTAGACGTTACGGGGTTGTCTGTGGCGCAAGCGCTGCCGCTATTCATATACAAGTTGCCGATGAGGGTATAGGCTTTGCCCGCAGTACTTGGGTCTAAAGAAGCGGCTTTGAGCGCATTGCCCTTCATATTTATTCCGGCAGAAGCCAACTCAAGGTATATAGACGCTTTTTCTTGGTTGGTATTGGCATATTCGGCAGATTTCTCGATAGACTTGAGGTAGTTCTCTTTGTCGCTGTTGGCTTTGTAGGCTGTGGCCAATATCTGATAGTGGTTGTATGAGGGCTCTTTCTGGGCTAGGGTACGGCAAATTTCCACAAACAGCGGGTCAGAGAAGCAGCGGCCTTTGGTCATATTGCGCAAGATTTTTTTGAGCAACTCCAAGTCATCAGGGTTTTGGCGGTATTTGGGGAGTTGTTGTGTTTTGACAAAATCACAGTCTATCGTGATACATTGCTCCGCAATTTGGTTGATTTGATCTTTGGCGGCAAGCCAGTATTTGTCATCCGGAGTGGTTTCGAGGTTGGCTTCTACAATACTGCTAAGCACTTCGAACACTTGTAGGGCTTTTTCATCGGTGATTTCGTCAGCGGCAGAGGCTTTGATAGTACAGAGTATGTAGAAGTACATAATCACATTGGTGCTGTAGGTCTTGTTGGCATTGAGGGCGATAATCTCCTCATAGCTTTTGAAGGCCTCTTCAAATTTTTCGGGTCGATTTGCCCAAAACTGCGCCATTTTGATGCCTTTGCGGTTGAGAGCCTCGGCCTTTTCGTCGGGGAACTGCTCCACCATTTGGTCGGAGAGGGCGATGGCCTTGTCTTGGTATTGGGCGGCTTTGGCGGCATCTTGGGTGTTTTCGGCCAAGGCACTGTATACTTCTATTCCTTTGCGGTATACGTTGGGGTGGGCGTTGGGTAGGTTATTCAAAAACCACTCTAGGGGTGCTATGCCATCGTCAAAGATTTTGAGCGTAACAGCATCTTGAAGCAAGGCCCAGTTTTCTTTGGCGAGTTTTTCGTCGGAGCCCCAGTTAAATGAGGTTTGTGCGTATAGCCCTGTGGTGTGGAGCAGCGCAAATGAAAGGAGAATAAGGCAAAACTGTTTTTTCATAAACCTGTACTTTGCTTTGTGTGGCTTGGCCAATGACAACTATTGAAAGTGCAAAAATATAGTATCTATCCTAGAATCTCCTTTTGTTACCACATAATTAACAATAAGCTAACAAAAGCTGTCCTGTTATAATCAGGGCTTGCCTGTTGACTATCAGTGCTATATGTGTAAGGCAAAAAGTTGCTGACAATTGTTTTCGATGGTAGGGCGCAACAAGAGGTGTCAATGTTCCAAAAATTGTTCGTCCGTAAAAAATTCATCGCCTTCGCTCCATTCCCAATACAAAAAGCTACGGGAGCGGTCAATGTTGACTATCTTGGTACCAATCAAGAGACCTGACACACAGCAGGTCTCTTCTTCTGGACATAATACACAGGCCTCTCCTTATTCCCATACTACACGCTCCGAGCGCTCATAGACCTGCTCTGTCCAAGGGCCATAACGCTCTTCGATTTTATTGCGTTTTATTTTGAGGGTAGGGGTCAAAATGCCGTTTTCCGGAGTCCAAGCCTCCTTTACAATCAAGATTTGCTTGAGCTTTTGGTAGTCCATCAAAGAGGAGTTGATTTGCTCCAGCAAGTTGCTCATACGACTTTCTACCAAGTGTTTTTCGGCTTTTTGGCCTATCTCCGAAAGCACGACCAAGGCCACAGGCTGCGGGGTATGTAAGCCTGCTACACATACTTGTTCGATGAAATCATCTTTGCCAAACTCATTTTCTATAGGTACGGGCACGATGTATTTGCCCTTGGAGGTTTTGAACATATCCTTCACACGTCCTGTGATGCGCAAGTAGCCATCGGCATCAATGCTGCCCATATCGCCAGTGTGCAGCCAGCCGTCTTCGATGGTGTTGCGTGTCATTTCGGGTTCGCGGTAGTAACCTTTCATTACCCAAGGGGCGCGCATCAGGATTTCTTCCGTGTCGGGGTCTATGCGTAGTTCTACGCCGGGTAGGGCTGTGCCCACAGTGCCGATACGCACATCATTGGCGGGGTTAAAACTACAGATGGCCATATTTTCGCTCATCGCATACCCTTCTTGGATGATGATACCGATAGACTTAAACCAGTCTATCAAAGAGGCTGGGATAGGCGCTGCGCCCGAATAGAGCACCTTGGCCTTGTGTAGTCCTAATCCTTTTTGGATTTTCTGCTTGACCAGCCCCGAGATAATGGGCAGCATCAGCAAGGAGTTGAGCCTTTTTTGAGGCATCTTGTTCAATACGCCTGACTGAAACTTTTTCCAAATCCGAGGGACAGCCAAGAAGTGGGTGGGCGCTGTGTCTTGTAGATTTTGGACGAAGGTTTCTAAGCTTTCGGCAAAGGAGATGCTCCCTCCGCTGGCCATTCCGGCCCATTGTACTACGGCGCGCTCGGCGATATGGCAGAGGGGTAGGTAGGAGAAATACCGGTTTTCGGTACTGAGCTGTACAAAATCTGCCGTGTAGTGCATTCCCAGCGCATTGGCTCCCCAGGTATACATCACTCCTTTGGGGTTGCCGGTGGTGCCTGAAGTATAGACAATAGTCAGGATATCTTCTGCTTGGGGGATATAATTTTCGCGCATAGGCGAGTATTGCTCTATCCAGCTGTCCCAAGTATGGGCCGTATTAGTGATGGTAGCATTACCGGGATATTGTGGGTAGCTGATGCAGAGCACGTCTTGCGGGATACCGTCTTGCATCGCCTCCCAATTGGCCAAATCTAGTTTGCCGATAAAGAGCGCCTTACACTGACTATGGGTGAGGACATGGTTGAGCTGCTCGGCATTGAGGTTCGGGTAAAAGGGCACAGATACGTGCCCGCTCATCCCGATAGCGATATCATTGATAATCCAATGGGCACAGTTTTTAGAAATAATGCCAATATTCGACTGTGGAGGCAGGTTGAGCGCCCGCAGGCCGTTGGCAATTCGGCGGGCTTGCTGGCCTACTTCGGCCCAAGTATAGTTGCGCCAAGTGTTGCCATAGGGTTGGCGCAAGAAAACCTCATTGGCGCGTTCGCGCTCCCAACGGTAAAACAGCTCTAGAATGTTTTCTACCTGAGCGTTGTCGGTGGGGGCGTGGGTGGTGGAGTGTGGTTGGGTAGACATAGTTGGGTTAGTTTTTGGTAAATGAATGTATGTACAGTAGGCCCGATATCAAGCCAAGGGCTATATGTCGAAAAAAATGTCCGGTGGCATGAAAAAAGTCATCCCTCTGCATAGAGGAGATGACCTTTGAGTACGTGCTTAGGCTTCCCAAATAATGGTATCAGGCATATCATACCAAGCCTGTAGTTTTTCGCCGTAGACATCCTCTACCACATTGCGCTTGATTTTGAGCGTAGGCGTAAGTAGGTTGTTTTCTACCGACCAAGCCTCCTTCATGATAATGACTTTTTGGAGGCGCTCATAGTTGATTAAGCCCATATTCAGCTCCTTGAGCGTAGACGCTAGGCTGGCCGATACTACATCGCGGGAGGCTTGCAGCCCTATTTCGGACAATACTATCAGCGCCACAGGCTGTGGCAAACCACGCCCCACAACACAGACTTGCTCTACAAAGCTGTTTTTGGCAAAACCAAACTCTATAGGGGCAGGGATGATATACTCGCCTTTGGCCGACTTGAAGCTATCTTTTACGCGCCCGATGATAGTAATGAAGCCATCTTGGTCTTGTGAACACATATCGCCGGTATGTAACCAACCATCGATAAGCACTTCCTTGGTTTTTTCTGGGTCTTTATAATACCCCGTCATCACCCAGTCGCCACGCATAGCCAGCTCGCCGGTTTCGGGTACTATCTTCACCTCGGCGCGTGGGTAGGGCTGTCCTATAGTGCCGACACGTATATTGTCAGCGCGCATCAGCGTACAGCAGCCGGCGTTTTCGGTCATCCCATAGGCCTCTTGAATGTTAATCCCCAGCTTTTGGTACCAAGTCAGGAGCGTGGCAGGCATAGGGGCTGCGCCCGTCAACATCAGGCGTGCTTCGCCCAAGCCCAAGGCTTTTCTGATTTTCTTCTTAACTATCCCTGATAAGATGGGGATTTTGAGGAAGGTATCTAGCTTTTTTTGAGGCATTTTGGCCAAGACTCCTAGCTGGAACTTAGTCCAGATTCGGGGAACGGCCAAGAAGTGAGTGGGTTGGGTTTCGGCTAGATTTTTGGCAAAAGTATCCAAGCTCTCGGCAAAAGAGACAGTGCCGCCCACATACAGGCTGGCCGCCTCTACAATGGCACGCTCGGCAATATGGCAGAGAGGGAGGTATGAGAAGAAGCGCGCATCTTTGGCATCATTGCCGCTGAGGCGCAGCAGCGGGGCTGCCATATCGAGCGCTGCCGATTGGGTATAATAAGTGTGCACCACTCCCTTGGGTGTGCCGGTAGTGCCGGAGGTATAAATAATCGTAGAAATATCGTCGACATTGGGTACAAAATCTTCGCTCTGTGGTGGATGCTTGGCGATGAGCTCATCCCAATCTAAAAAGCCCGCCCCCGTAATTGGAGCCGAAGCAGGATATTCGGGAAAGCGAATCACCTGTACATCTGCCGGAACACCCTCTTTCATATGCTCCCAGCTATCGAGCTTACCCACAAATAGGGCCTTACACTCACTGTGTTCTAAGACTTGCTGTAGTTGGTTGGCCTGTAGTGTAGGGTAAAAAGGCACAGAGACCATATCTGCCATAGAAATGGCCATATCGGCAGTAATCCAGTGGGCGCAGTTTTTGGAAATCAAACCTATATTGGTGCGTGGCGGAAACATACTCTTGAGGGCTGTAGCCATACGGCGCGCCTCTTGACCGACTTCGGCCCAAGTATACTCTTTCCACGTATCCCCATAGGGTTGGCGCAAATAGGGCTTTTGGGGAATGGTTTTTTCCCAATGATAAAAGTAGCTTACCAATGGTTTGACCTTGTTTTGGGTAGTTTTTAGGCTACCATCGAAGGTAGTAGGTTGCGTGCTCATAAGATTTCTATTTATTCTTTATAGAGTACAAACTTATCAATTAATCTCAAAATAACTAATTTTGTTGTGTATTTGCAATGGATTTTGCTGCTTTGGTCGTGTTTTTTCTTGTTTTAGGCGCATATTCCTTGGCTAAAATCGATTTATACCAAAAAAACATCAAAAACAAAGGGCCTGCAAGGCTTACAAAAACCTCACAGACCCTCTGCTGTTGGCGTGCGTTGGGTGATACCGAAACCTTGATTAGAGTTGTTTTGAGCTAGAAGCTCCCGTTACATTTTGCACATTGCGTGGAGGGTTGCCACTATAGCGCAGTGTAGATGCGCCACTGACATTGGCTTCTAAGTCTTCTTTGATATTCAAGCCTACAGACGATGCGCCGGCTATCTGGAGCTTTGCCTTGTCGACTTGTAGGGAAGCGGCTTTGATACTCGAAGCGCCCGCTGCATCCAAAGTCAACTCTTGGGCGCTGCCTTCTATCACAACGTGTGAAGCGCCGATGACATTACACTGAAGCCGCTTGGCCTGTATAGTAGCCTTGAAAGTGGATGCTCCCGACACATCGAGGGTCAGGTTAGGGTTTTTGAGCGCATCGGTGGCTTTTAGTGTGCTTGCGCCAGATACTTTGATCTGTTCTTGCTCTTGTGTATACGTAATGTATACCATAATTTTGCCATTCCAATTGCGGCGTTTGGTGTCTACATATACTTTAAGTACATTGTTTTCTACTTGGGTAATGATTTCGGGCAAGTAACTTGGATCTGATACTTCTATGCGTGCCGAAGTTTGGCTGCCTTTTTGGAGCACGACTGATAGCGCCGAACTGATATGGGTTTTGGTGAAGCTGCTAAGCTGGCGCTCTTCTACGTGCTGCGCAAAGCTGGTATGTAGGCTGAAGAAAGCCACGAATAAGCTCAAAACAAAGGGTAGGGACGTTTTCATAAGTATATGGGTTGGGTAATCTATTCGACCTAATGACAACAGCCCCTAACCCAAGGTTGCACCGCTGACCTGATTATCTATAGAAATTACACCAAACGGCCATATTTGGCTACCTGTGGTGCCGCCAATTATGTTGTTAAAAAAAGCCCAGGAGAGGTGTTCTATTGTAAACAATCAATACACAAAAACAAAATTTATACGGAGCACGGCCTTATGATGCCTGTTTTTAGAGTTTGGCTTTGTTATTGCTAACATTTTGGAGGTAAGTAATAAGGCTGGAAGATGATGGTTAGAAAAAACAATTTTATCCCCCGTAGGACTTTTGGAAGGCGATTTGCCATTGCCGATATCAATGGCTGTATAGCGACTTTGGAGGCGCTATTGTTCCAAAAATTACGCATCACCCGCAACGACCAACTGTTTTTCTTGGGCAATTATATCGACAAAGGCCCCGATAGCCGAGGGGTGCTGGACTTGATGCTGCACCTGCGCGATATAGGCTATCATCTCTACCCCATCAGGGGCATCCGCGAAGAGCGCCTCTTACACATCAGCCACAACGATACTGAAACCTTAAACTGGTATTTGGAAGCCAATCAGATGGAGAGCCTGCTCGAAAACGAAGGGCTAGCCAAAAAATACCAAGATTTTTTGCACGGAATGGCCTATTATTACGAGACAGACAATGCTTTTTTGGTACACGCTGGGTTCAACTTTCAGAGCCCACGCCCTTTCCAAGACAAGCTGGCAATGCTCAATACCCGCCAAACACTGCCTGATGAACGCTTGCCCAAGGGGAAAAAAATATTCCACGCCCACAGCAAACGCTCTATCGAGCAAATACAAGACAGTCTCAATGCAGAAGCTACCGTGATTGGCATACACAACGCCTGCTTAGATGCCCAACAACCCGATACAGACCGCCTAGCCTATGGCAGTCTCTGTGCTGTAGACTTGGATACCCTACAACTCATCAGCCAAGCCAACCAAGACTATCCTACTGTGGTGGCTCCCTTTGCATGGCTTCCGGCACTACACGACTGCTAGCGCCTGTATCCCGACAGATATCATACTATGACACAATCTCTATATCATATTTGCCCAAAAGTCCGGGCAAACCAAGCATAGCAAATCTTGCTTTTTTGATTCGGTTATTTTCAGGGTCAATGTTATAGTTGTAGGCTGTCCTAAAATCAGCCTTTTCCAAGATAGTATACTCAAAAACAGCTTGCATCAGATTACAATCCTCAAAAACAGCACCACTTAGGTCTGATGCGCTAAAGTCGACCTCTTGTAGTTGCGTGTTTTTAAAAAACGTCTTTTTTATTTTCAATTTGTAAAAAGATGAATGATTGAGCTGGCACCCTTCGAACGAAAACGATAGCCCAAATTCTTTGCAGGCATCAAACCGCAAGCCAAGCATCTTACAGTCTTTGAATAAGATATCTTGCAGTGCTGTTTGGTGAAGCTTTACCAGACTTAGGTTGCAGCCATTGAAGCTACAGTCTGTAAACTTAAATCCGGAAAAATCGGCGTTGGCAAAATCACAGTTCTTGAATACACAACACTCATACTCACCAAGGGGCAGGCTGTTTTGTTGGTCAAAGGTTTGGTCGTATACTTCTTGCATTGTTTGTAGACGATAGGGGGGGGGTATTTAGGAGGAACTGCTGTTTTTGGGATAAAATGCACCACTGCCTCCCACCGACAGCGCAATTATTGGTGCTAGACCAGTCACAGCCAAGGCAAATTACTTGAAATTTGTATTTTCATCCTCAAAAGTCCTGAAAATTTGCATCACTGCTTTGGAGTATCTAGTTTTGGGCAAATACTTCGACAATGCCTACATACAAAACTTGGATTTGGGTATGCACCCCTCTGCTTGCCCTTGGGGCTTATTTTTTGGCGCTTGCTTCTTTTTCGGCTGAGGCTGCCTTAGCCTTGGCTGTAGCTACTTGGATGCTTTTTTGGTGGATTACGGAGCCGGTTCCCTTGTTTGTTACGGCCTTGTTGCCTATTGCTGTTTTTCCGGCCTTGGGGCTGATGCCGCTTTCCCAAACCTGTGCAAACTATGGCAACAGCGTTATTTTTTTGTTTATGGGGGGCTTTATGCTGGCTTTGGCGCTCGAAAAGTGGCGGCTTCATCGGCGCATAGCCTTGGGGATAGTATACCTGACGGGGACAGAGACCAACCGGGTAGTGTTGGGTTTTATGCTGGCAACGGCTTTTCTGAGTATGTGGATTAGCAATACTGCCACGGCGGTGATGATGTTGCCTATCGCCGACTCGGTAGTGCGCATCTTTGGTCAACAAGCCACAGCCCAACAGCAGATCGGTATTCGGAGGTTTGCGCTTTCGCTGATGCTAGGCATCGCCATTGCGGCCAACGTAGGCGGAATAGCCACCGTAATCGGCACACCGCCCAATACGGTGATGGTAGGCTATGCGGCTCAAAAACTCCAGTATAATGTCGATTTTGGCCGCTGGTTGTTGATGGCGCTGCCTTTTTCAGCATTGGTTTTGTATGCCGCTTATTTCTTGCTGGTGTCAGTACTTTTCCCCAACGGGCTACCCAAGTTTGACCATGCCGCAGCCTATTTCAGGCAAGAGCTACAGGCTTTGGGAGCGCTCCAAGGCGGCGAGCGGCGTACCTTATGGGTATTTGCTGCTACAGCCTCAGCTTGGGTACTCAGGGGGTATCTCCCTTGGCACATCACCGATACCGAGATTGCAATAGTGGCTACCGTCGTGCTTTTTGTCGTACCCGCAGGAGCTAAGGCCGAAAACCCATCCGAAACCCTCTTGCGCTGGTCCGATACTGAGCGCCTCCCTTGGGGAATTTTATTGCTCTTTGGAGGCGGGATAGCCTTAGCCGAACTGTTGGGGCAAAAAGGGCTTATCCAGCGCATCGGCGATGCATTGGTATTGGGTGAGCAGGGTGGGGCGCTCCTGCCGTGGCTCTTGCTTTTGGTGATAGTGGTGTCGATTTACCTGACCGAAGTCATGAGCAATGTGGCCTTGGTGGTGGTGTTGTTGCCGGTATTGGAAGGGCTGTCCCGGGCGATGAATCTGCCACCGCTGCTCCTGATGATTCCCGCCACAATGGCTTCAAGCTGTGCTTTCATGCTCCCGATGGCCACTCCACCCAATGCCATTGTCTTTGCCGGAGGCTATATCAAGGTTCGCGAAATGGTGAGGGCAGGCTTTTGGCTCAATTTGTTGGCCTTAGGCTTACTATGGCTCTGGGCAATGTTTTGGATACCTCTGCTGTTTGGGTGAGGGGAGGGTATTACTTGGGTTAGAGAGTGGTTTTTTGCAAAATCTTGATAGTCAATTATTTGTAAGAAATTACTCAAAGATGCTAAAGGCTATCAGTAGTTGATGCTCTTAGGTTTTAGTGTAAAACATCATAGAATAGATGATTTTAATTCTTCGAAAACTTTCTTAGCGACGTATTTATCAAACTTATGCTAGTTTTTAGCCTTTATTTTTATAACAGCTTGATAATAAGATTTCTATAAGCAAGAAAAAGGGTAAATTTGAGAACTAACAAATAAGTGTTGCTTTTGAATTGCACTATTCTGAGAAAACACTTATTCCTATCTTAATTCTCAGTATTTTAAGGTTAGTAGAAATCTTTTCAAATTGTGATGATTTTGTAAAAAGCTTAGAGCAATCTCCTTGTTATATGAGCCTAGGGTATTTAGCTGCACAATGTTGTTTGCATAAAAGCGGAATAATGGCATATGCATCTTCTGCCATTATTCTCGGACATGCGCTGTTTCAAGTGGTATTATCAGAGCCCTGTCCATTTTATGGTCAATTTGATGGCCGGTTTGATTGCTTATGTTTTCCTGGCTCAGAAGCCTAATACACCTTTGGTCAATACAAATGAGTATCAAAAAATTGTACTTTGCTAAGCTTATCGAAAATATTCACGTTAAAATAATGGGAGAGTAACCTGATAATCACACCAAGAGTTAGGGGGGCATTCAAAAGAAGCTACCTCATTGATATACCCCGTAGGGGGCGCACGCCCAACGCTCTAATGTGCTATAAACTTCGTCAATCCCTAACAATAGTCGTATTGCTAAGAAACAACATCATCGTCGTTGTTATTCGCCTTTTTCCGAAAATGGTAATAAGCCCAAGCCCCACTGAGAGAGGCTATCAACAAAAAGACGAACAAAGCCCAAAAATAGCGTCTAAGGCTGGGGAGGGGCTTGGTGGGGGCTTGTACCTTGGCTTGGTCTAGGCTATCGATAGCCAGTTGGGCGCTGTCGGGTGATGTTGGTTGTTTGGCCACAATTTGGGACAAACTGTCGGCAGCGTCTAATATTTTTTGGAGACTATCGGCAGGTAGGGCTGCCTGTGTAGCGGCCTCTTGGCAATATTTTTCGTAACTAGGGGTTTTTTTGAACCCCAATTTTTGGGCTTCTTGGTAGTCGTGACAGGCAGCGCGGAAGTTGCGCAGAGCCGCAAAACAGAGTGCTCGAAAGGCATAGTGCTCATCTTTTTCCTGCTCTACAATACCCAGCAATAGGCTGATATCTTCGATGGCCCCTCGGTAATCCTTCAGTTCATACTTGAGGTAAGCGCGATTTTCGTAGGCCTGCGGATAATCGGGCAGGGCGCGGTTATAATCGGCCAGAGCATCTCGGTAGCGTTGTTTTACGAAGTAGGTTGTTCCCCGATACCAATAATAGCGGCTGAGGTGGGGGAAAATCTCGATGGCCTTGGTGTAGGCTTGGATGGCTTCGTCGTAGCGGCCTTCGTTGTGGTAGCGTGTGCCTCTTGTGATCCAGTCTTCGGCCTCAGCGCTGCGGTCTTGAGCCGCCAGAGGCATACCGCCTACGCAAAGCAAGAAGACAATAAGCCAAAAGCTTGGGTATGAGTGCATAGCTTTTTGCTAGTGGGTGGAAAAGTGGGTTAGTGGCTCGATTTGTTGGCCAAAGGTAGCTAAAAAACATGGCTTATGCTATAGCCCCTGTATTGATGAACTAATGTGTATGAGCGCAAAGACGACGGAAGCTACGATATAGTGAGTTTTTCCGACAAGTCGCTCAAGGGTGAAAAGGTTGCTTATGGCATCGTGCCGAATGTTCATTGGTATATACAAGGCAAGCGCATTTATCGTGAACTGAGAAGTGCTTATACATCGGATATCAAGAAAAACCTGCCACTGCGCCACGTCTTCTTTTGGGAAAACGGTCGTTTTGTAACACAATATCTGAAAAATGGGAAGATGTAGCGAAATACCCCAAGAGGCCTTGGTATGATAGGCGGAGTATTTGGTAAAGCCAAAACCCCTCTCGGTAAAAAAGCAGTATCTTTTAGTGATTATTTGCGTAAACTTGTTTCAAATTAAGCTTAGCAAACCAAGCCTCTTTTGTAAAGTAGAAGGGTACTGCCCAAAGCAGGTATGTTACTGCCAATGGTTAGATTGGCTTGGTTTCAGAAGACCAAATTTGTGCGCAAATTCCATAGAAGTGATAGGGCAGGGGAGAGGGCTATTATCAAAATATGTAGCCTGAACATTGTGCAAAATAAAGAAAATAAGCATACAGCATTTGAAAAATACAATCCACATGAAAAACGACCTTATCAAAATTACGGCTTTTTTATTGGCTGTGTGCCTATGGCAGGCCTGTGGCACAGCTACCGAGCAAAAAGAAATGGCTGCAAGCAGCGATACAGACACGGCTGTAGTTACTACTACTGGAGCTGAAATCAATGAGTTGCCAGAGCCTCAGGTTCCTTTGGCCAATATCAGGGAGTACTTTGAGGCGCTCCAACCTGTATTGGCTAAGAAGTATGACGCAAGACAGGGCTATTTCCAACAAAACCTACCCAAGATCACCATCGAAGACCTCAAAAATGGGTATCTTCAGGCAATGGTTCGTGATGGCGTTATGGGAGACCCTGTGTTTGAGTTGGCGCTCTGGAAAACCGCCAAAGGCGAAGATATCGTAGGAGTGTTTGAGTACACCTGCGGAGGCGAAGGCTGCTGGGGCAACCTGAAAAACTTGCAGTTTTTTGATGCCCAACTAAAACCTATCAGCGAAAAAGTACTCAATTGGGCAGACCTACACGACCGTCAAGCCCGCTTCAGCTACAAAAGCTCTACCGAAACAGGGGCTATTCAACTGGCAGGTAAGGATGCGGCGGCTTTGGTCAAAATCCCCCAACAAGGTACGAGCATCGAAATCATCCTTGGTACTCCCGGTATTGCCGAAGCCAAGTTTGTAACCTTAGTGTTTGACAAAGCACAAGGCCGCTTCAATATCCAATAAATGGTCAATTATTGCTCATTTGTATTTATACCAAGATTCAGAGAAGATTTGGGGATTTAAAGGGCTTGATTTTCTTGATTATCCAAGATTCTCAGTGCAAAGATTTCCCAAACCAATTGTGGTTGAGTATAAAAATCGCGTGAATGAAATAACCAAGCACTAAAAGCTAAAAACTCACAACTACTTATTCACTTATTCACCCAAAACATCACTGATATGAAAAAACACTTGCTCCAATTCAGCACCCTAATGATGATACTTTGCCTGCTAAGCTATGGTCTGAGCGCCTACAAGCCCGCCGAAGCGCCGCTGGGAGATGTTACCTTCAGCATCAAAAACGATACGGGTAGCTCTTTCCGTATCTATGATGGGAAAGGCTATTATACCATCAACAATATGGCTGTCAAGAAAGTAACTGTAGAAGAAGGCCGTAAGTTTTATAATGGCGATGGTGGTAAGAAAGGCAAACTTCTTTTTGAGGCCAGCAGCAGTATGAGTGGTAAAACCCTCAAATTGTCAGATTATCTCTAAAAGCTTGTCTAAATTTTCAGCGCGGCGCTCAAAACAGCTGATTTTTGTGCTCATACTAGGCCAAAAGCGAAGGCGCTATGTTTAGCCCACGATTTTAATCGTGGGTGGGCTACGGCGAGCATTTTTAACGAATAGCAGCCAAAAAGCAGTGTTTTGGTGTCGATGAAGAGAATTTTAGACATGCTCTAAAAAGGCACTATACCTGTAAGAATACAGGCGGCTGCAAAACATACTCGCCTCGTTTGTGGAAACACCACAGGCGCGGACGAGTGTCGATATGGAAAATGACCAACAAGCCCAACACTGTCATCAAGTTTTTTTATTCCTAACTATATTTTCACCGATGCAAACAACTCCCAAAACCCTTGCTTGTACGCTAGCATTTTTGATATCGGTAGGCCTGACGGCCTGCGGTAGCAAAGAAACCAAAACGGATACTACCGAAACAGCTACCGAAGCCACCACTGACGCTGCCGAAAATACCAAACCCGCCGACAAAGCCACCGAAAAGGCTGAAAAGGCTGAAAAGGCTGAGATTAAAGACAAAAATGAGAAAAAAGCGGACGATCAGGCCAACTACAACGGTACAATCAACGGCAACCTCAAAATTCAACTCAAACTTGAATACAAAGGTACTGAAGCCGGCCCCAACGGCATGAACCGCGACGCATACGAAGGATGGTATTACTACGAAAGCCAAGGCAAGGAGAAAAAAATAGCCCTAGAAGGAGAGTTTTTCTCAGGCCAGCTATTTCTCAACGAAATGGTTGATGGCAAGATAACGGGTACGTTTACGCTCAATAGCAGCGATGATGGCTTTACTGGCGAGTGGCAAGCCCCCAACAGTACAAAGGCTATGAAGGTCGTATTGAAAGAAAAGTCCTAAACACTACTTCGACAATCATCTACCAAGCCCCTCTGCTTGTACTCAAAGCGCAGAGGGGTTTGTTTTTTGGTCAAAGATATTTTTGTTGTACCCCAGCCTTTAGGATGTTATTGGAAGATGGAGGAAACCTTGACCCATCTTTGCTTGTGCTTGAAAAAGATTTAACCGAAGTTTGTGAAGGACTCGTAAGCGCTTTCTTTAGTTCGTCTGCTTACTTTTCAAACATATAGCTAACATAATAAAAATTATAACATCCTTATTTCCTATGCACCCTTACCTACGCCCTTATTATTTGTTGATTTTCTGTTTTTTTAATGGCCTTACTGCGCAGGCCCAACAACTGGTGAATTTAGAAACCCGCTTAGCCGAGATTGTCCGAGGTAAGCAGGCTACGGTGGGGGTAGCCATCTTGGGCTTGGGTGGCCAAGATACCTTGTTGCTCAATGGTTATGAGCGGTTGCCGATGCAGAGTGTCTTTAAGTTTCATATCGGTATTGTGATGATGGCGGCCATCGATGAGGGGCGTTTTACCCTCGACCAGCCCATCAAGATTCGTAAGCGCGACCTATTGCCCGGCCTCTATAGTCCCATTCGCGACGCACACCTCAAGGGAGCAACCCTGCCTGTGCGGGAGATATTGCAATATACCATCGCCCTGAGCGACAATGTAGGCTGCGACATCCTCCTACGCCTGCTTGGCGGCCCGGCGGAGGTAGAACGTTATTTCCATCAGCGTGGCTTTGAGGCCTTGGCCATCAAAATTAATGAAGAGACGATGCAAGCCAACTGGGAGCTACAGTTCCAAAATTGGACTACCCCTCTCGAAGCCACCCGGGTCTTGGCGGCCTTCTACAACCCACAGCAGCCCTACCTCTCTCCTCAGAGCTACGACACGCTCTGGCAAATCATGACTAGCACCAAAACCGGCCAACAGCGGCTCAAAGGCCAGCTCCCTACGGGCACTGCCGTCGCACACAAAACGGGCTGGTCGGGTACCAACGCCCAAGGTATCACCGCCGCGACCAACGATATCGGGGTCATCAGCCTGCCCAATGGTCAGCCGCTCTTCATCAGTGTGTTCGTAGCCGACTCCAAAGAAGATAACGCCACCAATGAAGCTATCATCGCTCAAATAGCCGAGGCCGCTTGGGATTATTATGCCAACATAGAGTAAAACCTCTTTAGCCAGAAATATCCTTTGTCTAGCCGGTTTTTTCCTGAGCTCATTGTTTTGTGCTAGAATACGAGGCAGTGCGCTCATTATATTATATCAGGCTGACAGAGGGACTGCTCGAAGAAATAATAGGCGACAGATACTCGGTAGGCACTGGACAGAAACGCGCCGTAGAGATAAATAACCATACCTTGCGGCTTCAGTCGGGCGGATATGCTCTATCTGGCGACTGATGGCTTTATAGACCAGAACAACGCCTCTAGGAAAAAGCTGGGGGTGGGTATTTTTAAATATACCTTACAGAGTGTGTTTAATAAAAAGCTCTCTACCCAGTTGCAATACCTAGAGGGGGTGCTTGATGCACACCAAGGTGGGGTTGAGCAGCGCGATGATATTACCCTGTTGGGTATCAGGCTGTGAGGGATGCGCCCGAGCGCAAAAAAACCGTCAGCTTGGTAAAGCTGACGGGTCGGGAGAATATTTAGCTAATCGAAGCCCGAACACGCTGGGTATAAGCGCGGAGGGCTGTCTTGAAATCTGAGCCTTCGGCCTGCATCTTCTCCAGAATCCAGATGGCAGCGATGGTATGTGTCAGCTGTTCGCCCTCATCTGCGCCCTCGATGCTGATGGCCGGAGTTTGTTCTTCATAAAAAGCCTCTTCGGCTTGTCGGAGTTGGTCGAGGGTATAGGTCTCGACCAGTTGTTTGATGGCAGGTATTTTCATAAAAAAACGCTTAGGCAGGGTTTTCTACTTCTTGGAGCTTTTGGAGCATCGCCACTACAGTGTCTTCTTTGGCTGTAGAGGTGCCTTCTACTAGTTGGCCATTGCGGAAAATGGCAAAGTAGGGGAGGTTGTCTACGCCGGCAAGCTGACGGGCTTCGGGGTTGAGTTCTGCATTGACATCTAGGAAGCTGATGCCTTCGAAGCGCTCATCGCCTGATAGGCGGCGGTACTTGGGGGCAAACAGTTTGCAGCCGCCACACCAATCAGCATAATATTTTACGATGATCAAGCCTTGGTCTTGGAGGTGTTGTTTGAAATCAGCGTCGGTTGCTACAATAACAGACATATATCTGAGGGGTTAGGTGAATGAGTAAATCAACAAAAAAACGCCTCTAAGGCGCATAGACATTACGGCAAACAGCTCGTTTTTAGGAATTGTTCCGATTTAAAAACCGTTTTATGCAGATTCTTACTTTAGTGAAAAATATTATGACAATAGTACAGCGTTCGAAAGCCAATGCCTCCCTACTACCAGAGAGGGGAGGCTTGCCAAGATTAGCTGTTTTTCATATCGCGTTTGAGTTGCTCGGCAAACTGCTTGCTCAACAGCTCTAGCTCGCGGGCCATTCCTTCGTCGCCAGTAGCAAAACGCAGCATGTCTGCCACCCCTTCGATGATTTCGATGCTGAAAGCCTTCATCTCAAACACATTCATCTCCTTATTCCAAAGGTCTATGCGTGAGGTGCCTTTGCCGTTTACATCCCACAGCGCCAAGGCCATCGCTTTGGCCTCTTGCTTTCCTTCACCAGGGGTGTTGCTACCTTCCCATTCTAGGCGCTCACAAGTGTTTTGCTCATCTAGGCTGACGTATATCTTGATATCTTCTTGTCTCATACGACACGTAATTATTGTTATGTTAATTATATGATAGGCCCACAAACAAGTAAGCCCCGCAAAAATACGGGGCTTCGAGCAGGAATGCAACATAAGAAGGGAAGACCTAGCCTTCTTTGAGCCAATTGATGGCCTGTTCGCGGTTGTCGAAATACTGTTGTTGGATAAGGGGAATATCGCCCTCTTCCATGAGTTGTTGTAGCGACACCTGCGCAAAGAGATTGTCAGATAATACGGTAGCGATTTTGCGCTGCCCTGCGGCGATAGTACGTGGGGCGATATCAGTAGCGACCCACTCCTGAATAACCGGTGCCATGCTGTAGTTGCCGTGGCGAAGGTTGAGCAGCAGCTTAGAAGCCTGACACGCTTCTACAATGGCGGCATAATGCAGCATTTCTTCTTTGAAAATCTCATCGTCGAGTTGGTACTCGTTGCCGTCTTTCCACTCACAAAATAGGATGTCGTGCTCGGTATCATGGATGATACTCCAGTATTGGTTGTCTCTTGCCGTTTTCATGGGTTTTGCTATTATAAATAATATTTTTTAATCAGTGCACTTTTCGGTGTTTAAACTTGAGCCAAAGATGGTTATTTGAGCCCAAATTTGCAACGAGATTCAAAATCAAACAATACAATGTAAGTTATATCGAGATTCACAGGAATGGCTCACACCATTGGATATTTTTGAAAAAGTAGCTCGGAGCCCCAGCCCTGAGACAAGGTTAACTGTGTGGGTTGAAAAATGTCCAGTATGCATTACGTATTTGTTTGTTAGAAGTTTGACCACCAATCATTTCTAAAGATCTAAATACTTCTGAGGCTTTGAATGAATTTTGGGTCTTATGAAGAAATACACCTATGATGGAGGTGCGAAACGATGCCAACTTTTTTATGAAGGTGCTTCAAGCGAAAGAATTTTCGCAGGCTTTGGATTTTGTACACGATACTGCCTTTGAGTATACCCCAAGAGCGGAGTTTAGGAAGGTCTTAGCCGGTGTTTTTGATACTTTTGGAGACCCTATCCACAGCTATCGCAAGCTTGATGACCAATATTTTAAAGAAGCCCCCTTGGCACTGGGCACTACTACCAACTAGACTATGAATAGCGAGAAAACGAATGTCTCGGCGCAAATTGACAACCTGACTTGGAATAAAAATAGGGACGAACTCTGAAAATAAGCCGTTGTACCCCACTGGACATTATCAGAAAATGCCCGGTGAGGTGGTTATGCTCCTAACTTTCTATTGTCAGCTGGCTTATGTTGCTGTTTTGATCGATATAGACGACTATCAAGTAGTTGGTAATGTCTTCTCCGATAGAGTAGTCGCAGATAGCAAACTCATCGCTGTCGGGGTATAGCCCAAGCCTGACGAGCTTCAGCTTGTCTAGTAGCTGTACTAAGGGGCTGGTGTTGTGGTTGTCCAGGTCTATGAGTTTGGCCAGTTCCTCTTGTGGGATATCCTCTAGGTGGTGTTGGAGGTACTCTCTGACGGTATGGCCTTCTGTTTCATCCTCATAGTCTTGGCGAATATAGGCCTTGTTTTGGCTGTCGATGTCGGCGAGGTGTTCTAGAAGGTGCTTGGTTTTTTCGAAGCCAGAAGGGGAGAGCTTCCGGCTGTCTAGGTTGAGGTCTAGTACGATTTCGTGGCCATTGAGCACTGCCATCGCCTCATAATACTCATCAAGGCCGTCGGCTGGTAGTTGCTCAAAATAGGGGAGGTGGTAATTTGTCATTGTTCTTGGAGATAATAGAGATGAGGACTTATCGAGAGGTTTTTTGTCTGAAAATACTTTAGCCGGGGTTATTTTCTAAAAATACCCAAGACATTTTTCAAATCCCACAGCTTCTGAGCTATTTTTCCAAAAATGTCCGGTGAGGTGTTTTTGTTTTTAATGTTGAGGAAGTCCACTTATTTTGTACTTTGTAGCAAGGTTAACAGGATTTGATTTTCAAGGACTCTCAGCGCCACAGTAAAACTCAAAACTACTCACTGAAAAATGTTGTTTTTGAAAATTATTTTGAAATAACAATAAAACCCCTAATACCCCACCAAGCAGTGATTTGTTTTATGGGGTAGGTTTAATGGGTGATTTGCCGTAATTTTAGGCCAAACTACTGCGCTATTTTTTATTTTGGATATTGTCTATGGCTGCATTGAGTGTCATTGTGCCTAGTTATAATGGAGCACACAAACTCCCACAACTTTTGGAGGCGCTTGTGAGCCAACAAAGCGAATGCGATTTTGAGCTAATCGTGGTTGTGGATGGTTCTACAGATTGTTCGGAGGAGGTTTTGATTGCTTGGCAGTCTCGTTTTCAGGCCTTGCGTATCATATCGCAAGCCAATGGAGGGAGAGCACAAGCACGCAATGCTGGCGCTGCCGCCGCAGTAGGGGAGTTGTTGTTGTTCTTTGATGACGATATGCGCCCTAGGCCGGGGTTGTTGGCCGCACACCAGCAACGCCACAAACATTGGCCCCAGCCTTCTATCTTGATAGGACAAGCCCTCGAAGACTACGAACGTCTCCAGACAGACCTTCAGCGCTATAGGGCTTACCTCAGTCGCCACTGGGCCAAACCTTACGAAGGACTAGGGGAGCAGCCCCTTCCACCAGGACAGGTGTTTCTGACAGCAGCGCATTGCTCCTTGCCAAAACAACTTTTTGAACAGCTACAGGGCTTTGATGAGGCGCTTACCGATGCCGAAGACTTTGACTTTGCCATCAGGGCTGCCGAAGCCCAAGTACCGATGTATTTTGATACAAACTTGGTGGCTTGGCACGATGATTTCATCACTGCCCGTAGCTATGTCCGCCGTCTGAGGGAGTACAAACGTGCGCACGAAGACCTGCAAATGCGCAAACCCGAGCTGTATGCCCGCTATACACAGTATAACTATCGCGCCCTAGATCCACTACGCCAGAGTATCTATTGGCTCTTGGCTTGTTGGCCTTGGCTTTGGCTATTAGATTATGCCAATGTCTTCAGGTACTTGCCAAAGCGTGTGCGCTACCGGATTTATGATTTGATTCTGACGGCCAATGGGGTTTATTTCCCTGCCGATTAGCTCAATTTTGAGCACTACATTGGGCTTATTCAAACAACCATTCGAGCGCATCTTGTTTGTTGTCAAAAACTTGGTAGTCAAACGCAAAGTTTTCGCGCCTGATGAACGCTTCCAACACACGGGCATCTTCGTAGGCGCTGCTCTCCGGACATTTGATCTTGGCTGCACGGATACGTCTGCCGCCTTTCCGGCGATTGCTCAATACCTTACTGTTGGCTAGCCTTAGAAATTCTTCTTTGAACCAGATGAGGTTCTCGGGCAAGGAAGTTTTGTGATTCGTAGCGTCTATCAGAAACCGGTGCGTCCGGTGGCGCTCTATCAGCTCTATAGCCGACATCCAAGCCGCCTTGTATTCGTCGAAAAACAGCGGGCCGTCGAAGCTCAACACTACCGCCCGTATGTTGGAGTCATAATGAAGCTGATACATAGACTTTCTTGGAGTTTGATGACCTAACAAATCTACTTTTTAGATTATACTCAAAAAACACAAAAAAAGGTTAGAAAAGTACTGTGTTTTTTAGTTGATTTTGGATTTATTTTGTTCTTTTTGAAAATTATTTTGAAATAACATAAAAATTAAAAAAACGACATCCAACACATTATGCCAATGCGCTCAAGCCATCTCTATCAGCAGGAGGGGTGGTCTGCGAAGGAATTTCCACGAGGCTTCCCTCATCAAACCACAACTCAAAGCGCGTATATGCCTGAGACTCGCTCTTTATACGTAGTTCAATATTGAGTCTATCGGCAGCTTTTTTGGCCAAAAAAAGCCCCAGTCCGTGTCCGGTTGACTTGGTGGAGCCTCTGAAAAACATACGAAAAGCTTGGGCAATATTCTCTGGCGGGATTCCTTCGCCATTGTCCTCAAAGCGCAACACAAAAGCGCCAAACTGTGGCAGATGTTCACTAGTAACATAGAGATAAGGCTTTTGCCCATCGCGTCCGCCATAAGAAGCCGCATTTTGAATAATGCTAATCAAGATAATTTGTAACAACTCGGGCTTGGTACGCACTACAGCATAGCTAGGCAGCTGACATTCGAGGAGGAGGCTTGACTGCGGCTGTTGTTGGAGGTGTTCTTGTACTAGTTGGTGAACTAGCGCACAAAGAACGACAGGCTGCTCTGGTGAAACATCAGTATTGATATCGTGGAGTTGTTGGAGCTGAGCCAGAAGATAGTCCATATTCAATACACTCCCTTCGAGCAAACTAAGGTATTTGGGCATCTCTTTGCTGTAGGGATCAATACGCATCAGGCGTAGCAAACCCCGAAAGCGCGTCAGTGGTAGGCGCAGCTGATGGGCCGTATGGTAGGTGAGGCTGTCTAGCTCGTCATTTACTTCTTTGAGCGCCTTATTGGTCTGAAGCAAGTGCTGAGTACGTTGTGCCACTATCTGCTCCAGCTGCACATTCAAGGTTTCAAGCGCTTGGTTGCGCTCGGCCAAGTTCTCTTGGTAGCGGTTGATATGTTCGTATTGCCGCTCCAAGACGGCATTTTGGTGAATCAGTAAAGCTTTTTGCGCCTTTAGTTCATTATTGGCCAAAGCAAGCGCTTTTTGTAAAACCCTACGCTGCCGCCAAAGGTATATCAGCCCCCCAAAAAAGAGCAGGCTTATTAGCAGGAAAATAATCCAAAAAGCGGGAGATAACTGCATTAGCGCTACGAATAGGGTCATTTAATTGAGTGGTACGGCTCTATAATACACATATAAATGTTGCAAATATACAACAAAGGTAAGATTTTGAAGCTATTAACATTATTTGAAACACACCAAACCTCTCACCCTATTGAACAAGTCCTAGGTATATAATCCAAAAACGTAATAATAACCTCCCATATTGCACCAAGGTGCCCAAGACAACAAAAGTAACAACTCGATAGAGTTGTTACTTTTTGTTTCATTCGGCTTTAAATAGGCTTATTTTATAAGTAAATAATAATCAAGCATTTAAACCTCCTAAATAGCTACAACTTTTTTATATTCATTCCCCAGCCCTTCATACAAATTCTTGGCTGGTAACATGTTCGGTAGTAGTTATTTCAGCTGTTAGCTGTCTAGCACAGTCGCAGCAATTTTTTAATTATAAATTTTGATAAAATAGTGAGAGCGGGCCAATGGGTTAAGAGCGTCCCATCCTTAGGCTGACGGCGCGGCGGTGGGCTTCAAGCTCTTCGGCGGCGGCCATCGTCTCTACGGCCTCCGCAATGTGGCTAAGACCTTGGTGGCTGAGGTGTTGGAAGGTGATTTTCTTAAAAAAGCTGTCCAGCGACACTCCGCTAAAGGCCTTGGCGGCTCCATTGGTAGGGAGGGTGTGGTTGGTGCCCGAGGCATAGTCGCCGGCAGACTCGGGGGCGTAGTTCCCCAAAAACACCGACCCGGCATTGATGACTTGCTCGGCCAGCGCTTCCCAGTTGGCCGTACCGATGATAAGGTGCTCAGGAGCATAGGTATTGCTAAAGCGCATCACCTCCTCCCAACTGGGTAAGACCACCGCAAAGCTATTTTGAAGTGCCTGACGGGCTACCTCGTGGCGGGGCAACAGGGGCAGTTGTTCGTTAAGGGCTTGGTTGACGGCTTCGGCCACCGCTTGGGTAGTCGTAATGAGCACTACTTGGCTATCGGGGCCGTGTTCGGCCTGTGAGAGCAGGTCGGCGGCGGCAAAGGCCGGGTCAAACTGCTTGTCGGCAATAACGGCCAGTTCCGAAGGGCCGGCGGGCATATCAATGGCTACCCCACGCTTGGCCAACAACGTTTTGGCAGTGGTTACATATTGGTTGCCGGGGCCGAAGATTTTGTATGCCTGCGGAATGCTTTCGGTGCCGTAGCCCATCGCCGCGATGGCCTGCGCGCCGCCCACCTTGTAGATATGGGTAGCGCCTACCAGCTGAGCAGCGTAGAGTATGGCAGGGTGGAGCTTGCCCACCTTGTTGGGGGGGCTACAAAGCACCAACTCCGAACAGCCAGCTATCTTGGCCGGAATACCCAACATCAGTACCGTCGAAAACAAGGGCGCAGAACCTCCCGGAATGTATAGCCCCACGCGCTCAATGGCCACACTCTTGCGCCAGCAACGGATGCCGGGCATCACCTCTACAGGAGCCAGCGCCTCGCGTTGGCCTTGGTGAAAGGTTTCGATATTGTGGTAGGCCGTTTGGATGGCAGCCTTGAGTTTGTCCGGCACAAGGTCGGCGGCCTCTGCCAGCTCTGCTTCGCTGACACGCAGGCTATCGAGGCGGATACCGTCGAACTGCTCGCCGTAGGCCAGCAGCGCCTCATCGCCACGGGTACGGACGTTTTCGAGGATGTCTGATACACGTGCCTCAATGGTAGCCGTGTCTATAAGGGCACGTTTGCCAAGAGTTGCCCAAGTATCAGGGGCGGGGTTTTGTATGATGCGCAACATTTGTTTTTAGGGGGATAGATAAGTAGTAGCGTGGGCCTCTAGCCCAAGCCTTGATTAATGTTTCATGAGGGGCTTATCCCACACCGTACGTTGAGGGTTTTGTTCCACAGCTTCAAGGGTACGCGGGTCAGGCTCTCGACTTTAGTCCTTGTGGACTGTGCCACAAGCCAATGGTGATAGCCCGGGGTCTAAAGAGCAAGCCCTCAATCATCAAACAAGCAAATGCCTTTGATAACTACAAGAGAGGTGTTTTGGTTTGAACCCTGTGTATAGCCCACGATTTTAATTGTGGGGGTTATACAATCATCTTCTCGATGCCGACCACGAGGATGCCCTGTGCACCATAGGCCTGAAGCTTTTCGATGATTTCCCAAAAATCATCCTCTTGTACCACCGAATGTACAGAGCTCCAACCTTCTTGGGCCAGGGGCAGGATGGTGGGCGATTTCATTCCGGGCAGGGCACTGACGATTTTGTCGAGGTTGTCGTTGGGTGCATTGAGCAGGATGTATTTGTTGTTTTTGGCCTTTTTGATGGCGCCGATGCGGAAGAGCAACTGCTCGAAGATGGCCTTCTTTTCGGGGCTGAGGGCTTTGTTGGCTACGATGATGGCTTCGGAGCGCAAGACGGTCTCTACCTCTTTGAGGCCGTTGCTGAGTAGGGTGCTGCCGGTGCTGACGATGTCGCAAACAGCATCGGCTAGGCCTATGCTCGGGGCAATCTCGACGGAACCGCTGATGGTATGGATGTCGGCCTGAACACCGTGCTGCGCAAAGAAGTGAGCCAAGATATTGGGATAAGAGGTGGCAATCTTTTTGCCCTCAAACTGGCGGATGCCCTCGTAATGATGCTCGCGGGGGATGGCCAAGGAGAGGCGGCACTTGGAAAAGCCGAGCTTGTCGGCCACTTCGATGTCGTGTTGGGCTTCGAGGTGGACATTTTCGCCGATGATGCCGATATCAGCCACGCCGTCTTCGATGTAGGCCGGAATATCGGCCACCCGCAAAAATAAGACTTCGCAGGGGAAGTTGCTCGCCTCCACACGCAGGGTGTTGGAGCCGAGGTTCATACGAATACCACATTCTTTGAGCAGGGCCACGGAGTCGTCGTAGAGTCTGCCCGACTTCTGAATTGCAATTTTTAGTTTCACGTCTTAGTGGTTTTGAGAAGATGATCAGGTGCTGCAAAGATAGGCAAAATAGTGAAAAAGCAGGGCTGTGTTCCTAAATCTAAATCAGCCATAGGAGGCTGAGCCCAACCGTTAGACGGTTTTGGCGTATGAGTTGTCGTAAAGAAGTAGAAAACTACAACACCAAACTGCCCGAGTAATTCAAAGGCTTAGTAGTACCCTCTGATGCCGAAAATTGGTGGGAGGATAGCCCCATTTGTTTTAGTCGGAAAACAAATTCCCCCTTGCGAGGCCTAAGTCTCGCAAGGGGGGGTATTTTAATCAGCCGCGTAAAGGCTATTGTTTCAGTATACGCTGCAAGCTGGTTTTGGTGCCTTGGCGGATAATGAGATAATATGCTCCGGTGGGCAGCGCCTCAAAGCTAAGGCTGATATTGGCTTGGTTGGCAGCGATAGTCTGCTGCTGCAAAGCCACTCCTTGAGCATTATACACCACTACGGTGTTGGCGGCTTGTTGCCATTCGGCAGGCACTTGCAGGGTGAGCTGCGTTACGACTGGATTGGGATACATCAGCCAATTGTCTTGTGTCAATTCCCCCAGTGAGGTAACTGTAGTAGGCAGGCTCACGGTCAATGAACGAGATACTGACGGGGCAGCATTGAAACGCTCATTTCCGGCCTGTGTGGCGGTAATGATTGTTGTGCCGGGACCAACAATCGTAACGGTGTTGCCACTGATAGTAGCCACTGCAGGGTTGTTGCTCGTAAAGCTTACAGGCAAACCAGAGGTAGCCGTAGCCGTCAGCTGGAATGGTGTAGCGCCTACTGTTTTTAGGCTATCAGTTCCTAGGCTGAAGCTGATTGTCTGATTGGCTTTAGTAGTGATGGCCGCAGCAGTCTTCAAAACAAACCGCGCCTTTACGGGCAAGTGGTCAGAAGTAGTACTCTGATAATTGCTTACCAAGTCAAAAGGTACGACAATGCGCTCCGAGTTGACCAACCACTCATCAAACAACTCATTGGACATCATCATATGGTCAATCACATTCTCAAAAGCAATGAAAGAGCGAAGGCCGGCATTGCTTAAGCTGATAGTTACGGGCTTGTAGCGTTGGGTATCCTGAATGTAGCGGATGTATGAAGTCTCGCTCGTGTTGACGGTAGCAGCGCTTTGATCGGCTACGGTCTCGTCGAGGTCGTCGTTATAGTCTCCTAAGATGATAAAAGGCAAGTCAGGGAAGTAGGTGTCGAGCGAGTCTTTGAGCACATCTACATCATACTTACGCATTGCATAACGAGGGTTGGCAGTGCTTTCACCGCCGCCATTGGATCGGGCGTGGATATTGATTAGCGCCATACGCTTTTTCTCGTCTCCTACTTTGGCATCAATTTCTACCATAAACGGCAGGCGGCCACTGGCCCAGAAACGGCTGTTGTCGTTGCCGGGGTAGTTGGGCAAGGTACTTACATCTGTCCCTTTGAGCAATACTTGGGTACGGATAGTGTCTACGGTAGCTGTTTTGTAGAGGAAGGCAACTTTTTGGGCAGACGCAAAGCCACCGCTGCCACCAGAAACCGCCGTAGAGTGGAAACCCGCATAGGCTGGCAGGGCATCGGCCAACTCATAAAACTTGTCTAATCCTGTGATTTCTTGAAAGGCATACACATCTGCATCGAGGTCTTCGATGATGGTTTTGACATTCTGAAGCTGCAAATCCACATCGCTAGGGCCATTGCTATTAGAGCCAAACCACTCGATGTTCCAAGTAACAACATCAAAAGTCTCGCTCTTCTGAATAGTGCTGCCTGTCAGGAAACCACCACGCTGGCTGAGGTTACCACTCTGCACCACGATAGGGCCACTAAAAGCACCTTCGGCAGTAGGTTTGAAGCGCACAGTAATCGTTTGAGAATTTTTAGCCTCGTTAGCCGGGATGCTCAAGCTGGTACTAAAGTTAGTTCCATCATTAGAGAACTCAAAGCCTGCTACTGCCAGAATTACCAAAGGATCGGTAGCGTTTTCTACTCTAGTAGTAAAAGTATAAGTGCGGCTGCTAACTTCGCCTACAGCTGCTTTGCCAAAGTGCGTATAATCAGTATTTCCGATGCTGGTTACCAAAAACGGGGCTGGGGGGACATCAGCGCTGCGGAGTGAAAAATCGTCCAATGTCCAACGAGCGGCACCGTTCTCTGCTGAAGAACTGTACACAAAAGCGATGCGCACCCCGGCAGTTTTGAAATCACTCAAGTTGATACCCTCTGAAAAAGTCCATACATCAGCAGTCGCAAAGCGGTCAGAAAGCGCTGTCCAAGTAGCAGTGTTGGGGTTTCCACTAATGTAGTCAGTAGATACCAACAAGCGCAAACGAGGGCCGCTAAAAGCTACTCTGCTCCAAAACTCTAAGATGGGAATATTGAACCCACTAAGGTCATAGGCAGGCGTGATGAGCCAGTCTTCGTTGAACTGTGCAGAGCCTGAAGCAAATCCGTTGATTTGCAGCCCGCTAGCGGCGGAGGCAGTAGGGCTGGCAGGGCTGCGACCAAAGTTGGTACAAGCCCACACCTGAGCTCCTTCTACACTGACTGCCGACCAGCCGGCGGGTAAGCCTGCCGGGCAAGAAGAGTTGAAGTCTTCGACAATGTTGAGCGGATCAAATACAGTAGCCGTAACCATCAAACTACGGGATACCCCACCACTAGTACTGTGGCTGATGGTTTCGCTAAAGCTACCTAAGTTGTCAGTAGCAACACGTACTCGGATTGTTTGAGCAGTACTCAATTCCGCTGGGGTGAAGCTAAGGCTAGTAGCAAAAGTAGCACCTCCATCTTTTGAAATACTAAAAGGTGTTGATACAGAAATAGTTACATCTTCTGTGAGATTAGTAGCGGTCAACTCATAGGTCAAGTCTGTGGGGTTAGTGTTGATATTGACAGTGCCAAAAGCCAAACTGGTAGGGTTCACAGCTAGGGTAGGGGTAGGCGTTCCTCCTCCGGCATCATCACTGACCGTACCGATGAAGCTAACATTGTTTGAGATGTTATTATTCGTTAAGCGAACTGTTCCTGTACTAGACAATGTGCTGCCATTGGCGGAAACAGTACCAACACTAACTATTCTGAAAGTAACCGTTCCTGTTAAATCAGTCAATGTTGACAAGTCAATAGTTTGGTTGTTAAAATTAGTACCTGAGTGCTGCCAAGTCGCTAATGGGGTTGTGAAATTATCTCCACTATACAACAAGGCCATATCACGGGGGCCGGTGTTAGAGGCTCTAGTAGCAAGGGATAGGCTGGTCAAGCTGACTTTTTTCCCTGAGGCCACCACAAAATCAAAGCTAAAATAACGGTCATTGGTACCGTTCCAGTTAGAGGCGCTAATAGACCCGCCAGCCGATGAGGGAGTCAGTCCGGTACTTCGGGTAACATCAAGCCCTGTGATGTTATCGGCTGTAGCGCTGGCGGCAGTGCTTACTTGGTCACCCGGCTGCCCGGTAAAATCCCAGATGACAATTGTTTCGGTTTGGGCTTGGAGTAGCGCACTACCACCTAGCAACAAACAAAGCCCCACCACGAGGGGGGCTAATAGGGTCAAGGATTTGGCCAAGTATGTTTGGTAAGCCAACCTTGTCAATAGCTTTTTCATTAATGTCTAAGCGTTGGTGAATAGAAAAAGGAACTGTTGTTTTTAGGTGTGCAAGTTAACAGCTCCTTTTAGCTTAAACAGCAAGGCTAAATTATGCCTTTGTTAACAAATAGTGAAGGCCAGAGAGGGTGCGAATATCCCCACTCAAAAAACTGGTTGAAGGATGGTCTAGTTAAAAAAGAATGAAGCTAGTTAAGATTTAGTCGAAGTGGTATTGCTCAAGACACTGCTTTAGCTCGCGGGTATTGTGTACATTGAGTTTCTTGTAGATATTGTCGCGGTGGGTACGCAAAGTATGGAAGGAGATACAAAGGCGGTCGGCTATCTCTTCGAGCGTTTGTTGGCGTACTAACTTATCGTGTACTAGGTGGCGGGCTATCTCACGCTCGCGTTTGGTAAGGGGAGTATTGGCCAAAGATTTGGTAAAGGGCTGATTGTTTTTGAGAGTGGGGGCGGAAGTTTTGATAGTTTGCATAGGGTGCAATTGTTTAAGTTTGAAATATGCTGGGCGGCTGTGCCCGTGTTTGATATTTCAAAGGTCTACACCCAGAGTACACCCTATTTGCCCTGTGCAAAAAAATAATACAAAAAAACAGCCTGTAACACAATGGCTAGAGGCTGCGAGATTATTCTAAGATGTGATTTTCTTGATTAGCGACCGAAGAAGTAGCCTACAGTGAAGCTCAAACCACGATTGCGGATAGCAGCTCCGTTGTCAGTAGCGGCAAAAATGTTGGCCTAGCCGAATTTGTATTGAGCGCCAATGCGGATAGCGCCAAATATAGTTTCAAGTAAAATAATTTTATGGCTCACAAGATAATAAATCAGTATGCTGTTGCACAAACTAAAAAACCGCTAGGCAATACCCTGCGGTTTTTTGGATTTACTCTCATACTTCTATGTGCGCAAAAAGGACTTGTTTATTTTGGGTGTGTTTTTAGATTTCAGATAATGATTTGTCTTTGTAGTATCGTTAGGCGGTGGCAGTTTGTGGTGTGCCATTAATTTTTTCGCTTTTTGGACTGTCTTCGTGTGTTGTGATGGCAACTCCACTAAGGCGGCTCATCAGCTCATTGGCCTGTTCGTTGTGTTGGCTCAGGTCGAGACCGATTTCTTCTTTGTCAGAAGTAATGCGCATCGGGATAATGAGGTTGGTGATGAAATAAAGCAAGTAAGACCCACCAAAGGCAAAGACCGATACCAATACCAAGGCCAAGAGGTGAGACATAAAGGTTGTGGTACTGCCATAAACGAGTCCTACTTCTTCGGCAAAGATGCCTGTCATGACCATTCCGACCATTCCTCCGATGCCGTGGCAAGCAAACACATCTAGTGTGTCGTCTATCTGAGTGTAGTGTTTGATGGCACGGATAGCCAAGTTACTGATGATGGAAGCGCTGAAGCCTATGAAGAAGCTTTGCCCCACCGTAACGAAGGCGGCTGCGGGTGTGATGGCAACCAGACCCACTACGGCGCCCACACAAGCCCCTATGGCTGAAGGACGGCGACCTGTAAAGCCATCAAAGAAAATCCAAGCCATCATTGCGGCGGCGGTGGCTGTATTGGTGGTGATAAAGGCTTTGGCGGCCACCCCATCAGCGGCCAAGGCCGAGCCGCCGTTGAACCCAAACCAGCCAAACCAAAGCAAACCAGTGCCTAAGAGCACAAAAGGAATATTAGAAGGCGCATGAGCCAGCTCTTTACGCTTGCCCAAGAAGATAGCTCCGGCCAAGGCCGCCAAACCCGCAGAGATATGGACTACTGTGCCGCCGGCAAAATCAAGCACCCCCCAATTGCCCAACAACCCGTTCGGATGCCAAGTCATATGGGCCAATGGCGCATAGATAAACATAGAGAAGAGGCAGATAAAAAGCAAGAAAGCCGAAAATCGGATACGCTCTGCAAAACCTCCCGTAATCAAGGCCGGTGTAATGATGGCAAACTTCAACTGGAAAAGGGCAAACAAGGCAAAGGGTATTGTCGCTCCAAAATCAGCATTAGGCTGCATACCCACTCCCTTAAACATAAAATAGCTCAATGGATTGCCAATAATGCCTGTGCCCTCACCGCCAATGCTATTGCCGAAGGCCAACCCAAAACCCACGACCACCCACAATAGGCTGATTACCCCTAGGGCAATAAAGCTCTGCAACATTGTAGAAACTAGGTTCTTGTGCCGTACCATACCAGCATAGAAAAACGATAACCCGGGGGTCATCAATAGCACCAAGGCCGAGGCTGTCAATAACCACGCTACATCTCCTGAGTTGAGTGTGCCTTCGGTCAGCCCCGGAAAAGGAGCCGAAAAACCTAAGCCTAAGCAGGCTCCGAGCGAAAGAAGGAAAAATGCAATTAACCAGCGATTGTTCATAGTATTATAATGTTTGATGGTTTATGAGAATATGGTTCTATTTTTGACCTTTACTTACTATAAAATAGATTCAATTGATTATTTGAGTTATTTTTTGAGCCTGATTTTTCTTTTTATTGTTAATTTTAGGTGAATCTAGGTTATTTTGAATCATACTCCAAACCCACAGCACAATTAGTTCCTAAAAAAGTTGTCTATATTTTGTGCAATATTATTTTTCTTAGCTCAACTTGTAGTAAACAGGAAAACAACCATACAATACTCCGGTATTTTGCCATAAACCGGAATTACTGTCGTATGATGTTGATTCTAGCAAAATGATATACGGAATATATACTCACCGGACATTTTTCAAATCCCATAGTTAAAACCGTGGGCTAAGTCTCATTTTGGGTCTGAAATGAGGCCTCGACTTGTTTCGGAGCTAATTTTCCAAAAATATCCAATGGTGATGACGGGGGAGGGGGGTGTACAAAAACTTTGCTACTTGGTACAGCGAAGCATTGGACATACCAGACGGCCCTAGGGATTTTTATGGACTTCCGGGCTTGATTATGGAGTTAGTGTTTGATAAACGCACGTTTCAAGCCATTGCTATCAGCCCCAATGACGGCAATATGGATATCCAAAAACCCACAAAAGGAGCACAGGTATCTAAAACAGAATACTTGGCCATTGTAGAAGAGGAGATTAAAGCAATGAAGAAAGACCTAGGCGGCTCGGGCAGCTAAGCGTTATCTTAGCTAACCCGTAGCTCAACTGTGGGTTAGCGCTCCCACTCTAAGACAGAAAACGCTACTTCTTTATAGGCGATGTCTTTGGGCAATACAACAACGGGCGGATTTTTATATATATTTTCGCCTAAATTTGTTCTTATTTTATACACATTTTCCGAGCCTGCAGCCAAGGGTTCGGTAAGGTTATGAATCAGATAATCGCCGCCTTCTGTGATGAGTTGCTTATCTTTGTCGTAGTAGCGAATGCTCATAAACATTGCCTTGACAGCCCTTTTAGCGTGATTGTTACGGATTTTCAAAGCCCAAAAGTGTATGCTGTAAGGCGAGCCGGGGTCTTCCATAAAGCCTTCCTTTAGTTCAAAAATATCAATATCTTGGGGTGCATTTTTAATCTTGACTGCTTTTTCCTTGTACTTTGGAGGTGGGGCTGTTTGGAGCGTTTGGAGGTGGAGCGCAATTTTCTTGGGGCTTAGGCTGCTGTCTTGTACATCGGTTTCTTTGCTGGTATGCCGAAAGTACAGATTGTTGCTTTCGCCTTTTTGGAAAAAGTAATCTTTGGGGATATTCATAAACCGATCGTAAGAAAACCTTTGTTCGATGTACAGAGAGTCTTCTTGGTGCAGTGTTTGGCCCTGCTTATCGAATACTTGGAAGGCAAAAATCAGGGCATCGAAGCGGATAGAGTCGCAGAGGGTTTTGAGCTCCAGTGTCAAGTCGGCATAATACGACCTCGGCTTGCTTTTATCGGCATAATCAGGATACCACCATTTGTTTTCTACCAGTTTCAATTCCAAGAGTGGCGTCTTGCTTAGGCTACTTACTTGCCAAGTGATGCTGTCTTTTTGTGTAATTTGATATTTTGCAGCCAAGTCCTGCGGTAGTGCCGCTATCTCAAAGGCCAGAGGACTTTCATATTTTGCGGTATAGCTGCTCTTGCCTGATTGTTGAGCGCTTTGCTGGGTTTGGTTTTTTTTTTGGGTTGATTTACTTATGTATTTTTTATGATTAGGTTTTACAAATTCAAGATACAGCCCAAATAAAACGACAAAACCCATTCCGCCCCAAATGATTGTTCCTATATGTCTTAATGGGTTTTTTTCCTTTTTTTGAGTACTTGGAGGGTTGATGCGTGCTTTGGGTTGTGCAGGCGTATATGGTCGGATTTGATTGGGGTTAAAAAAGTCAATCACCTGATGTGCCTCTTGATTCTTGGGGCTGTAGCGCAAGCATTCTTGCGCATATTGCAGGGCTTTCTCTTTGAGATTTTTTCGCTTTTTGCTCTGAAACTCGCCCAAATACGCCTGCGCCAAAGCTGCCAGTGTGCCGGCGTGTTCGGGCTGAATGATGAGGGCATCTTCCAGCTCTATAATGGCTTTCTCATAGTTGAGGCGTTTGAGAAACTCCGCCCCTCTCTCCCAATGCGCCTCAAAACTTGCCAATACCGCTTGCCAATCGGCTTCCGAAAAGCCTAATTGCAGGGCAATTTCCTTTTTCTCGGCTTCTGTGAGCTTCTCTTGCCGCTGGGCTTGTATGGCGAGGGCTTTCTCAAAAAATTGTTGATGTTGCTCATTCATTTGACTTCTCTATAAGGCTTGTCCTGTTAGTTTTTCACATCACGGAAGGCTCTATTCAGGTTATTTATGAGATACTACACGCATAGTAGATGCTTAAACAAAGATAAAACTTTTTCATCAATTAGTCTTAGCCGATTGGCCTTGCCTCTCAGGGAGCATTGGTTTGGAAAATTGATGTTCTAAAACCAACAAAAAGAATCAATGTGAAGATACTGGCAAATCGTCCTAAGTTATTACCAACACATAGCAGACCTTGATATTTCGTAGAATCATTGGCTTTTGCACTTTAATTTTCGAATAAAAAAATAAGCGCGAGGTGCAATATTCAGATTTGCTTTCTATTTTTATGACCGCAACACCGACCCGAGAGTTTGTACAAGTCCAAGTGTCCGATGTTATTTTTATCACGCTCCCCGTTTACATCCCTTTTTTCAAAGAGGATATTTTTATTCAGCTTGCTGCTAGTCGTTAGTATGGGAGTAACAATACCGCTATCTGCCCAGCAACTAAGCGAAGTACGCGCACAACAATTACAGGCTCAGTTAGCGCGCTCCCAAGATATAGAGCAGCGCATTGCGTTGTTACAGGAACTGAGCCAAACGCTGGCCTACAGCAACCCGACTCAGGCTTTGCGCTATGCGCAGCAAGCGTATGAAGCTGCGCGTCCTTTGTCGGATCCTGTCTTACAGGCACGCACTAGCCAACAGTTGGGCTACTTACATTACCAAACGCAAAACCCCATACAGGCGGTAGAGTTTACTACTCAGGCGCAGCGTATCTTTGCACAGCTACTCGATTCGGCTTCTGTGTTGGGTTGTGAGGTACAGCAGGCACTTATCCAAAGTAGCCAAAACCCACAAAAGGCGTATACAGCAGCACAAGCACTCCAACAAGACCCGCGCTTGCGTCAGTATCCGGCATTACAAACAGCCTTGGCACATACTATTGCCTTGAGCGCACCCAACAACGCCCAAAAACAACAGGCCTACCAGCAAGCTATTGGTGGCTATAGCCAGAGCCAAGATTGGTATGCTACCGCCGACCTCCAACAACAATATGCCGCTTGGCTCCAACAACAAAACCAGCCCACACAGGCTCAAGCACAATATGAGCAGCTGCTCGAAACCCAAATGCGCATCGGCGACCGCCGCCCCATCAGTCAGACCCTCACACACCTAGCCACCCTACATAGCCGCCAAAGCCAGCCCGAACAAGCGCTGGAGTATCATTTTCAGGCATTGGTATTGGGAGAAGAATACCACCAGTTTTTTGATGGCAAATACATCGGGGAATCTTTACTCGGGATTGCTAAAAGTTATGAACAGTTGGCCGAAAAAGCACAAAAAGCCAACAACAACAACCAAGCAGCTGAATACCGTATTTTGCAAAAATCGTATCAAGATCAATACGATCGACTCAAACAACAGGGCTTCAGCGCAGAGGCTTATTTTGGCAAAAGCCCCTCCAAAACCAACAACAATGCTTCTGACAGCGACCTCCGCAACCTGCGCCAAGATAACGAAAGACTCCGCAACCAAAACCAAAATTTGGGGAAACAACTCCAAGACCAAAGCACGCGCTTGGGAGCGCTACAGGGCTTGCGCCAGCGCGCCCGCGAACGCGCTGAGGCCGATTCGCTGGCGCTTGTCGAAAACAGACGCGCCCTAGAGCAGCTCCAACGTGAGGCCGAACAAAAAACCCAATCGATTGACTCGCTCAGCCAAGTACAAAAACGTATCCAACAACGCCTCAGTGGCATCAATCGCCGCTATTGGCTCTGGATTGGGCTGTTGCTCTTGGTGTTGCTGCCCTTAGCCTTGGTATATTGGTGGAGAAGCCGCAGCGCCAAAGCGCTTATCAACAAACAGCAATACATTATTGCCAATAGTGAAAAACTGATTAATGAGCGCCAAAATGTAGAGCAAGAGTACCAACAAACGCTCAAAAGCGTACAGAAAACCCTAGAACAAAGCCGCCAAGAGAACCAAAGCCTACACCTGGCCATCGACGAGGAACTGCGCCCACCCTTGGAGTTGACCTTCCGAGAGGCACAAACAGCGCGCATCCCGGCTATCTTACAACCCAGTACTCAGGCCCTACAAGCCCTCTATGCGCTTCAGGGAGCCAGTACCGAATCCAAGGCCGGCACTGATATAGTAGCACACGCTCCCTTCTATGTTGTCAATCACGTCCTCGCCCAAGTAGGACTTTGGCTCAAAGACAAAGGAGCCAGCGCCGAAAACAACCTTGATCCACAGGTATTTGTGGACTGCAACCTCGAATTATTGGAGCGTATTTTGTTCAATATGACTTATAACGCCCTCCATCACCTGCCTTCCCAAGAAGGTAAACTCCGTTGGGAAGGAGTAACCGAGGAAGGGTATTATTGGATACAACTCTATGACAACGGTGAGCCTATTCCCAAGGCCTTTGTCAATCAGGTATTTGAGCGATTCTCCCCTCGAGCCGCCCGCAACCGTGGCCTAGGAATGGTGTTTGTAAAAATGGCTGTCGAAGCCCAAGGTGGAAGGGTAGGCGTGCAATCTGAACTCGACCCACCACTGACACGCATCAGCATTGGCCTGCCTACAGCCCAAGCTCCGGCAAACTACACACCGCCCTTTGCCCACGATAGTGTTGCGCCCATCACCGTTGATGCGCTCCACTACCAACCCATAGACCCTGAAAGCTTAGCACTTTCGGAGGAGACCAAGCAGGCATTGGCTGTCTTTGCTACACAGCTCAAAGCAGTGGAATGTTACGAAACCAGTGCCGTGCTCAATATACTTGCGCAAATAGACGACACCCTTGCGCCCGAATGGAAGCAAGCCCTTGCTCAAGCGGCCTACTTCCTCGACCAAGACCAATATCAAAAGCTTATCCACTACGTGTCATGACAACCCAAGGCGATACTTTATTGACCCTCCTCATCATCGACGGAGATATTAAGCAACGAAGCGCAATTTTTGAGCATCTCAATGCGCTCAATAAATACAATATTCTTAATGCGGCCACAGGTGAGATGGCGATGCTGATTACTCACAAAAAAGAAGCCGACCTGATTGTGATGGACTGGGACACGCTCGAAATGTCGGGTACGGATTTGCTGACCCAACAACAACTTTTGTCAAAGCCACTCATTGCTATCGCCCAAAGCCGACAGATAGAAAAAAACCGCAGTACCTTCCAACAATATGTAGATGCTGTGGTTCTCAAGCCGGTAGTACGCCAAGAATTGGTCTTTAAGGTAGAGCAGTTGGGCGAGAAAATCCGCATCCAACACCAAGTAGACAGTATCAAGGCTCAGGCTGCCGAGCAGCAGGCTTCTTCGATGCGCCTCGATGAGGAGCTAAGTAGCCAAATGCGCTTTATAGAGCAAGAAAAACAAGTCCTTGTAGCCAAAGAACTACAACTAGAGCGAAATTTGGCCAAGTTCCGCGCCGAAACAGAGCAAGTACAGCAACAACTTGATCTCCGCCGCCAAGAGGCTTACCAACGTGAGCAAGCCCTCGAAAAAGAACAACTCAGCCTCGGCCAACAAAAAGAAACCATAGAGCAGCAACGCGCCCAGATAGCCAAACAAAAAGAATTCATCCTCCGGCAGGAAGAGGCGCTGGCTAACGCGCAAAAGCTGTTTGAGGCCGAAAAAGAAAAACTAGCCACCCAACGCAAGGAGCTAGAAGGTCTACAGCTTGATTTTGAAGAAAATCATAAGGCGATGTTGAGCGAAAAACAACGCCTAGCCGCCGACCAGTCGCGCCTCGACAACCAACTCCGAGATCTTCAAGAACGGGAGCAAAAGCTACAAGCCGAACTAGACGCACTCTCGAATGAAGAACGTGAAGTACAAAGCGCCAAAGTACAAGAAATGCTCTTCAGAGAGCACCGCCAGCGTGAAATAAAGGCGCTAGAGGAAGGACTACAGGCGCAAATGCAACAACTCAACTTTGAACGCGAAACGATGGAGTTGCTGCGCAAGGAATATGAAGTCAAGCAAGCCGAGCTGGAAGCCCAAGCCAAAAAAGCTTTTGATGAAAGCCCCTATGTAGCCAAGGCTGCCGAGCTAGAAGCGCTATTGGCTCAAAAAGAAGAGATGCTTGAGCAACTCACACAACAGCTCGAACTGACACGCCAAACGCAGTCCGAACAAGAAACTCAGCTCGAACAGCTAACACAGGCATTGGCAGACCAAACAGCGCATACCCAACAGTGGCAAAGCCAATACCAAGAACTACAACAAACCCTTGCCCTACAACAAACACGCATAGCAGGGTTAGAAGCGCAACTACAGGAGGCCGAAATCCAGCTTCAACATATAGGGGACGAGCGCGTTCAAGCTCAAGAGTTGCTCCACGAGGCCCAAACCAAGAACCAAAGTTTGGCTGATGAGGCGCAAGCCTTACAAAACAAACTTGATCTGGCCGAAACACAGGCTACCCAACTCCAAACTAACTTGGAGCAACAACGAGCGCTGGCTCAAGCTGCTTCGGAAGGAGAAAACCAAACAATTGAGGCGCTGCGCCAACAACTGCAAAATACACAAGACTCACTAGAGAATGCCAAAGAAGAAGCCGAACAGCTCCGACAAGTGCTGGAACAAACAGAGCTGCAGCTCAATGATTTGTTGCAAGCTAAGTTTGAGGCTGACCAAGCACTCCTACAGGTCCAAACCCAAGGAAACGAGGAGGGAGTTCTGTTGCAACAACTGCAAGCGCAACTACAAAGCACTCAGGTAGCGCTAAACCAACAACAAAGTGAAAATACCCAACTTCAAGCCCAACTACAAACCTACCAAGAACGAATACAGGAGGTGCGCGCTCAGGAGGTAACCCTGAGCGAACTGCACCAACTTACTGATAATCAGGCTCAAATAATAGAGCAACTCAAGGCACAACTGCAGCTCCAAACAATGGAAACCCAACGGCTAAACCAAGCCCTAGTAGCAGCCCAAGAGGCCGCCGCCGAAGTGCCGCTGCCCATCCCTGTGCCAAGAGAGGAAGGCACGATACCTCCTCAAACAGCTACAGACCAACTGGCGCTCTTCCGCTATATCTTGCCGCCAAGTATTTTGCAAAAGGTAGACCGTGCGCGCACGCAGCCCACCCTTGAGCTACATCAGTCTGTGGGGGTGTTGCTGGTTATTTGGGAAACCCTAGAAGCTGAAGAAAGCCACGCCAAAATACTCTTACAATGGCTAAAAACCCAAATACAACACTTAGCGCTAGACCCCATCGACAATCCTGATCCATCTGTATTGACAGCGACCCTGCCCGCCGCACAGATAGAAGATGTGCCGAGCTTGGTAGCCAAAGCCCTACAACTACAGGCTGCGCTCCAAGCTTTCGACCAAGTCTCTTTTCAGGCTACGCTCGAAGTCAATACCGGCCCACTAGTGATGGGCGACATCGATCAGAAACCCTTTGTCTATGATGCTTGGGGCGACCTGACCCTCCCTGCCACGCGCCCCATCCCACAACTAAAAGCCCCGCTCATCATCACTGAGCCCACCTTTCAGTGCCTGCCCGCTGATCAACAAGCCCAATGGCAAACAGTGGGAACGGTTCAGAAAAAACGCAGCCTAGCGACCAATATCTACTTGAAGATGTAAGCGCTTGTTACCCAATGACAATTGGTTTGGGAAATTTGCACACTGAAAATCCTTGATTATCTATCAAGGAAATCAAATTTGGCTGCTAAGTCTGGGATTTTTAGATATGAAGGATGATTAGAACCTACGCCATTATCCCCAAGTAGGGCCTCAGCTTGGCTCGGAGCTGGAGCTCCAAGCCATTTTCTAAAAATATTCAGTGGTGTGATTAGAACCAGTATTTGAAGGTAGTCTGTTTACATATAGCCTCCATAGCTATCAGAATTGACAAAAATCATTCTTGTATGTCCAACAAATGCTTACCTTTGTCATATGAAGCGCACCGCCGCCATATCGCTGTTAGTACTTTTCCTGAGCGCCAATACCATTTTTGGGGAGCTGCTGAGGCTTCCTGTATTGGTACACCACTATTGGGAGCATGTAGCAAAAGACCAAAATACTGCTGTTTTAGATTTTTTGGCAAGCCATTATGCCAAGCAAATTAACCACCCCGACGACCAGCATCGCGACCACGAAAACCTGCCCTTCAAAACCATTCCATCGATGCTGTCGCTTGTTTTTTTACCTAAAGTCTGTATCGACATTCCGGTATTGGCCGCAAGGCTCTTGCCCCAAATCAAAACTGTCAATAAACCACAACCATATACTATTGCCTACCTAGGCAGTATCTGGCATCCTCCCTGTATTTAATCAATCCAATTTTTCGAGCTTGTGTTTGGTACAATGGGTAAGTCTGCCTCTTGTGCTGAATCTATGCTTTATCTGCCCTACACCAGCGGCAGCAATACTTTTATATGCGATTGATTTAGAGACAAAATGCTTAATATCATTATTCGGTTCTCTCTGAAGAACAAACTCATTATAGGCCTAATGACATTGGCCTTGGTAGCCTATGGGATTTATGAAGTACAGCGCCTTCCTATTGACGCTGTACCTGATATCACCAACAATCAGATTCAAATCATTACGGTAGCACCGGCCTTGGGTGCGCCTGATGTAGAGCGGCTCATTACTTTTCCCATAGAGCAGGCCAACAAAAATATCCCCGGCTTGATAGAGTTGCGCAGCTTTTCGCGCTTCGGTCTTTCGCTCATTACCTTGGTATTTGAAGATGCCATAGACATCTATTGGGCCCGACAACAAGTAGCCGAAAGGTTGCTGCAAGTACAGGCAGAAATCCCTCCCGGCTTCGGCCAGCCGATGTTAGCGCCTGTTACGACGGGCTTGGGCGAAATCTATCAGTATGTAGTGAGGCCTAAAAAAGGCTACGAAGACCGCTACGATGCCATGGCCCTGCGCACCATCCAAGACTGGATTGTACGCCGCCAATTGTTGGGAGTGCCCGGTGTGGCAGAGGTCAGTAGTTTTGGGGGTTTGCTCAAACAATATGAAGTAGCCCTCAAGCTCGAAGAGTTGGCGGCCTATCAGACGAGCATAGAGGAGGTCTTTCGTGCCCTCGAAAACAACAACCAAAATACTGGAGGTGCTTATATCGAAAAAAACGAAACCGTGCTCTTTATTCGGAGTGAAGGCCTGATAGGCTCGATAGAAGACATCGGCAATATTGTCGTCAAAAACCTGCCCGATGGCACGCCCTTGCTCATACGCCAACTTGCAGAACTGCAATTGGGACAGGCTCCTCGCTATGGGGCAATGACCTATAATGGCACGATGGAGGTGTCGGGAGCCGTAGTGATGATGCTCAAAGACGGCAACAGCAGCAAGGTAATCCGGCGCATCAAAGACAAGGTAGCCCAAATACAAGAAACACTGCCCGAAGGTGTGGTGATAGAGCCTTTTCTGGACAGAACCAAGATGGTCAATAATGCCATTGATACCGTCAGTAAAAATCTGGCAGAAGGAGCGATGATTGTGGTATTCGTATTGGTTATCTTCTTGGGAAATCTGCGTGCCGGCTTCTTGGTGGCTACCCTTATTCCGCTGTCTATGCTTTTTGCCGTGATTATGATGAACCTCTTCGGGGTAAGTGGCAACTTGATGAGCTTGGGCGCACTCGACTTTGGGCTTATCATTGATGGAGCCGTCATTATTGTAGAATCCGTGATGCACCGCTTGAGCCATAGCCAACAGTTTGCACACATTCGCCGCCTAAGCCAAAGCCAAATGGATGAGGAGGTACAAAAAGCCGCCACAAAGATGATGAACAGCGCCGTTTTTGGTCAGGTAATTATCCTGATTGTATATCTGCCCATTCTCTCGCTCAGGGGTATCGAAGGGAAAATGTTTGCCCCAATGGCCCAAACAGTAGGCTTTGCCCTTATTGGGGCCTTGTTGTTGTCGCTGACTTATGTGCCTGTGATGAGTTCTTTGCTGTTGAGCAAAACACTCAGGCACAAAGCCACGCTCTCAGACAAGATGATGGCACATTTGGAAAAATTTTACCGCAAGGTACTCCTCAAGGTGTTGCGTGGGCAAAAAGTCGTCTTGATAGGAGTAATCGTCCTGCTCGGCTTGTCCTTTTGGATACTCAGCCGTTTAGGAGGGGAGTTTATCCCCAGCCTACCCGAAGGCGACTTTGCCGTCGAAACACGGGTATTGCCAGGAAGCAACCTGAAAACCTCTGTGGAGGCAGTCTCCAAGGCCTCGAAGTTATTGATGGCGCAATTCCCCGAAATAGAAAAAATCGTTAGCAAGACCGGCAGCTCCGAAATCCCCACAGACCCAATGCCCATGGATGCCTCGGATATGATGATTATCCTCAAAAAACGCAGCGAATGGACTTCGGCCAGTACCTATCCTGAGTTGGAGGCGCGTATGGCCGCAGCTTTAGAAGATATTCCCGGGGTCAGCTTTGGCTTTCAATATCCGGTAGCGATGCGTTTCAATGAATTGATTTCGGGCGCAAGACAAGATGTAGTGGTCAAAATATTTGGCGAAAACCTCGATACCTTGGCCTATTATGCCGAAAAATTAGGACGTATTTGCCAATCGGTAGAGGGGAGCACAGGGTTGTATGTAGAGCCTGTTACAGGAATGCCCCAGATTGTGATTCGTTACCATCGTGAGGCCATCGCACAATATGGGGTGGCCATTAGCGACATCAATCGGATAATCAAAACTGCCTTTGCGGGCGAAAGCAGCGGCCTTGTATATGAAGGAGAGCGGCGCTTCGACTTGGTTTTGCGCTTATCAGCCAAACGCCGTACGAGCCTTGCCGATGTCCAAGAGCTGCTGATAAGTACCCCCACAGGTGCCAAAATCCCGCTTTCTACCGTAGCCTCGGTGGCGATAGAGGACGGCCCTAATCAGATTCAGCGCGAAAGCTCCCAAAGGCGTATCATTGTGGGCTTCAATGTGCGAGGCAGGGATGTGCAGAATACCGTGGAGGAACTCCAACAAAAAGTAGCCCTACAAATCAAGCTCCCTCCCGGATACTATGTGAGCTATGGAGGCGCATTCGAAAATCTACAAGAGGCCAAAGACCGCCTGATGATTGCTGTGCCGATTGCGCTTCTGCTGATTTTCTTACTCCTGTACTTCGCTTTCAGGTCTGTAAAATTAGGCTTGTTGATTTTTACGGCCATCCCACTGTCTATCATCGGGGGCGTGTTTGCCTTGGCACTCAGAGGGCTTCCTTTTAGCGTAAGCGCCGGCATTGGTTTTATCGCCCTTTTTGGCGTGGCCGTGCTCAATGGCATTGTACTGATTGCAGAATTTACCCGCCTCAAAGCCGAAGGCCAAAGCAACCTCAAGCGTATCGTGCTCCAAGGTACGGCACTGCGCCTGCGTCCGGTGTTGATGACGGCCTTTGTGGCCTCGCTGGGTTTTCTGCCCATGGCACTCAGCACGGGCGAAGGAGCCGAAGTTCAACGCCCACTGGCTACGGTGGTGATTGGCGGCCTGATGATGGCCACTTTCCTGACTTTGTTTGTCTTGCCGATATTGTACCTGATGTTTCAAGGAAATAAAATCAAAACCCTACACAGCCGACCTATAACAATGGTTTTTGTGTTGGTTCTCAGTGTATTAGCCTTGGTGCCCCTACAAGCACAGCAAGGCTCTCCCCAAGGGATAGGGCTTGAGGAGGCGCTGAGGACAGCACTTGAAAACAATCTTCAAGTAAAAAATGAAGCGCTTAGAGCCAAAGCACAACAGCAACTTCAACATGCCGCCTTTGATATTCCCCAAAGCCAGCTATCGCTACAATATGGGCAAAACAACTCTGTTTTCAGGGATTTTCAGATAGGGATTGCACAAAATTTCAGTTTTCCTACTGTATATAACAGACAAAAAACGCTGCAAGAAGCCCTGTCTCAACAACAGCTCATCGCCCTAAGCCTGCAAGAGGCCAACCTTGTGCAAGCTGTGAAAAAGTTGTTTTATACGATGCTGTATCTGAAAGAGAAGGAGAAAATACTCTCTGCCACGGACAGTCTTTATGCCGGATTTTTGGAAAAATCACGCTTGCGCTTTGCCAAAGGCGATGCCAACCAATTGGAACTGGCCACCGCCGAGGCACAACGCGGGCAGATAGCCATACAGTTACAACAACTGCGCAAAGACTATGCTTTGTTCCGCCTGCATTTTCAGCTCCTGCTCAACACCTCCGAACCCTACGAGCCACAGACCGATGCCTTTAGGCGCAACCTGACAAGCTACCCCGATTCGGCCATGCGCTCCCAACATCCGCGCCTGCGCCTTTTGGGCCAAGCCATACAAGTAGCCGAGCAAACAAGCCGGCTGGAAAAGGCCAAACGCTTGCCCGAACTGGGGATAGGCTATTTCAATACTTCTATTATAGGAGTAGGTGCCGATGATGTATTTTATGATGCCGGACAGCGCTTTCAGTTTATACAGGCCAGTATTGGGATTCCCATCTTCAGCCGCGCCCAAAAAGCACGCATTGCCTCGGCGAAGACCCAAGAAGCCATCGCCCAAAACCAATACCGCCAAGGACTAAAGCAGCTCCATAGCGAATGGCAGACAGCCCTCGAACAATACCGGACAGCCCTTGACAATATAGGCTACTACGAAGCCAATATGATGCCCCAAGTGAGGTTGATGCTCACCACTGCCGACGCTCAGCTGCAAAAAGGAGAAATCAATTACCTCGAATGGTGCTTGCTCATCAATCAGGCTACAAGCTTTCAGAGCAACTACCTCGATTTGGTCAATGAGCTGAATCAGAGCATTATACAAATAGAATATTTACTTGATTAGCCCCCACCGAATATGTTACATAGAATCATCACCTTTGCCTTGCCTTTGGGTCTGATGTTATTGGGCGCTTGCCAGACGAGCCCCACAACAGAAAATACCCCGGAAACACAAAGCACAGACATTGTACAACTTACTGATGCGCAGCTCAAAAATGCTGACATCACCCTTGGCCAGATTGCCTTGCGGCCCATAGCCACCACTCTCAGGCTCAACGGCAGGGTAGAGTTGCCTCCCCAAAACTTAGTGTCTATCAGTGCGCCCCTGGGTGGCTACCTTCGGACGCTGCGCCCGCTGCCGGGAACTTATGTAAAGAAAGGAGAACTGCTGGCACAAATAGAAGACCTCCAGTATATTCAGTTACAACAAGACTACCTCTCGGCCAAGGCCCAACTGAGCTTTTTGGAAAGCGAATACCAGCGCCAGCGCGAACTCAACCAAAGCAAGGCCAGCAGCGACAAGGCCTTGCAGCAAAGCCAATCTGCCTACCAAACACAAGTAGTCTTGCTCAAATCGCTCGAACAAAAACTACAACTCATCGGTCTGTCGCCTCAAGGGCTCAAAGCTGAAAATATCTCCAAAAGCATTGCCATTGTGGCACCGATGAACGGCTACATCTCCGCTGTCAATGTCAATATCGGGAAATATGTCTCGCCTACAGAGGTCTTGTTTGAGTTGGCCAATACCGAAGACCTACACCTAAAGCTCACCGTATATGACAAAGACCTCCCAAAGCTCCGCCAAGGGCAAGAGCTGTATGCTTTTACCAACGACCAAGCCGATAAGCACTACGCTTGTGAGATTATCTTAATCAACCAAAAACTCGACAATAGCAATGCGGCAGAAGTACATTGCCATTTCAAAACGCAGGAGTCCAGAGCGCTCCCCATAGGTACTTTTATGAATGCCATAATAGCCTTAAAAACGGACAGCCTGCCCTCCCTGCCCGATGAGGCCATTGTGCGTTTTGAAAACCAACACTATGTCTTTGTAGCCCAAGGGCCGGGGCGCTTTGAGATGAAAAAAGTAAAACCGGGCAGTAGCGAAAATGGCTTTACCACCTTGCTCGAAGCCCAAAACTTAGGCCAAAGCCCTGTCGTCATCAAGGGAGCTTACAAACTCCTCATGGTACTCAAAAACAAGGAAGAAGAGTAGGGATATCTACCAAACCACGAGACCCTTGAGACTAATATCCGTTATCGTTTCAAAAGCTCATGTTGTTTGGTTGCACTCAAAACAATACACCTATGCAAACAATTTTTGAAAGCCCTTACACTCGTGTAACACTTGACGAATCTCGCTCAGAAATGTGTTATTATTCTACCCCCCAAACAGCTGATCTACCCGATGACGAAGCTTACCAAGCTGATGCCTTGGCTTCTGCTATGGCGATGAAAGACTACCAAGTACAGTTTATCATTACCGACACACGCGACAACAACTACCCACTGTCGCCAGACTTGCAAGATTGGGTCAACATTAATATCAGCCCACTTTGGCATCAGACAGGGGTTAAAAAAGTAGGGGTTATTTTGCCTCAAGAGTTTATTGCTAGCTTGGGCATGACACAGACTATCGAAGATGATAGAGCAGGGGGCAGCGTTGCCGGCAAGCCAGTAATCCAGTACTTTGAGGATTACGAAAGCGCTAGGGCGTGGTTTGCTAGCGCATAAGCAGTACATAGATAAAGATAACAAAATGCACGAAAAGGCTCGCTCCAATTCGTGCATTTTGTTTTATAACAATATCTTATTGTTTACCACTGAGCCATTATTTGCTCAAAACCATCACATTGGGCTTCGTAATGGTAATTTTTAATGACGTGCTCTCGGGCGCGGTCAGTCGCTTTTTGGCGCAAATCGCGGTCGAGGTAATAAATCTGTAGCGCATTTGTAAGGCTTTCGGGGTCAGCAGGGGGCACTAACAAGCCACAAGACCCTTGCAAAAGCAAATCAGGAGTACCTCCGGTATTAGTGCCAATCACGGGAGTGCCCGAGGCCATCGCCTCTAAGGTTACCATCCCGATAGGCTCCGAAAGTGAAGACATCACAAATACATCGAGCGCACGAAAAGCAGCAGCCACATTGCGTGTAAAAGGCCTAAAATGAACGCGCTCCGAAACGCCCAGGCTCATCGCCAACTCTCGAAGGCGCTCTTCATAGCCGGGTTGCTCTAGGGTTTCTTCTCCAATGATGGCCAGATGTAAATCATCGTAGGGCAATTGTTCTAAGGCCATAATACTGTATTCTTGCCCCTTTTGGCGGTCTATGCGCCCAATAGTCCCTGCCAAAAAAACGCCTTTGGGCAAATCCAAAACTTCGCGAGCCTCCGACATAGAGAGGGGATTCTCTACAAAGGGGCGGGTGTCAATACACATCGGGATAAGCTGAATTTGTGCGGCTTTGAGGGTAGTATGTTGAAAGAGTTGTTGTTGCAAATAGCTCAATGGCGTAATCCACGCATCAATCTGACGATACATCCAGCGATGGTAGATGCTTTTTTTGATGAGGTTATACTGCATATGTTGCCAATACGCCAGCTTGAGTTTGGGGAAGTGTCGGTATTTGGCTAGTGCGGCCAAGTATGCTTGGTCATAGTGGGCGATGATGAGCGAAGTACGCCCTTTATCCTGTAAGCGCTGCGCTAGTTGTTTGGCCGCTCCAAAATCAAGATGGCGGCGTTGGTACTCAAAAACCTCTGTTGGGATACCCTCATTGGTAGCCTCCTGATACATCCGGCTCTTGTCATAAGTAATTAGCAAGATGTCGTGTCCACGGGCTTGAAGCCATTTAGAAAGGCGTATGGTATTTAGCTCTAGGCCGCCCCACGAATGAGAACAGCACAAAAAGGTGGCTTGCATGAGCAAAAAATTAGGGTGTGTTGGGCTTGTGAGATGAATGTTGACAATGGCTTGATTTGGGAGGCACAGGGTCATAACCGTGCCCACCCCAAGGGTGGCAACGACCTATGCGCTTCAGGCCTAATCTGAGCCCGCGCCACAAGCCGTGTGTTTCTATCGCTTCTACCATATAGTGCGAACAGGTAGGCTGATACCGACACGCCGAGGGAAACAAGGGTGAAATAGCTACCTGATAAAAACGCACTAATAATATGAATGCTTTCTTTAACATCGGGCAAATATAGCCAAAAAAGCCAATGAGGCAAGCCCCTACTAGATGAACAAATCAAAATCCTTTGGCTATCAAAGCTTTAGCCCCACCACCAAGACATCGTCAGTTTGCGTTTCTTCTGATTCGTTTTTCCAGGTATCAAATGTCTGACTCAAGACCTGTTGTTGTTCGGCCATTGGTAGGGGAGCGCAATGTTGCAGCAAGGCTCTGAACTTAGGCAACATAAATTTTTTACCCAGCGGGCCGCCCATCTGATCGGCATAACCATCCGAAAACAAATAAACAACCGCCTCCGTAGGCAGGGCTATTTGGTGTTGGTCATATATTTTCTCTTCACTATCGCCACCCCCAATAGACTTTGAAGTTCCTCTGACGGTCAGCAGGCTTTGGCCTTGGTCTAGGGTATAGACCAGTGGGCGCTTAGCTCCGGCAAAGTATAGCGTGCGGCTAGGCGGATGCCATACTACCACTGCCGCATCCATACCATCGCGTTGTTGGTGGGCTTGCCCTTGCTTGAGGGTTCGGTAAACCCCTTTGTGCAAGGCTCTGAGGATGTCGGCAGGCATCCGCAGCCCTTGACTCAACATTATGTGGTTGAGCAGCGACTCCCCAATGGTGCTCATCATCGCCCCCGGAACCCCGTGCCCTGTACAGTCCAGCAAGACCAATATTTTGTACTCCTCCTGTTGTGTTAGCCAATAAAAATCGCCGGATACAATGTCTTTGGGACGAAAAAACACAAAATATTCCTCAAAAGCCGCTCTAAGGCTTTCCTCGCCAGGAAGGATGGCCTGCTGAATAAGCTTAGCATACTCGATACTTTCTATCACCTGCCTGTTTGATTCTTCCAAATATTGTTTTTGACTTGCCAATACATCGCGTTGTTGCAAGATCTCCTCGCTCTGTTGTTGTAGCTCTTCTTTTTGTTGATAAATATTTTCTCTAGAGCTACGCAGGGCTACCGTAATCAGATAAATGCGATAGGCAAAAAACATACAATATCCTGCCAAAAACAACATACTAGACAAATTGACTACCAATACCCCGCGCAAGTTCAGGGGCATAGGCCAGAGAGTATAAGGAATCCCAAAGCCCGCCATAATCATCACTACAGCCAAGGGGATATGTCGCAACCCCGAAAACAAGATGGTAGAGGCCAAAATCATAGAGCCGAAAGCAATCAAGGCCCCCAAGGCCCCATCTAGCATATATACACACAGCCCCACAATGAAGTTGTCAAAAAACAAGGTATTGTATATCGGGTTGGGCGGGAATACCTTGCGGGTGGCAATGGTAATGTGTGGGTAGGCCAGTACAGCCAACACAAACAAGAGTACCATAGGCTGCTCTGTCCACGAAATCGGCCAGCGGTAGACCAATGCAATCACGCCTCCTGTAGTATATGCAGCAATCCGAAAGGGATAGAATATCCGCACAATTTTCTCGTTGCGTGCAGTGCGTTTTTGCTGGGGGCTGAGTGTCTGTAAGTAAGGAGTATGGCTAGGCAACATATAGGGGGCTGATACCGTAATAGCCTGCCAATAAGCCGTAAAAATACCAAAAAAACAAGAAAACTTACCTTAAAAACAACGTCAGGAACGGGGTGAACCGCTCCTGACGTTGTTATTCAAAGTCTTTGTATAATAAGCTGGGCTGTACGCCTTCGTTGTGTTGGTATTTACCACTTTGGTATATTTCAAAATCACCCAAGAGGTCGTGATAATATATCTGACAAATCTCTACTCCTGCATAGATACGGATAGGCTGCACACAGAAAATCTCCAGTGTCCAATAGCCTGAGAAGCCTACATCCCCAAACCCTGCGGTTACGTGTACAAACATCCCCAAGCGCCCGATAGAGGAGCGGCCTTCGAGCATCGGCACGAGGTTGGTGGTAGTGGTATGTTCTATCGTACGCCCCAAGTATAGTTTGTTGGGTTCGAGCAAGAGCCCTTCTTCGGGGATGGTCAGCTGGGAGGTTGGGTTGGGCTTTTTCATATCCAACTCATCCGTTGTATAGACCAAAAGCTCGTGATGGAGGCGCAGGTTGTAGCTATTGGGGTTGAGCCGCTTAGGGTCATAAGGAGATATATGGATATCAGTGCCGAGGCGGCGTTCTATTTCTTTGCCTGAGAGAATCATAGTGCAATATTGAGTTGTTTTGTGCTAATGAGCGCAAAATTAGCACAAAAACAGAGGGCTTTCACATTGGAGCGCCTTTTAAAGTTCTGCGGGTAGTTTATCCACTACTGGTGCGCCATCCTTTACTTCGTTGAACCAAGCAAACTTATGAGTAGCATAAAACTTTCCGTCCAACTGAAACACACCCACACCCGATTGTTTGGCGCGGTCGCTGAGCATATTTTGGTTATGCCCAGAAGAGTTGCGCCATTGTTCAAAAAAGGCTTCTCCCATTTGGAGGTAGCTGAGCCCTGTTTTGCCAAAGTTCATCGCAATATTTTCGGCTATACCCGCCTGTCCTGTTGTTGCGGCAGCGCCTGTGGGCAGGTTGCTACCACCGGCCAGGCGTACCCGGTCGCGAGGCTCTGCCCGCTGTTTGTCGCGGCTGTTGGTATGAGAGAAGAAGTTGCCTTCTGCCATTGCCTTCGAATGATGCCAAGAAGCTGCTTCTAATATAGGGCTGTAAGGTAGGGCAGGGAGGTTGTTGCGCAAGCGGTATTCATTAACCAAATAGAAAATCACTGCATTGAGCAGCGGATAGTCTATCTTATTGTTGTTGATGGGTTGTTGAAATATCGTCTGCTGGCGGAAGTTTTGTGGCGTAACTTGCGTATACATACTGCGTTTCCAAGTTGTTTGGGCTTGCATCGCCATAGGCTGACACAAGAGCAACATTAGTATTGCCACGTATAGAGACTTCATATGAGGGGACGTTAGGGTGAATAGTTGAAAATCCAGGGGACTTTCATATACCTGAATTATGTGCTCATACGATGAATCTTTGAAGAGGTTTTAGAATTGGCTACAAAACCTGCATCTCTTCGCCACTAGCGCAGCGGGTATTTTTCCACAAAAGCCTGAACGACTGCTTTCAGGTCTTCGTCCAAGCGTTGCATTACCTCTATGGCGATGCTGTCGGGCACTTCTTTGTAGAAAGCCTCGGCAATGCCACCGGCAATACAGGCCAAGGTGTCGCTGTCGCCACCAAGCGAAACCGCATTGCGAATAGCATCTTCGAGGTTTTCGCTTTCTAAGAAGGCAATCATGGCCTCGGGTACAGAGCCTTGGCAGCTTACATCAAACTCATAGACAAGCCGAGTATCTTCTAGGCTGGTGTCTAGGTTATAGCCAAATCTATCATTGATAAACTCCTTGATGGCGGCCTTGCTTTAGCCTTCTTTGGCCAAAAAAACTGCGGCAGCTACAGACTGCGCTCCCTTGATGCCTTCGGGGTGGTTGTGGGTAATTTCGGCGCTTTTCTGCGCTTCTATCAAAACATCCTCCAAAGTCCTGAAAGCCAAGCCTATAGGCACAACCCGCATCGTCGAGCCATTGCCCCAGCCTATTATAAGGCTTAGGCTGCTCTTCCTGAAGCCATTGCTTAAAAGCACCGCCATAGCCCGCATTGGGGTATTTGCGCCCATAAGCCTGAAGGGTAGGGGTGTAGTCGTATTTGTGGAGCAGACAGTCTGCTACCGCCACGCTCATTACGGTGTCGTCTGCAAAGGTTGATGTCTCTGAAAACAAGGAAAAGTCCTTGATTTTAAGCGGGTTACGCTCATAAATAGAGCCTATAATATCACCGACTATAGCTCCAATCATTGCTTTAGTTTTAAAAGTGGATAATAGTTTGGTACTAATGTGTGCTCAAGTTGTACTTTTTGCCCGAAAATCATACACTCGTATATCAATTATACAGCTTCGGATGACTCGTAGGCATAATAATAGGAATATCAGCTTATATTTTTTATTATGTTAATTAAAATCAAAAGACTAGCCAAATATCGACAAAGAAGGGGCACACTAAGCACTCAAAATTAAAAACTCATAACTAATTTTAGAAAATACGGTACTGAACCTCGTCAGCCTGTTAATATTTATGATGTTTTGATTGTTTCAAATCAAATTGAAAACAAAGCACAGACAGTCCTAAAAAAACCAACAAACGACATTTAGCCAGAAATCGATATCAAACCCGATAATTAGCGGTATAGAGGGGATCGGGGTTTAATATATTAACATAATAAAAATTATACGTACAGTGTAAAAAAGAGTTCTAAAATTTTTCCGCATTTCAGGCTGCTTTGTTTACGGTTTGTTGATTTGTTTGTCTGGTACTATAATCTCTATGACTGTTGTTTGTTTATCTCTGAAGTATTCGTTACCAACTTCTACACTATATGTCTCTAGTTGTTGTCCATCCCGTGCTCAAGCAGCCTGTTGGCTTTGCTTGAAATACCAACAAACAATTAATATTTTCACAAGTATCTGACTGATTATCAGCTTTTCAGTTATAATTATGTTTTTTATAATGGCTTATTATTGAAAATTCGCATAAGACACACATATGGCGCTTATGATTTAAATAAACTGGAAACATAACATAACATAATAAAAAAATACAACGCATTCCTGCTGATGTGTTTTTCCTTGACAATCAAGCCTTTTGGTAGATACATTGTGCTACAATAGTGGATGTTTTTGGAAAAACAGCTCGGAGCTGGGGCTCCTAACAAGCTGAGGCCTTATTTTGGGGGGTAAAATAAAACTTGACCCACAGGGATTTGAAAAATAAAAAATATCCAGTAATGTGGCGATTTTCCATACTCCCCTACCCTTCTTTCTTGATTAATTCTAATATTTTTTTATCTGCCTGAAAATTTGGTATACCCATTATCCAGTTTTTCAGTTTTGGCGTTATCTTGATATCTTGTAGAGGATTGTTGGTGATGTCTAAAAATTGTATATTTTTAAGGTTTGTAAGGCTTTCTGAGAGTGAGGCCAGCTCATTATTCTTGAGATTCAGAAAGGTCAAAGATGTCATTTCTGGAATACATTCTGGTATAGTTATGAGATTATTATGCTCTACAGAAAGGTGTTGTAAGTCTTTGAGTTGTGCGAGCGTGTCGGGCAGTTTGGATAAGTGATTTTGCTGTATTTGTAATTTTTCGAGTTTCTTCATTTCCCCCAACTCCTTCGGCAAGCTACCCAACATATTCCGAGAGAGATTGAGCGTATGTAGTTGGGAAAGCTCCAACACTACCTCCGGAAAGAGCGTAAATTCATTAGAGTTGAGGTTGAGTGCCTCGAGTTGTTGGAGTTGTTCGAAGCCATCGGGCAAGTCGCCGAGCATATTGAGGTGCAGATCGAGCTGTCGTAGGCGGGTCAGGGTTACAAAGCTTTTGGGGAGGTACTCTATGCCGTTATATACCATTTCAAAAGACTCCAACGCTTCTAAAGTAGCGATACGCTCTGGTATTTGGGTGATTCGATTATAATTGAGGTTAAGGGTTTGGAGGGTTTCCAGTCTGAAAATTCCTTCGGGGAACTCCGAAAACTCGTTGAAGTCAAGGTACAGCGCACGCAAAGCCTGGAGCTGGTATAGCTCATCGGGCAAGTAGTTGGTTTTGAACATAGTAGCCCTGAAGGTATCGACTTGATTGTAGAAATGCAGCCAGCCCGGCGATTGCATTTGGCTTGGGGGGCAAATCTGCAAACACATCAGCAAGAGCTGAGGGCTGTCGATGATAGCTTGCGTCAAGTTAGGGTCTTGGGGTAGGTCGTAGCCTTTGAGCAATAGTAGGGCAAGCCTGTGATTGGTATTTTCGGTACTTTCGAGTAAACTTTTAATCTTCGTATCGGCTTCGGGAGGTAAAGATTGTAGTTGTGTCATCGGCTCCACATTTGTTGCGTAAGAGAGAGAGAAGTATGTTTTATTTTTAGAAAAAGGTTCTGAGGCACATCCCGCCCTAGGTCAAAACTGTACCGTATCTATACGCAGTAACTGTGTATGAGGGTTGGGTTTGACCCCAAAGCAGTGTACCAAAGACCTCGCAAGCTAATCAATATACTCAAGTTTTGATTGATAACCACAGTCTTGGTTTAGTTTATAGTACTATTCGCGGCAAAAATACTCAAACATTTGGTTATTAGTCGTATAGGCAGTCGGTGTTTGCCTCAATCTGGGTGCTAAAATAAAGGTTCAAATAGTACGCTTGTCAGATTATTGTTTTCAAAAGCAAGATTGCTAAAGCTAAAATATTTATCTTGTGTCGTTATTAACAGTATTCAATATCACTTATAGTTTGCTAAACCATTTGTTATCACATCGTTTGCACGTGACCGTTTTCGCCCAGCTTTCGCATTGCTTATTGCTTTGTGGGCTGTTGTGTGGAGTTATTGTGAGTGCTCCTGCCGACCTCTATGCCCAAACCGCCAATAAGCCTTATTACAGTGTGTTGGTGCTCCATTCATATCATCAGGGTTATAGCTGGACAGACAGCATCAACCAAGGGCTGCGGGAGGTGTTTGATACCACAAAGTTAGAACTAGATATTCACTATGAGTACCTCTATGTGAAAACACAAACTTTTGATGCAGACTATCAAGAGCGGCTCAAAAACCTTTATGCATATAAATATGCAGATAAGCAGGTAGATGTTTTGCTGGCTGTGGATGATGCGGCACTGGCTTTTTTGGAAAAATACCGGAGCGTGCTTTTTGGTAAAGAAGTCCCGATTGTATTTTGTGGTATCAATGAGTTTCGGGTCAACTATCCACCTTTTAGTACCGGTATTGAAGAACGAGTAGATGTAGAGCAGACCCTTGAAAGCATCCATAGGCTACAGCCCGGGCTTCAGCGCCTACACATAGTCGCTCAGGACTCTGTAAATACTTGGCCTGCTGCTCGGCTGCGCCAACAGGTACAACAAATAGACGGATTTCAACCCAAACTGGTTTGGTATACGGGCGAGCTGCGTTTCCAAGATTTATGCCGTCGCCTTCGTGAAGAAGTACGCCCTACGGATGCGGTGCTATACTTGGGCTACATTGACCTTAGCCAACGAACCCGCGCCTCCCAACAATATGCCCCTGTACATAAGTTTGTACAGGCCACCATCGACTGCCCCGCGCCTATCTATACGATATGGAGCTTTTTCTTGCTGCCTCACGTAACTGGTGGGATGATTACTTCGGGGGTCAAGCACGGTCGCGAAGCAGCCAAACGCATAGTGTTGGTATTAGGAGGTGTATCTCCAGAAGACCTCCCTGTGGCTGCCAGTGCCAACACCCATCTATACAACTATCCTGTCTTGCAAAAACACCGACTCTCGGCGGCTAACTTGCCCGCCGGCAGCCAAATCCTCCTAGTACCGCCTAGTTTTTGGGTCAAACATAAAGAACTGCTATTTTTGGGCTTAGTGGTGATGGTGGTAATGGTGGGTGCGATTGTGGTGCTTTCGGTCAAAATACGCAATAAGCAACGCAAAGAACTGCTCCACAAACAGTATCTCAACGTCATCAGGCATAGCAAAAACAAGCTCCGAGAGCAAAATACCCACCTACAACACACCAACCAAGCCCTTGACAACTTTGTCTACCATATCTCCCACGATTTGCGCGCACCTCTGGCCTCGGTCTTGGGGTTGATTCATATCTGCCACCTCAGCAACAATTACGAAGAGGTCAAATATTACCTACAATTGATAGAAGAAAATGTAGAACGCTTGGATAAGTTTATTACGGATGTGCTCGACTACTCGCGAAACAGCCGTACTGAGCTAGAACAAGAGCCGATAGATTTCCAGAAGCTTTGCCAAGAATCGTGGGAACACTTGGCCTATATGATTATCGACGAGAATATAGAACTTCAAACTTCTATAGAATTGCCACAGACCTTTTTGTGCGATTATTATAGGCTAAAGATTATTTTTAACAACCTACTCAGCAATGCTATCAAATATCGCCGGACTCAAGAGGATATCAAATCGTGGGTGAGGGTGCAGGTACATTATCCTAACCCTCAACAGCTCCAAATCAAGATTACGGATAACGGGCAAGGGATTTCGGAAGAATATCTGCCCAATGTATTCAAGATGTTTTATCGTGCGGCATATAATGCGAAAGGTTCGGGACTAGGGTTGTATATCGTTCGGGAGGTAGTGGAGAAAATGCACGGAACCATTACCGTCCAATCTACCCTCGGTAAGGGGACTAGCTTTATTATATTGCTGCCCACAAAACAACCAACGCCCTCCCCTAACGAAAACACAAGCGAGGTATTGCTTCCCTCTGCATCTGAAACAAGTCCTTAAAAGCGATACCAAATTTGATTGGGTATAAATCAAATAGGCGCGTCCCTTGTTTATGGAAGCGCCTATTTGAGACATTGGGTGTCCTACAGTAACGAGCTCAAAATCCCCTCCAGCTGTTTGGCTCTCGCCTCATCAAACACCCCTTGTTTTACATACCTGATTAGCGATGTAAATAAATTTTTTTATAAAAAATAATATTTACTTGATAACTCCAAGAATCAAGTGAAAGTTGCATCGTACTAGCGTTTTTCTTTATAAAATACACGATTCGATAATAAATGCTTGATGTAGAGTTGATGTAATTTTTAGTTATTTGTTGGATAAATACCTTTTCATCTAAACGACTCATTCACAAAATGAAACGCTTTGTACACTCCTTACTTTTTTTGGTGTGCCTCTGCCCTACCCTGCTCTTGGCACAAAATCCTGTTTTTGAATATGGTGTAGCCTCAGGCGACCCTCTACACGACCGTGTCATTATCTGGACGCGTGTCAGCCCGGCTAAGGCCAATACCAAAAAAACACAGGTACGCTGGCAGATAGCTGCTGACGCAGGGATGCAAAATATCGTAAAATCTGGCAAGTATGAGGCCGTTCTGGCGCAGGACTATACTGTGAAGGTCGACGTAATCGGCCTACAGCCCGGACAAACGTACTACTACCGCTTTGAGACCGAAGGGCAACAATCGCCCGTAGGCCGCACCAAAACAGCTCCCACCAATGGCGCTAAGCACTTACGCTTTGCCGTAGTTTCGTGCAGTAACTATCAGGCAGGTTTTTTTAATGCCTATGCGCGTATAGCTGACCGCGAGGATTTGGATGCTGTCATTCACTTAGGCGATTATATCTATGAGTATGGCGAAGGAAGTTATGGTGACTCTACACTAGCGGCCAATGGTAAGCGTAGCCTTGAGCCTAAGCACGAAATTGTTTCATTGGCTGACTACCGCCAGCGCTATGCGCACTACCGCCGCGACCCCGACCTACAGCGTGTACATCAAATGCATCCCTTTATTACCGTGTGGGATGACCACGAGAGCGCCAACGACGCTTACACTGATGGCGCACAAAACCACAACGAAGGTGAAGGCTCTTGGGCACAGCGCCAAGCCCATGCGCGTCAAGTATATGCCGAATGGATGCCCATCCGTGGGGAGGCGCAAAGCATCTACCGCAAAATCAACTACGGCTCGATGGCCGATATCCTGATGCTCGACACCCGCCTCGAAGGACGTGAGGAGCAAATCAAGGATGTTACTGACCCGGCGCTCTACGCTCCCGACCGTACTATCTTGGGCAAAGACCAGCGCCAATGGTTGCTCGATGAATTGAAAAACTCTACCGCCCGCTGGAAAGTAATTGGCAATCAGGTGGTTTTTGCGGAGTTTAACGTAGGTTGGGCCGCCGCTGCCACCGGTCGTCAGCCTGAGGAGTTGGAGTCTATCTTCTTGGATATTTGGGACGGCTACCCTGCCGAGCGTGCACAAATCATCGATTTCATCCGTGAACAACAGATAGACAATGTGGTACTTATCACTGGCGATATCCACTCAGCCTATGCTTTTGATATTGCCAAGTACCCTTCGGTCTTTAGTCGCCCTAACCAAGCCCCTGACTATCAGGCCGAAAGCGGAGAAGGCGCTGTAGCTGTAGAGTTTGTAAGCCCTAGCGTTACCTCGGCTAACTTCGACGAGAACATTGGTGCGATGCAAGCCAAGATGCTCGAATACCAAATCAACAAGCCCCTGCCCAATGGCATCAACCCCAACCCACATATGAAGTTTGTGGACTTGACCCGCCACGGGTACTTTATCCTAGACCTCAGCGACGAGCGTGCTCAAGCTGATTGGTACTTTGTAGAAACTGTATTGCAACCTACTGATAAAGAGGTATTTGCTGAAGGTTGGTTTACCAACAGCGGCGAAAACCGCCTCCAAAAAGCAACCGCCCCTGCTAAATAACCGTCTATTTGATGAGCTCACGGCACTGAAGTGCTTTAAAAACTTTATGATATCGTCTGAAGTTTTTAGCATCGGTCAGTGTTGTGAAAAATCGAAAAACCCTTGCCTTAGTGTGGCAAGGGTTGCGGGGGTAAGTACTTTGGTGCTAATAGTCTACATGGTTGGCGGGAAGGGGTCGCGGAGTTTTTTACCACTCAACTGTGCTTGCCATTCGGCCTCAGTGCAGAGGCAGTCCTCAAGCTCAGCTTCGAGGTTTGGGCGGTTCAGGTCTTGACCTATAAACACCAGCTCATTGAGGCGGTCGCCATAGGCTTTGCTCCAACGGTTTTCGATTTCGGCTTGGTTTTCGATAAAGGCCGGATACATCAGTCGCTGCTCAAAAGGCATACTGGCCCACCATACACCTGCGCTTTCGGCGCGTAGGGAGCCTCCGGCCTGCGACCAACTCAGCGCCTCGTCGGGGCGAGAGCCAATCCAAAACAGGCCCTTGCTACGGATGATATTGGCTGGGAAATTTTGGGAGAGCCAAAACCAAAAGCGCTCCGGATGAAAAGGGCGCGGGCTCCGGAAGACCATCGAACTAATGCCATATTCTTCTGTTTCGGGTGTGTGCTCCTGCTGGAGTTCACGAATCCAACCGGCGCTACTCGATGCAGCCTCGAAATCAAACAAACCCGTGTTGAGTACGGTACTGAGGGGTACTTTGCCAAAATGACTCTCTACGAGCACCGCCTCTGGGTTGAGCTTGTGCAACACAGCCTTTAGCTCGCCCAGCTGCTCCGCCGACACAAGGTCAGTTTTGTTGAGAATAATCACATTGGCAAACTCCACTTGGTCGGTCAGTAGATTGACGATAGTGCGCTGGTCGGTGTTGTCGTCGTTGAGGTTGCGGCTATGAACAGTATCCATACTCCCGAAATCACGCCCAAAGTTAAGTGCATCTACCACCGTTACCATCGTATCAAGCTGTGCGTAGCGGCTGAGGTCTATGCCGTTGGCCTCATCTTGGAAGGTGAAAGTCTGCGCTACAGGCACCGGCTCGCTGATGCCCGTACTCTCGATGAGCAGGTAATCAAAGCGCTGCTCCTTGGCAAGGCGTTCCACTTCTACCATCAGGTCTTCGCGCAGGGTACAACAGATACACCCGTTGGACATCTCGACGAGCTTCTCTTCGGTGCGGCTGAGGGTATGTTGCTGCTTGACCAGCTGCGCATCGATATTGACCTCACTCATATCATTAACAATCACGGCCACGCGCAGCCCCTCTTTGTTGTGCAGTATGTGGTTGAGCAAGGTCGTTTTGCCCGCACCCAGAAATCCACTCAAAACCGTAACAGGTAACTTCCCCTGTGTTTTTCTCTTTACTAGTGTTTGGCTATTTTCCATAAGATTTATCATACAACATTGCTGCAAGTACTAAGAAACAAATATCGTCGATTTTTTCTAATTTGCAATGATGTTGCAAAAATAAGCTAAAATAAACAAACTACTCCCCCCGATGCATAGGCTTGCAGAATAGCGTGATGTTGAGTATCTTATGAAAAACTGCGATATATTCTACAAAAACACATAACCCAGCATTTATGTCTATCAACAAAGAGTCCGAGTTAGTCGGGATGAAGGCCGTAAGCGATGTAGTGGCTTACACCCTAAAAGAGATGAAAAACTACGCCCGCCCGGGAATGAGTACCAAGCAACTAGACGATTTTGGTGCGGGGATTTTGAAGGATTTCGGCGCTCATTCGGCACCATTCAAGACTTATCAGTTTCCGGGTTGGACTTGTATCAGCGTTGGGCAGGAGTTTTGCCACGGCATCCCCTCGGCGCGTCGGGTACTCCAAGAAGGCGACCTTATCAATATCGATGTGTCTGCTGAGCTCAATGGCTTCTGGTCTGACAACGGCGCGTCGTTTGTCCTTGGTCAAGACCGCCGCAACCGCCAGCAATTTAAGAAAAACGCAGTGGTGGCCATCGAAACCTTCATCGCTACCGACTCCAACTATGCCGTAGTGCTCAACGACGGCTGGACGATGGTCGGCAACAAGGGTGGCTATATGGCTCAACACGAGCATACCATCGTCGTTACGGATGGGCAGCCCATCATCCTCACCGACAAAAACGAGATTTGGGCTTAACGAAGCCTTCGTACAGCAGGCAAAGGCTTCGTAGCAAATACCTTATTTTACAAATTTCTTGAGCAGGGCGATGCTCTTGTTGAAAGCATCATCAGCGTCGTCTTTCTTGTACTTGGGGTTGCTGGGGTTAGCAAAAGCATGGTCGGCATCATACATATATATGTTGGCGGGTTTTTTGAGGGCTTTGAGACTTTGCTCAAACTCGGTTACTACTTTTTGGGTAATCCAACCGTCTTTTTTGGCAAAAATCCCGAGCACCTCGCCTTTGAGCGGCGCCAGCTGGGTCTGGTCGCTAATAGGCATCCCGTAATAAATGATGCAGGCCACGCTTTGGGCTTGTGCGGCGAGTGAAGCATTGAGCGAAAGCCCTCCGCCAAAGCACCAACCTACAGTAGCAATGCGGGCTTTGCTGCCGGCCAATCCCAGCGCTCCCTGAATGATGGCTTGCAGGCGCTCGGGCTTGGCATTTTGCATATAACTGCCTGCATCTTGGGCATTGGTGGCGATGAGGCCGTCATACATATCAATGGCCAAAACATTGACCTTACCCCCTAGGGCTTGGTAGTACTTCTCAGCCTCTTGGCGGATGTGTTCGTTGAGCCCCCACCATTCGTGGAAAACCAACAAGTAATAATCTGTTTCTTCCTTGGCTTTGATTTGGAAAGCGCCGGCTTCTTGTCCGTCGGGCGTGGCAAATCGGATATCTTCGCCACCGGCTTGACTTATAAAAACAAGCGGCTCAGGGTCAAGATGTTGTGCTACAAAATCAGCATCATCCACAAAAGCGGCAAAGGCAGTCTGGTTGGCCATAGCGCAGCAAAGACGGCCTTCGATGGCATCTATCGGGCTCTGAGTAAGAGGCTTAGAGCTGCCGCAGGCCATCAAAAACACACAGACGAACAGCGTAAGGTATTGTTTCATTGTGATGGGGTTTGGGTTTGAGTAATTTGATGTTATAACAAGTAAAACAAAAAAAGAACCCCAAGGGTTTGAAATAAGGCCGCCAATCTGCATTCGTGGCCAAAAAAGGAAACAAATCTATTGGGTTTTGAGCGCAGCTAGGCACACGTGGATGATGTCATCCACCATTTTTTGGTCAGTATCAAACTTGACTGTAACACGCAAACCATTTGATGCATTAAAAATAAACCTCGCTAGTGATATAGCCGAATGCTTGGTAGTAAAACCCCTGCTTCTTGCCCTCGTTTGACGGTATTGACCTTGATTTTTCTGCCGGCCAACTCAACTGCGACAGTTTTGCTATACGCGGTGAGCGCTGCTTTGCTTGCAGAATAAATACCTGTTCCTTGGGTAAATGAATACGTACTGACAGAAGTCAATTCGTATAAACCTTTGTCTCAAGGCTGTTGTTTGTTATCTTGTGATGTCAAAGTCTACTGCCAATGTCTCCCACTACTCCCCCACCCGACTCCCAGCTTGTCTGGCTACAGGCTGCTTATCAGTGCTTTGCCGCCGAAGGCCCTGCGGGGCTGAAGGTAGAGCGCCTAGCCAAGTTGGCAGCCAAGAGTAAGTCTTCGTTTTATCACCATTTTGTAGATACAGAAGTGTTCTTGGAAGCGCTACTGGACTACCACTTGGTGCAAGCCCGGCGGATAGCGATAGAGGCGGCGGCCTGTCAGCGGATGGTGCCGGATGTGGTGGAGATGCTCCTCAGAGCGCGGACGGACATCCTCTTCAACCGACAACTGCGCGTGCATCGCTCAGTGGAGGCCTTCAGGCGGTGTTTCCAAACGGCACACGAGCCTATCGAGGAGGGTTTTCTGGCCGTCTGGGCTCAGGCCTTGGGCTTGGCCGAAAGACCCGCCCTCGCTCGGATGATGCTCAACCTGACAGTCGAAAATTTTTACCTTCGCATCACCCCCGAAAATCTTTGCCAAGAATGGCTTCTAGAGTATTTGGGGGAGATACAGGTGATGGTGCGTGGCCTAACCGGAGGGAATGGATAAATGCCCCTTCGGCAACATAGCCACAGGCAGCGCAAACTTGTACGCTACCGTCCATAGATTGTACAAAAACTTGTGTAGCTTGCTTCCGAACACTAAGCTCTTATGACTATGACCTTACACGCACTCAAGTATTTGGGCGTATATGTTACGCCAAGCATTGTGGCTTTTTCGTTGTTGGCGCAAGGCTATTGGACTTACAGCGCTATGGTGCTGATTTTTGGCATTATCCCGCTATTAGAATTATTGATGCGCCCCTCTACTCAAAACCTCAGCCCTGAGGAAGAAGAGGCTGCCAAGAAAAATCCTGTATACGATTATATCCTCTACAGTCTGCTGCCGATACAGTACATATTGTTGGGCTTGTTTTTGGTGCGGGTACAACAAGAGGGGCTGCCGGGCTATGTGTATGGGGGCTGGATTACGGCTTTTGGCCTTTCGTGTGGAGTGCTGGGTATCAACGCTGCCCACGAGCTAGGCCACCGGCATACGCGCTACGAGCAATGGATGAGCAAAATGCTGTTGCTGAGCAGCTTATATATGCACTTCTTTATAGAGCACAACCGAGGCCACCACCGCCATGTAGCTACTGACGAAGACCCCGCCTCTGCCCGCCGTGGGGAAACGGTCTATGCTTTTTATTTGCGTTCGGTGTGGGGTAGCTGGCTATCGGCCTGGCGGCTCGAAGCAGAACGACTCCAAAAGGCCGGCCTCTCACGCTTTAGCTGGCACAACGAAATGCTGCGCTTTCAGGCATATCAAGTCGGTTTGTTGTTAGGGATTGGCCTACTGTTTGGTCTGTGGCCGCTGGCTTGCTTTGTGATGGCCGCAACGATGGGATTCCTATTGCTCGAAACCGTCAACTACATAGAACACTATGGCCTACGACGCAGCCGCAAAGGCGCACGCTACGAGCGGCCGCTGCCCGTCCACTCTTGGAACTCCAACCACCCCGTTGGGAGGCTGCTACTGCTCGAACTATCGCGCCACTCTGACCATCACTATATTGCCAGCCGCAAGTACCAGCTCTTACGCCACTTTGACCATAGCCCTCAAATGCCGACAGGCTACCCCGGAATGATGCTGCTGGCCTTTGTCCCTCCTCTTTGGTTTTGGCTGATGCATAAGCGTATTGAGCAAATCCAATTTAAGATGAATTGATGTTATTTTGAAATATTTTTCAGAAATAACAAATGGTAACCCCTTTCCCCTTTAAAGCCGAACTACATAACAAAAGATAACTAATTGATAATAAGATATTTAATACAAATGATACCACCTAAATGGTTACAAAACTGTCTTTCGACACCCAAAGTATCAACCCTGACTATCAGTTCTACTTTCAGAACCCTGACGAAGACTCCGTCATATTTAAAATAAGAGACACCTACCGCATAGCAACACTAAGAGAAGACAGCCCCAAGGCCACCGGGGGCTGATAGGCCTGGCTCTGCTCACCGATCAGATAGACCAACTCTGCGCCGACTTACGCAGCCAGGGCATCACCATCACAGGTTCGGTGCCTCTTAGTTTCCGCTGGTTTTTGGGAAACCTACACACTGAAAAATCCTTCAGAGTAAAGCACTAAGACAGTGGGCTGGAGGAATCGTCAGAGGCGCTGTACCTTAATGTTACTGTTTTTCCTCCCTACAAAAGCAATATAATGAAGTGGCTTACCCAACATATCATACCGATGAACATAGCGGTGTTGGTGGTATACCTCAAAAGCCTCATCACTCAACCAAGAGATAGCCTCTCGATAGCCGCTATTATCGTCAGTTTGTAAGAATTTATCTCGGATATTGAAGGCAAACCAGCCTCCATCAGAAACCAAGTTAAACGCATTGATAAGGGCTTCTGGGGGGATATCATCAAAGCCCAACGCTGCTACAGTTACGAGGGCATTGAATTTATAGTCTTGTAACAATCTCTCCAACTCCATCGATGGACTGGCAAGATTACATACCTGATAATCATGATACACTTCTGGGCGCTCCCGCATTTGAGCTGCTTTGGCCTCCGGCAAAATATCCACCCCTACTAGGAGTTCGGGGTTGAGCCTTTCTTTGAGTGCCTTACCCACCAGTCCGTTGCCAGCACCAAAATCTAAAATCCGAAGTTCATATGGTCTTGCCTGATGTTTTATCAAAGTTTCGGCCAACATACTGGTCAAAACCTCTGGTGATTGGCACTTGAGCCTGCCGTGGAAAAGCTGCTCATAAAGTCCGGGTATATCATAAATCTGATCATAATCGTGAAAACGGATGCGGCGCTGGCCACCATCCGTTTGTAAGTAAAACCACTCTTCATCTTGCTCAAGGCTCGCATCGGCTTCAGGAAACTCAATCTGGTATAGTTGTTTGTTCATAGATAAATTTGACGGTTTGGTTAAAAATTGTAAACATAAAAATAATTACTAGTTATTTAAATACAAACCTAGCACTAGTTTTGTTGTCAAAAAATCGAAATACATTATTTTTGTTAAACAATCAGATTATCCAATTGTACTATCACAAGGGCATAACAGATAAATCTACCACAGCCTTGGTTCATCAGGATAAACTAAAATCCCTTTGGCTACAGGGCTATCAGAGGGCTTCTCTGAATATAAGCCGGAGACCTTGCTGCCTCAGCCAAGTCGCTAGTATTTAACTGATGTTATAAATAACAGGCTTGCGGACGCCACTGAACATTTTTTAAACCCCACAGTTAAAACAGTGGGCTAAATCTTATTTTGACCCTAGTGAGGTCTCAGCTTAAGTTCGGAGCTGAAGCTCCGAACTACTTTTGATTAGAAATCCTCGATTTGACCCTTACAGATGTACTGTTTATCGAAAAAGACCAACACTTTTACTGCATTTACGTTATCAACTTAAAAATACACTGAAAAAATCAGAATTAAACAGCGTTGCACAATGCAAGACCTTGGCCTACAATTCCTCAAAGCACTCTACGATGCCGCTACCCATGTACGCGCCGATGCTCCTACTTCGGTGCGCTTTCACGTACCCCGCAACACCGCTGAGGCAGGTCCCAACAGCGGTTGGCTGCTCAAAGGCATTAATGTATATAAGATAGGTGAACACCTCGGCCTAGATCCTCCCAAAGTAGACAGCCTCGTGGCTTACTACGCACACGAAGATGTAGACTGCCTACGGACTTTATTTAACCACCGCTTTTTTTTCTTGACTAGCAAGGCCGTATCACAAATACAACAGACTACGGTATAATTATCGGGCTTTGTACCACACCACTATACTCGACAGGACAACACAAACACCTGCCGAGTATTTTTTTGTGTACCTTTGGGGCGCCGCTTTGGGTTTTTTCGTACTTTATTTTTGACAAGGTATGTTGCTACATCGACTGACTTACTGGGCTTTACTGCCTTTTTTGTACCTAATGGCGGCTCTGCCGCTGTGGCTTATCTACGCCCTCTCCGACTTGCTCTTCGTCTTGGTATATCGGCTCTTGGGCTATCGCCGCAAGGTAGTCCGCCAAAATCTCGCTCGGGTATTCCCCCAAAAAACCGTTGCCGAACGACGTGGTATCGAGCGGCGGTTTTATGCATACTTCATCGATATGCTGCTCGAAAGCCTCAAGATGCACGGGATGAGTCCTGCCCAAATCCTAGAGCGTTGCCAAGTACTCACACCCGAAGTACCCGATGGTTTCTTTGATAATGGGCAGTCTATCATCATCGTTACCGGGCATTATGGCAACACCGAATGGGCCGGTGCCGCGATGAGCCTTTCGGTCAAACATCCGCTCTATCTTACTTATGCGCCCTTTCGCAATCCCTACCTCGACGCTTGGCTGCGCCGCTCGCGGGAGCGCTTCGGCTCGCAGATGGTTCCGATAGATGAGGTCTTGCGGACACTAGTTAAGCACAAGCAGGAGCAACGCTGCACTGCGATGATTTTTTCTGCCGACCAAATGCCCCACCCCGAAAAGGTATACTGGATGCCCTTTTTAGGACAAGAAACAGCGGTATACTGGGGTGTGGAGAAAATTGCACGCAAATTTGACCAACCTGTCGTCTTTGGTTATGCACGCCGTGTGGGCAGAGGACGCTACGAGATTAGGATGGAGGTAGCCTGTGCTCATTCTGCTCAAGTGCCCACCGGCTATATTACCGAAGCGCATACACGCGCCCTCGAACAACAAATCTTACACTACCCCGATACTTGGTACTGGACACACAAACGCTGGAAGCACCACGCCCACCAACAAGCCTACAAGGCTTACTTCTACCAACATGTATGCCCACAAAACAAACCACCGCAAGAGGTAGCGTAGCCGATGTTGGCTTAGTGCCTAGTACTTCAGGCCTCCTCTGCGCGTGGCTCAAAATAAACCAACAAGCCTTCAGGGCTTAATCGGTGGTTTTGGAGTTGGTAATAGGCCAAAAACTGCGGCAAGAAAAGGTGGCGGCGACGGCTGCCTAGGTGTATCGTCAGCTCGTTGCCCTTGGCTTGGAGGCTGATAGGCGTTTGGGGGTCAAGAAAAGGAATTTTGAGCCTCAGCAGATAGCCTTTGCCCTCGGGCGCAATGTGCATAGGCTGCTCTTGGTGAAAAACCTTGGTAGGATCTTGGCCTTGGTAGAGCATATCGGCCATTTGGGTGAGGGTGTCGAGGCCAAACACCTCTTGCCCTTGGTGATAGCTTTTGAACAAGGGCAAGGGCGCAAAGTCTTCAGCTATCTGCTTTAGGTAGCCCTCTTGTTGCTCTAGGTATTGGTCAAAAAAAGCCCCGTAGGCGGCATCGGGCGGGAGAATCCGGTTGACAAAGGCCGCATCGACGGCGTAGCCGTGTAGTTGGAGATAGGTGTAAGCACGTTTGGCCTCTTGGATGACCATCCGCTCGGGATTCATGACCAAGCGCATGGAAGTTACCTCCGGGCGGGCAAAAATCTGTTGTACTATTTCGAGTTTGGCAAAGAGGGAATCGAGCTCTTCGTAGCCCTTGTCAAGTGGGATGCCCGTAACGCCGCGTACCACCCCACCGACAGCCTTGATAGCCGCCTTCTGAAAAGGAAACATCTGTGTGGTCCACCACTTGCTGACCTGTGGCAGGCTGAGCAAGGTCAGGGTTTCGCCTGTGGGGGCGCTATCGATGACAATCACATCAAAAACCTCTAGGCTGTGATATTGTTCTATCCAGAGGAAGGCCGAAGCCTCTTCCATTCCGGGCAAGGCCGACAACTCCTCGGCCAAGGTATGTTGTAGCCCCTGCGACCGAAACAAGACAAGGAGCATCTGCCGGAGTTGCTCCCAATGCTTTTTCATAGAATAGTATACATCCAGCTCTTGGCCAAAGAGCTTAGGCAACACAGGGGTGGGCTCGGGGCCTAGGGCTATATTGAGTGAGTCGGAGAGGCTGTGTGCCGGGTCAGTAGAGATGATGAGGGTCTTGTAGCCCAAGGCAGCGCAGCGCAAAGCCGTAGCCGCCGCCAAGGTGGTTTTGCCTACTCCTCCCTTACCGGTAAACAATAATATCCGCATATAAACTGGGTTTGTAGCTAACTATTTAGGTGGTATGATTTGCTATAAGCCTCTTATTATCAATAGGTTAACTTTTGTTATATAGTTTGGCTTTAAATAAGCTTATTTTATAAGCAACTAATTATCAAGCAGTTGAGTTTTGACTAAATTCCTAGGTATGAAACCCATCCTCTTGCAAGTATTTAATAATCAAGTATTTGAACCTCCTAAATAGTTAGGTTTGTAGAATGAGATGCTTCAACAGTTAAAGATAAGGCTTTTGTCGTATACCCAACCAAAATCGGCTTGGGAAATGTAGGTGCTAAAAGTCTTTGAGAACCAAATAAACCCTCAAACCAAGTGAATCTCGGTACAAAACCCACCAGCCTACAAGGCTAGGCTACATATCAGTGTTACACTAAAAATCTTATAGAAATGTGTATCTTGGCCATAAAATAGCAGAGGGCAGCTTGCCTTGCTATTGTGTTGACATCGTTTTCCCTCCAAACAGAAACCACACATAAGATGAAAAGCATCTGGGAATCTATCAAATCAAATTTGGCCAAAATAGCGCCCGAACTACTCAAGGCCTTGCATCAAGGTGTTACAGACACAGAAGTAGCTAGTCTTCAAGCCCTTATCAAGGCAGAGCTACCCCGCGATTTTATTGATTTTTACAAAATCCATAACGGGCAGTCTGATGAGGCTGCCGGACTGATAGACTGCGAAGAGTTGCTCTCTTTTGAGCGCATCGCTGATGAGTGGTTGGTATGGAAGTCGCTGCTCGACAGTAAAACTTTTGAAGACAGTCAAGGGCCTCATATCTCCAATCCTGATAGGGGCATCAAAAACGACTGGTGGAATCCCCTCTGGATACCCATCACGTATGATGGTAGCGGCAATCATTATTGTCTCGACCTCGACCCTACCGAAGAGGGTGTTTATGGGCAGATTATCAGAATGTGGCACGATGACACCGAGCGCTCCCTGATTGCTTACTCCTTCAAGGAATGGGTGACTGCTTACAGCCAAAAGCTCTCCAGCGGAGAACTGGTATACTCAGAAGATTATTTTGGCATCATCAGTAGGGATGAGCTAGGAGAATAAGCTCCTGTTTCAGGCCACTAGGCATTTGCCCAATCCTGGCGGTGTCGTATTCTCTCATAACAGCACTGATATACCCTACCTGTCCAAATACGGTCATCCTGAGGGTTATAACGAATCGACTGCCTATAGCATTGAATGCTGGCGAATATTGTTCTTGCCGCTAGTATGTGAGTCCTAAATAATACCAAGCCTCATAAGCTTCATCAGGACTACAGGCTATGACTTGGTTGTAGGCTTCGATGGCTTGGTCATACGCTTCCATACTGACATACACATTGCCCAAGCACACCCAAGATTCATAGTATCTGTCTTTGTCATCTACGGCTCCTTGTCGAGAGTGCCAAGCGTGTAGCCATACAGCGTGAGCTATCTCTCAGTTTCACAGAACATACTGCCTCAGAACCCAAAGCAAAAGCACATCGATTGCAAGACCAAAGATAGCGCCAAAGCCAAAGCCATAATTGATAAGGTACACAAAATACTTGCCCGCAAAGGCATCGAAGAGGTCTTCGAGCGCTTGGGGCTCCATATGGCTGATTTGTGTAACGACAACCTCCTTGAATTCTAAGGCCTTAATCAAAGACATCAGGCGTAGGCTCAGGGTTTGTAGGGCGGCTTGGAGCAAGAGTTCTAACACAAAATCCTTGGTTTGGGGAGCCAAATTGGGCAGCAGCTCGGCCAACAGCTGTTCGATTGTGGTTTGAAGCTGTGTTTGAAGCTCGGCGCTAAACTCTGGCTGGTCGAGCAGGGTCTGTGTCAATGTTTGCAGGCGCTGCTCCCATACCTCATCAGACAGCCAATGGTTGAGCGGCTTGGCTTCTAGCCCGGCCAGCAAGTGCTGTATCAAACCCATTAGTGGCGTTTGTTGGGGTGTATTTTCGGGCAGTGCTAGCGTCAGGATGTTTTGCGTCAGTTGGGCAGCGGCGGCCTCCGATAGGGGCAACAGGCTCGCCAAGGATCTTGAGTACCAGTGTTGCTCCAGATAATGCGTCAATAGTTGGGCAGCCGGTTGGGCTAGCGCCTGCGCGGTTGTTGGAGCTGCGACTTGCTGTTGTACTTGGGCTTGCAATCGACTGATTTCCAGCGTTAGGAGCTGTTTCAAATGCCCCTCCATCAGCTCAACATCTAGCTTGAGTAGCTGCGCCGGGTTGAGGGTAAATATCCGCTCTTCTATCAGCAGCCGGCAAAGCTGCTCTAGCCGCGTCAATAAGGAAGGATCTTCTAAAAAACGGATAATTTTGCCCTGCACTACTTGTGGGTTCAGGGCTAGCAGATTGCCTTCGGCCAAGGGTTTTTGGGCGATGACCTGTACCTCTTGCTTGATAATTTCTTTCAGTTTGGCTTTCTCACGTTCCAAAAAATCTGGCAGATGGATATCTATCAGGTTATTGGTGGCCTTTTCGATGCTCGACTTGAAGCCATAGGCTGCTTTAGAGTTTTCGTAAGCCTCTTCGTAGGCACGTGTGGCGATAGATTTTTTCTGGCTCTGCATCACCTCCAAGCTCCACTGTTTGGCCCATTCGAGGATGCGGTCTATGTTGCGGTCAACCCCTCTGAGTAATGCTCCATCAAATAGCTCGCCCAACTTACGGTCGGGATGGGCTTCATTATTGAGCCATCGCTCCAGCAGTTGCTCTATATACTGCTGTGTTTTAGTACTTTGCAGCCATTTTTTAAGTATTTCAAAAGTCTGTTGTTTTACGATTTCGTGTTTTTCGGCGGCTATCAGTCCCCCGATAGGTTGGTTGAGCGTTTGGAGGAGTTTTTCGGCTACTAACCCCCACTCAACCTGTTCGGGTAGCCATTGGGGGTGTAGCCAATCAGTGCCGAGCCCTTCGAGCTGTTGTTGGATACGCGCTGCGGGCTGGGCTTGGAGTTGTTGTTGGAGTGTTGTGGGCAGGCGCTGGTCTATGGTTGTGGTTTCTTGCCAGTAGCGCTGCAATTGTCGTACCGCCCCCTCTTGTAAGCGGCTGGTGATTGTTGGCTGTTGGAGTGTTTGGCAAAGCTGCGCGCTGTGTTGCTGGAGCGAATACCACTCCTGCAATGGGCTTTGCAGGCGCTTTTTGGCTGTTTCTGGCAATTTTCTGAGCCATTGTGCAGCCTCTTGCTTTAGGCTTTTGGTCAGCGCATTGGCTCCTTGGGCGGCTAGCGTGCTTCGATGCGTATTGAGCAATTGTTGGAGTGCGTGGTAGTCGTCTTGAGCAATTCCTTTTTGCAGGCCTTGAGCAAGGGTATCACGTTGGCTATTAAAGCGTTGGGTAAGGTTTTCCTTATCCAGCAGTCGCTCTCCGATAAAGCGGCCCATACTGGCCGAAAACCGTGGGCGGTTGGCCGGCACTACTCCCGGTGTAAACGGAATGCGGCTACGTTTGTACCGAGGCAGCAAATACCATGCTTTATATGGTCTAAACAACATCTTGATTGCCAGCCAGTTAGTTCCCCATCCTGTAATACCATAAGCAAGCACTGCAATCAACACTCCCCAGCCCCATGTCTGCATTTCGGGTAGGCTAAGCAGTATCACCCCTGTGCCTATTCCCAGCAGGCCCCCAAAAAGGCTTAGGGGCTTCAGCTCTTTGCCCAGCGCATCCTTGACCATACCGAGCAGGCGCGAATCTGGCAGCTTGTTCAGCTCCGTAAAGACTAAATTGCGGATAGGCTCAAAGCGCTCAAAAATCCCTGGCAAGGCTTGTGAGAGTCGCTCTTGGAGCGTTTGAGCAGCGACGGGCGCTAGGCGTTCGGCAGTCAGGCCTTGTTGTGCCATCTTGGGCAGGTCGGTTTGTGAGGTCTGTGTTTCGAGCCATTGGCGCAGCGCCTCCATCCATTGGAGGCTTTGCGCCTGAAACTCCTCCCCGTCTGTGGCTATCAAGCTTCCTAGCGAAAGCTCTGCCAGCTGAGGTTGGAGTACCTCGGACAGTTGGAGCGCCCACGTCTGTTGTTGTGTTTGGAGGGCGTCTAGCAACAGCGTACGCAACTGTATCGCCCACTCTTTGGGCTGCGCCGTAGCTCCCAGCCACGTACTAGGCGGTTGGGCGAACCATTGTTCCAAGGCTGTTTGTAGCTTGGGCGTGAGCCAAGCTGCGGCCTTGGGTGTAAATAACCAGCGCTCTGTGAGGGTGTGGTAGAGCAGCCCGGGGAGACGGTGTTGTATTTGTCGAAGCACCCAAGCCTCCGGAATCCAGCGGTGTAGGGGGGTACGCAAGATTTGCTCCAAGCGTTGCGCAAAAGACTCACTTTCAATACCTTGAGCCAAAAACCGGACAATCGCCGGCGTAAGCGTCGGCACTAGGGTATCTTGGGCGCTGGCTGCTAGGTCTTTGATGCGTTTCTGCGTCAGCAATTCTATAATCTGCGCGCTTAGGTTTTCGATAGTCGCTTTGGGGTCTTCTTCGAGTTTTTCGAGCGCTTTGATGATACGCTTGTCTAGGCCTACCTTTTGGGCTACATCACCCACAAACACCCGTACGAGGCTACGGCCTACCCAGCTCAGTTCTTTGTCGAAGGCTTGGTTGACCATCAGGTCGATATCGCGCTTTTTGGACTGTACCCAGAGCAGGGCCGCCTTGACCAAGGCTGGTAGTTGGGTAGCCAAAAAGGTCTCAAAAGAAATCTTGAACTGAGGAGCCAATAGCTCGGCTACACTCATCTCTTCGCGCTCTAGGCGTTCGAGCACTATTTTGAGCAGCAGCCCTACTACCTGTTGCCCACTTTCTTCTTCGAGTAGTTGCCTCAAGTACTGTTGGAGTTGGCTTGGCAGTTGGGCGGCGCTGGCTTCCGGCATCAGCTCATAAAAGCTATTGCTGAGAAGGTTTTGGGTAGTTTTTTGGAGCTGTTCGGGGGGCAAAAGTTGCTCCCAAGCTGTATCAAAAAATGCTCGCAGAGGCACTTCATACTGGTGGCGCAAGAGCTCTGGCAAGCCGGCGAGTTCTGTCTTTAGGAGTTGGGCTAGGTGTGTGCTCCACTCTTGGGGCAAGGTCTGTGCTAGAGGTTGTGCCAATAGGCGCTCTAGTAAGTCAGCGAGGTAGTCATCGAGTGGCTTCGGCTGTTGGTTTAGTTGTTGGGCAATGGTTTGGAGTAATTGCTCCAACAAGTGCCCTTGTGTATCTTCTGACAGAATATCGGACAGGCGCAGTGTGTTGCTGCCCTTATGCAATACCCGACCAAGGCTTTGAGCAAGTACAGGGCTTAGATGTTCCCATAGGCGCTCCAAGCTTTGGGCAAACCCCGGCACTTCTGCCAGTGTAGGGGGCAATTTGGCCGGTAATACTTCTTCAAAAAGCACCCGCATTATGTCCTCCAGCACAGGCCTCATCTCCTCGCTGCGCAAGCGCTCGGCCAGGGCCTCTGCACTCAAGACCTTCTCCTCTACTAGTGCTGATACCTTGTCTTCAAACTGCTGCCGCTCCTTGATTACCACCCCGCCCAAGCCCGCCGTTTTGCCGTCGGGCAAGCGCACTTTGAAATACTCCTTAAAAAGCATCTGAATAGCCAAAGCATTGGTGCCATAACCGACAACCCCTCCGGCTAGTATTTTGAGCAAGGCATTGATAAGCATACAAATCGTTGATAAACAGCACTATTGGGCGCAAACACAGCACCCAACGGAGGGCAAAAGGTGTTACTAAAACCCTAAAGGTAAGTCTCCAAAAAGACGAAAGTACGCTTTATCGTCCAAAATTTCAAACTTTGGCTCAAGAAGCCCAAACACACACTCAGGACACTAACCCATCTCTATCTGAAAGCCAATCACCAACGTATCATCGATTTGTGTTTCGAAAATATCCAGTGGCTTGATTTTAACGTATATACCTCAGTGTACTCCCAAAATTCCCATACTATGTTGGCAACATCGTTTTTTCTCGACATATTCAACGGATTACGCACTCGGGGCAATCTAATCGAAAAGTTTCTGTTGTTGCTTTTTGGCTTGGCGCTGCTGAGCTTTTACTTGGTTATTTTTGTCCTAAGTACGCTATGTTATATCGCCTTTGGTTGGGCATACTGGCTGGTAGCGCTGCTGTTTTTGGGCTTTCACACAGAGGATGTGCAGGGCGAAGGCCCTTGGCCTTGGGTACACAAATGGGCTGCAATGGTATTTTTGCTGTATGTACCCCTGAGTATGATTATGGTGCTGGGCTTTGGCACTCGGGCAAAAACTGCTTTTGTCTTTTGGCAACTGCTCAGCGAAGGCAACTGGCAAGCCCTAATCTGGACAATGCCCCTCACCACCCTACAAGCCCTGTCTTGGTTTCCGTTGTATTTTTGGGCTATGAAAGACTACCTACACACCCGAAAACTAGAGCAGGCAGGTCAAGGCGCTGATAATTGATTGTTACGATATCAAAAACCAAAAAAATGGACTACATTGAAGCCCCTCTAACAAGCCCGTTCCAACAGCATAGGAAAAAAAAGACAAGATAAAGCATAGCCCAAAAGACGGGCAGCGGTAGAAAATGAAGTCATCATTGGCCTGAGGGTTTATGTTTGATATCCTGATGACAAAACTACAAGATGCCTATCCCTCATCCATTGATTTTGGTTAAGAAACGCCAAAGACCATAGGACACAGGCAGAAACAAACACAATTCGTGAATCCGTGGCCTAATACCAAACATACAACACAGGCAGCGGCGGAGTTTCCGGAAAGGCCACACACCTACTTCTTTTTGTATTGCAATAGCATTACACATACAACGTATATGCATAAATTTTCCTAGAAAATCCTGCGTCCTTTCAAACAATCTAGCGTCTACTTACTAAAAACACCCCGAGAGGCGGTATTTCAGTTCACACCAGATTGTTATGTTATGAAGCAGATATTGTTTTTATTCACTTTTTTACTATTCAACAACCATATATTATTTTCCCAACAAGCTTTTGAGGCGTATATAGTTGATGCTGCCACCGATGAGGTACTCATTGGCGCTACAGCCCAGATAAGCGGCACAGGTATTGTTGGGCGTAGCGATGCCCAAGGAGATTTGAGGCTTACCGCGCCTCCGGTATCGGGACTGTACACAATCATTATTCGCTATGTAGGTTATCAAGAACAGCGCTTGAGCATCACTTTCCCACTCATTCAGGCCGAGCCTACACGAGTGGCGCTCGAACCCGACACCGAGCTCCTCGAAGAAGTGCTAGTTTCGGCAACCCGCAGCAGTCGCAGTATCGACGACAGCCCCACCCGTATAGAGACCATCTCTTCACACGAGCTAGATGAGAAGTCCAATATGCAGCCTGCCAATGTGCGTCTGCTACTGACCGAAAGCACGGGCATCCAAACTCAGCAGACCTCGGCGGCATCGGCCAATGCCAGTATCCGCATCCAAGGGTTGGACGGCAAGTATACCTTGCTCCTCAAAGACGGGCTGCCGCTGTATTCGGGCTTTGCCGGGGGCTTGAGTATTGTACAAATCCCACCGCTCGACCTCAAGCGTGTCGAAGTCATCAAGGGGGCTTCGTCTACCCTCTATGGCGGGGGTGCTATTGCCGGGCTGATCAACTTTGTAACCAAAACCCCTACAGAGCGCAAGGAGTTGTCTTTGATGAGCAATATCAGCCACGCCGGCGCGCTTGACTTGAGCGCCTTCTATGGGCAGAAGTTTGGCAAAACAGGCCTTACCCTCTTTGCTGCACGCAACAGCCATACGGCCTATGATCCGGCACAAAACGGTTTTTCGGATATCCCCCAGCAAAGCCGCTATACGCTCAACCCACGCTTTTTTTATTATCCCAGCCAACAAACCACTATTTCGCTAGGGTTAAATACTAGCTTCGAAGACCGCCTAGGGGGAGATATGCGCTATATCCGCGCTGCACCAGCCGACCAAGACTTGTTTTTTGAGCGCAACCTTAGCCGACGGGTGGCCTCACAGTTTCAGCTAGACCATCGGTTTGGCCAAGGCTATACCCTCACGGCCAAGAATAGTGTCAGCTTTTTTGACCGCAGCATCAAGCGGCCTACGCACCTCTTCGAGGGGCAACAGTGGGCTAGTTTTAGCGAGCTGAGTCTCTTGCGCAACCGTGAGCGCTCTGAGTGGATAGTAGGGGCAAACTGGTGGACTGACCGCTTCGTGCAGACCGATAGCACCGACTTTCCGCTAGACAACAGGCTACTGATTGGGGGTGTTTTCATACAAAACAGCTTCAAAGTCAACGCAAAAATGGCTGTAGAAAGCGGCTTACGGGCAGACCTCTCCGAACACCACAGGCTCTTTGTATTGCCTCGCCTTTCGGTGATGTACCGGCTGAGCCCTGCGCTGACAGCCAGATTTGGTGCCGGAATGGGCTACAAAACGCCTACGGTCTTCTCGGAGGAGGTAGAAGCTAGAGCCTTTCGCAACATCCAAGCTCCCAACTTGGCGCTATTACGTCCCGAAAGATCGGTTGGAGCCAATATAGACCTCAACTACAAAACTTTGCTATGGGAATCTATTTCACTCTCTATCAATCAACTAGCTTTCTACACACGCCTCAACAGCCCTTTGTTGCTCAACACCGAAGCCCTGCCCAATGGCAACTATGCCCTTGTCAATGCCGAGGGATTTTTGAGTAGCCAAGGTTTAGAAACCAACCTAAAGCTAGGTTATGAAGACTTTTCGCTCTATGGGGGGTATACCCTGATCAATGCCCGACGCCACTTTGACAACACCATCAGCCCCAACCCGCTCACGGCTCGCCACCGCATCTATATGACCCTGATGTATGAGCTTGAAGAAAAGTTGCGCATTGGTTACGAATTGTTCTATACAGGCCATCAGGTATTGAGCAACGACCAAGTACGCCCCGATTATTGGGTAATGGGTCTCTCGATAGAGTATCGCTGGAAGGAATTTAGCCTGTTTTTGAATGCCGAAAACTTTACCGATACCCGCCAAACACGTTATGAAAGCATTTATACCGGCACTCGCCAAAGCCCCGAATTTAATGAGATATGGGCTCCTACGGATGGCTTTATTTTTAACGGCGGACTCAAAATACGGGTGTGGTAGGTAGCTAGGCACTACAGCCACTAAAAATTTCCTTAGCGATAGGTGTATTGCCTATCGCTAAGGATTTGCGCCACAGTTTTGGGATAGCTGCGGCCATTCATCAGCCCTACTTATTATGACAAGGCCGCTGTGCTCAAAATTTCCGCCAGTCGATCAATGGTATAGTCTACCTCTTCGAGGGTAGTATATCGGCTGAAAGAGAAGCGCACACTAGGGCGGCTAGGCTCGGCTTGGATAGCTCGCAATACGTGAGAGCCTATCTCGGAGCCGCTGGAGCAGGCGCTGCCACCAGAAGCCGAGATTTTGTGAATATCCAAGTTGAACAACAACATATCACCAATATCCGAAGCCGGCAGGCTGACATTGAGTACTGTATGGGTGCTGCGCTCTAGATCACCACTGAGTCCGTTGAAACGAATATCCTCAAATTGAGCTTTCAGGCGCGCTATCATATGGCTCTTGAGCTGACGCAAATGGGCTGCTTCGTCCGCCATCTGGGTGTGAGCCAGTTCGAGGGCTTTGGCCATTCCTACAATCCCATAGAGGTTTTCGGTGCCACCGCGCATATTGCGTTCTTGTGCGCCGCCTTGGATGAAGGGAGGGATTTTGGTTTCGGCATTGATATACAAAAAACCTACCCCCTTGGGGCCGTGAAACTTATGGGCAGCTCCTACCACAAAATCGATAGGCAGGGCTTGGAGGTCGTGAGCAAAATGCCCTACACTCTGTACAGTGTCAGAGTGGAAAAGCGCGCCATATTCTCTACAAAGACTGCCAATGCGGTGTAAGTCATAGAGGTTACCGATTTCGTTGTTGACGTGCATCAGCGACACCAAGCTGCCCGGGTGTTGAGCAAGCCACTGACCGAGGTAATCCTCATCGAGTTGCCCTTGTGCATCCACAGGCACTAGGCTCAGCTCAATGCGCCCTTGCTTGGCGAGGTGTTCGAGGGTATGGAGCACGGCGTGGTGCTCAAGGGGGGAAGTCAGTACATGGCGGATACCTTTGGCCGCAATACTGCCACAGAGGGCGAAATTATCGGCTTCGGTACCTCCAGAAGTAAAGACAATCTCTGAGGGTGAGGTATTGAGCAGGGCGGCTATCTGCTTGCGGGCACGCTCAATAGCGGCTCGGGTTTCGCGCCCGTGGGTATGTATAGAAGAGGGGTTGCCAAAATGCTCCCGCATATAGGGTAGCATCGCTTCGAGTACTTCCTCGGCCATTGGGGTAGTGGCGGCATTGTCCAAATAAACTCTTTTCATACTTGACATAATTAGGTAGTAGTGCAAAGTTAGTATAAAAAAACCACTCCAAGGGCTTGGAATGGCTTAAGTGGTAGTACCTAGTCGAAATTATACCAATCAAAATTGGTTTGGGAAGGGAAATAGATGCAGGCGCTGAAAACCCTAGAGAACCAAGGCGCTCAAAGCTGGCATCTTCTCCCTAAATAAACACAATCTTCTTGGTACAATATCGTTCGCAGTGGTGTTAGAAGCGCTCGCTGTGTGCGAAGAAGAAATTGCCTTCGATGGCGGCGTTCTCGTCAGAGTCAGAGCCGTGGATGGCATTGGCTTCGATGGATTTAGCGAAGAGATTGCGGATAGTACCAGCCTCTGCCTTGGCAGGGTCAGTAGCTCCGATAAGCTTGCGGAAATCTTCTACGGCGTTGTCTTTTTCGAGAATCATTGGTATAATAGCACCTGAAGACATATAGCTGCAAAGCTCGCCATAGAAGGGGCGCTCTTTGTGGACTTCATAAAATTTGCCGGCCATCTCGGCAGACATACGCAGCATCTTGGCCGCTACAATGCGGAAACCGGCCTCTTCAATCATTTTAATAATAGCACCGCTGTTGCCTGCTGCTACAGCATCAGGTTTGATCATAGTGAATGTACGGTTACCTGCCATAAGGTTTGTGGTATTTGGAAGTTGAAATAAAATTTTGCGCGAAATTAGAAATAATTCCCCGATTTTGCGATTTTGAAGCAAAAAACTTAGCTTAGGGGCGCACCCCATTAGCGTTCAAAACCTATGACTCAACAAGAACATCTATCTGCCATTGCCGAACAACTCCGCTCGGTCATCAATACAACCCAAAAGGCCTTTGTAGACCTAAGCCCCGAAGAATTTAACCACAAGCCCTCACCCAAGCAATGGAGTATTGCCGAGTGTATGCAGCATCTGCTGATTGTATACAAGAAATACAAAACCCAATTGCCTCAGAAGATACACGCCAAAGCCCCACAAGCCGCAAGCCTAGGCGCAGCCTTTGAGCCCAGCTATGTGGGCAAGCTTTTCAAAGGTCTTGTAAACCCTAACAAAAAGCGTAAAACTCCTGCCCCCCCTACCCTACATCCTAGCAAGGGCAGCACCTATCCCCTAGACCTTCAGGGCGACTTCTTGGGCTACCTCCACGAAGTTTTGGATTATGTTGAGCAAGCCCAAAAACTCAACATCGACCTCAACAAGGTTTATATCAACTCTTCGCTTGGGGTTTTCTTGCGCTTCAACCTCGGAGATTATTTTGAGATAGAAGCCCTACACAGTAGCCTGCATCTCGCTCAGATGCAAAGGGTAAAGGCTGGGCTGAAGCACTAAAAAACCTCACACCACCGGACATTTTTGGAAAAGTAGCTCGTCAGCTCCGAGACAAGCGGAGGCCTCATTTTGGGGGTACAATGAGACTTAACCCTCCGTTTTAACTCTGGGATTTGAAAAATATCCAGTGGTGTGAAAAAATCTTTTGCTCACCGACCTCAACCTTGGGTTTTTGGTGGCGTTTGTCAAGCTTTTTTCAGCCAAGCAAAAGCCTCTTCTTCTGTATTGAAATATTTTGTAATAAACTGCTTTTCAGCATTACCCTCTGCCATGAGTTGCTCAATAGAAAGCTGTGAGATAAACTCATCACTGACCAAGTAGGCATATTTACGCAAGCCATTGGCCGAAAATTTTGGAAATATCTCCTCGTCTATCCAAGTCTGCATTTCGGGGCCGATACCAAAGTCAAAGTTTTTGGTATCCAGGAAGAAAGCTTCCGGCTTGTATTTTGCTGCAAGGCGTGTTTGTTCCAACATCTCATCCTGAAAGGTTTCCCAAGACATGTTGCTGGTGTCTTTAAACCGCAGCTCAAAAACGTTATCCTCTGAATTGTGTAGGATAGTATAAATCTCATTTTCACGAATACGGGTTTTCATGCGATTTGATTATTATTGTTTGATAAATTTTATGAATACAAATTTATATATTCGGCTGAAACCAAATCCTCTTGCGTAAGTATTCCTGTGTTTTTGTAAATAATAGCCTGTTTTTGAGTATTTAGCTCTTCTTAGCAGCGCGAAACTATGGCTTCGGTGCTTGTTGTAAATGTCCTAGTGCCTTTTGTCATCAGCTCCCAAAGCCATTCATTGTCAAAACACTACACCCAAGTAGGAAGGGCTAATTTTAGGACTAATCTAATATCTTTTGTAACCCTAACAGGCATAGGTCTTTGGCAGAAGTGGTCTTTTATACGATACTTTTGCGTACTTTGTTTTGCACAACTCAGTAAAACACCTTACTTTTAGCACTTCGTTTGAAATTATGCTCATCAACATACACCAACAGATGGCACAACATTTACCACTAACTCGCATCTAAAAATCAATGAGTACTAACAATGAAGCCTGGGGCTCTCGCGTAGGGCTAGTGCTGGCTATGGCAGGTAATGCTGTAGGGCTGGGCAACTTCTTACGCTTCCCCGTACAAGCCGTACAAAATGGTGGCGGTGCATTTATTATTCCTTACCTAGTTTGTTTTTTGCTGATGGGCATCCCGCTGCTCTGGATAGAATGGTCAGTGGGACGTTTTGGCGGCAAAAGCGGGAATCACTCCACCCCCTTTATCCTTGACAATATGGGCCGCGCCCGCTTCTGGAAGTACTTTGGGGTATTTGGAATTTTTACCAATGTAGCCGTAGCCGCTTACTATTGCTATATAGAGTCTTGGACGATGTCTTATGTCTTTCATTCTCTGATGCAGACCTTCTCTGGGATGAGCCAAACCGAAGTGGCCGGCTTTTTCGACCGCTATGTGGATGTGTTTTATTCTACCACAGGGATTCCTTTTGAGGCGGCTATCTTTTATGTTATCTGTTTGGCGCTCAACACCTACATTTTGTCTATGGGCTTGAGCGGTGGCGTAGAGCGTGTAGCCAAAATCGGGATGCCGATGTTGATTTTGTTTGGCGCATTCTTGGCTATTCGCGGCATCACCTTGGGCGACTCTGGTGCTCCTGAAGGCTGCCTCGACTGCAACTCTCACCTTGGTTTGAACTTCCTTTGGCAACCACAATTTGACAGCCTTGCCAACCCTTCGGTGTGGCTGGCAGCTGCCGGGCAGATTTTCTTCACCCTCTCCGTCGGGATGGGTACTATCCAGTGTTACGCGTCGTATGTAGGTTCTCGCGATGATATCGCCCTCAATGCCATGTCTGCCGGATGGATGAACGGCTTTGTGGAGATTGTCCTTGGTGCTTCGGTCGTAATTCCGATTGCGGTAGGCTACCTCGGTTTGGGCTGGATTCAAGAAAACGCCGGATTCTCGATGGCTTTCCAAACAATGCCTTTTCTCTTTGGTAAGTGGGGATTAGTTTTGGGTACTTTTGCTGGGGTAATGTGGTTCGGTCTGTTGTTTTTTGCCGGCATTACCTCCTCATTAGCTATGGGCACGCCTTGGATGGGCTTTGTGCAAGACGAATTTAAGTTTACACGTACACAAGCCGCTTGGTCTTTTGGCCTGCTTATCCTTATTATAGGCTTGCCAACGGTGTTTTTCTACCAACAAGGCGTGTTTGGAGAATATGACTACTGGGCCGGTACGGTAGCGCTGGTGGTGTTTGCCTTGGCCGAAACAGTACTTTTTGCCTGGGTATTTGGCATTACCAATGGCTGGGACGAAATTAACCAAGGGGCGGATATGGTCGTACCGGGTATTTACAAATACATCATCAAGTATGTTACTCCAGCTATGTTGCTCATCGTATTCTTGGGCGCACTCATTACCCCCAAAAACAATGACTGGGGCGCTGTATTCAGTGGCAAGTTTGAGCTAGACGAAAGCAGCATCATCGGCCAAATCCAAAACAAGGGCATTGTTGCCAACCGCGCTTGGTTTGCCGATGAGTTTGAAAACGAAGTGGCCGACACCAGCGTTGTCATGAAAGTAGACCGCGCCAACGAATGGCAAAAAAGTATTGTCTTGGGTAAATATATGGCCTATTACCGCGAAGCCAACACCGGCCAAGTCCGCAAATATAAAGCAGATATCGCCGGCGTACAGCCCTATGACTCCCTCACGCCTGTCAAAACGTACCGCTTCGACCTAAATAAAAAGCTCGTGGTAGATAAGGGCGATGAGGTGGTCTTCAAACAAACACTCGCCCAAGGCAAGTTTATCAACAATATTTTCTACATTACCTTGGGTCGTATGATTTTGCTCGGGCTCTTTGTTTTCTTGACCATACTCGTATACCGCGCCACGATGATACGCAAAACCAGCAACCCTTCTAACGAATCATAAGCCTATGACGACCTCCGCACTGATTATGATGATTACCGTTCAGACTACCGTAACCATCATCACGCTGTACTTCTTCAGAAAAATACTGACGACCCCTCCCAAGGACTAAGCCGTCGATAGCCCGGCGTATGTTTGGCCTGCCCGAGGGCAGCTTTGAGAGGCCATCAGACAAGTTCAAAATATTGCTTAGCCACAGGCCAAAAGCCTATGTTACAAGATTTTGGCACACTTTCTGATGGCTTTTCAGTATTTGGCTGAGGCTATTTGTAGGATTATACCAATATTTGATCAATAGCACCTAAATCACAGAAGAAGCCTTTGATTTGAGGATTTTCAGTACATACATTTCCCAAACCAAGTTGGGTTGGGTATACTCAACAAACTTCTTCGCGTATAACAAAATATCTAGTAACATGGCCACTAGTTAAATATGTATACCTAAACCCAAACCAATATGCATCGCAAGCCTATTTCGATTTTATCCTGTTTCTTGGCGCTGGGTCTGTTGATGAGTGCCTGCAAGAGTAATTCTTCGGAACAAAAAGAGACCAACACAGTCCAAAAAGCGGAAGCGGTGGCTACCAATCCTACCACATTTGAAAAATCTTTTGTGGCTCTGTTCCCCCGCCTTTCGATACCTTTTTCTAGCCAAGATGCGCTATTTACCCCCGGCCAAGACACCCTCTCAGCCGCAGTAGCCATTACCCAAGTGATTGACCCTGCCTATGCCCTAGGGGTGTCTTATTTTCAACATATCTGGGCACCCGAACGACGCACTCAGTACAAAGAAGCCCTAGAGCGCCAAGGCCTGAGCCAACAACCTCAAGAGCTGATGGGCTGGAGTATGCACCCCATAGGCCGCCTAGACTTACACCCCGACCTCAATAGCCTCCTTGTCTTGAGCAAACCCGTATATATCGAAGGTGATACAGGCTCCCTGCTATTGCTCAACTACAACCGAGAGGGCAAGCTCCTGAGCGGTTTTCTAGTTGCCAGCCGATTCGTGTATGTCGGTATCAATGAACGCTTGGATGTAGCCATCTCCCAAGAAGCAACCCTAATGCTCAAAGGAAGCAAAAAACTGAGTGATTATAATGGCTCCAATGCCCAAATAGAGCGCTACAAGCTTACACTCGTTGTGCAGCCAGACGGGCAAATAGACATCAGCCAAGAGGAATATAGCTCGCTAACAGGCTTTTATGTTGACACCAAAAGCGGCGAGTTGGTATCTATACACCGCCACTATTATGACGAAGAGGGCTACAACATTCAGTATCAAGCCAAAGAAGGCGCAGCTACAAAACAGATGTTGGTCAAGGAGTTTAAAGACCGCCAGATGACCCTCCAGTTTGAAGGCAGCGACAAACCCTATCTCTTTACCTTCCACCCCAGCAATGCATCCTTTGTCTGTACCAATCCGGACGGGAGCAAACAGACCTTCACACGCCGGCACTAAGCCCCTCAAAAACAAGCACAAGCCATCCTCGGGGCGCTCAAAAACCTCCACATTATATGGCTTGGCTCAAGCAAATGAGCCAAAAAGCTGGCGTATGCCCTAAGAAAGGAGATGGTTTTTGTCTTAAAAAGATTATCTTTGTTCTTGGATGCAGTCAATTTTGCCTCCCTAATTCAAACCAAAACCCATTACCCATGAACAAAAACCTACGATACGCCTTATTTTTCGTATTGGCTCTCGGCCTTGCGGCTTGCGGTGGCAAAGACAAAGCTACTGTCGATGTGGCGATTGGAGCGCTAGTATTTGAAGGCGATGCAGCAGAGTTTGGCACGGCCAGTCTCCGTGCCAAGGCGAGCTTCAATGTCGATAGCCTCTTCAAAGCCCAAGATGCTTCTAAAGTAAGCAAAGGCGAGTTGAAATTTATCAAACTCAAAATAGATGGTGCGCCCAACTTCGATGCCATCGCCAGCATTACCCTACAGTTTACGGCTGCTGATATCAAGAGTGTCAATGTGGGAAGCGCCAACAACATCGCCGAAGGAACCACCGAGCTAACCCTCGAACTGGTAGACGCTCCGGCCATCGCCGCCTTTTTCCAAGCCGGCAACTTTGAAGCCCTCATCGACCTGAACCTCAAAGACGATATGGCCGAAGACAAAATAAAGCTTATTGGCAATTTGGCCGCCACCCTTTCGTTACAATAACAACAGCGCAACTAACCCGCTTTATTCTCTTATATTTCATCACAAATCATCGTATAAAAACTATGAAAACACTGAAATTCTCTCTAGCTCTCTTCGCATTCCTAAGCTTCGGAATCCTCACATCAAATGCACAAAACGCCGACGACCTCATTGGTGTATGGCAGCCCAGCGAAGGTACTTCTTATGTAAAAGTAGAAAAACAAGGGGATAAATATTATGGAAAAGTCGTTTGGCTCAAAGAACCTAACGATGACCAAGGCAAACCCAAAGTAGATGCCAAAAACCCAGACAAAACCCTCCAATCACGCCCCATCAAAGGAATGCGTATGCTCAATGACTTCGTTTTTGATGGCAAAAACAAAGAATGGAAATCTGGTACTATCTATGACCCCAAAAGCGGCAATACCTACTATTGCACCATCCGCCAAAAAAGCCAGAACCAAATCGAAGTCCGTGGCTCACTTGACCAAAGTGGCTTGATTGGCCGTACGGACGTGTGGGTAAAGGTTGAAAAGAAAAACTAAGCGCTAACCTTCTGCGCTAAGCCATAAATGAAAAGCAGGAACATCTCCTGCTTTTTTATTTGCAATACTGCTGCAAAAATGAACCATCCCTGTGCCTCTTCTTGTTATAACACCAGCTTTTTATAAAAGGCATAAGGTTTTGAGCACTAAGAATGTCAAAGCCTCAAAATCAAGTGAACCTTGGTATAATTTTGATTGGGCATAGAAACCAGCAATACACGATGAATTCCAAACACGCTATTATCTTGACGGGCTTCTTGGGAGCAGGCAAAACCACCTTTCTCAACCATTACCTAAAGACACAAGCTCCTACGCGCTATGCCATTATCGAGAACGAATTTGGAGAACAAGGCATTGATGGAGAGGTACTTACTTGCACGACAGATAGCCTCGTAACGATGAACAATGGTTGCCTCTGTTGTACGCTCAACAGCAACTTGTATGATATTCTTTCAGAGCTAGACCAAAGCCGAGAGGCTTTCGACGCGCTCATCATTGAAGCTACAGGCGTAGCCGACCCCGCCGGTATTGCACAGCCCTTTCTGACACACCCAGCCATTCGCAAAGCCTTTGCCCTACAACACGTTGTCTGTTTGGTAGATGCGCTCCACCTCGAATCTCAGCTGGCCGATACCGAAGAGACGCAGCGGCAGATTGCCTTCAGTAATATTCTGCTGCTCAACAAAACAGATTTGGTAAGTCAAGAAAAAACAGAAGCGCTCAAAGCCCTACTTCAAAAAATAAACCCTTGGGCCTTGGTATTAGAGGGCAATCATCATCGTTATCCAGTCTTGCCCCAAGGCAGTTTTATGGATAATGTAAGCACCAACACCGCCGCACATCATCATCATCATAAAGACCTGAGTACCCTTTCGTTTTCATATACACAGGCATTTAAGTTAGATACCCTGCGATTTGTGTTACAACAATTTTTGATGTTTCAGGCCAAGTCTGTTTACCGTACCAAAGGCATCATTCAGGCTACCGACGGGCAACACTATCTTGTGCAGAGCGTAGGGCAACAACTTTCCATAACGCCCCTCGCAGCCCCTACCCACTCGGGTAGCCGTATGGTATTTATTGGCAAAAACCTACAGCCCAAAGGATATGACCGTATGCTACAAGGTTGTTTAGCCAAAACCTAGGCCATCACACCCACAAGCTGCAAGGCTTGCATAGCTAGGGCAAAATCTCCTTCTATCAAGACTTTGTCTTGGACTTGGGCAGGTTTCCAGCTTTTGGAAAACAGCTTCCAGGCCGTTTCGGGCGACATGGTTACTCGGGCACTGGCTATATGGTTGGCTATTTGTTACATCATTAATCTAAAAATAAAAACTATTTATTAAATTATATGTTTTTATAGATATATATAAAATATAACTAATGATTAAAAAAATTATAAAAAAACCCGTCTTCATTTTGAAGGACTAGGTACAGCTTTACGCCCCAATACTCAGTGTAATGCCGTATGGTATGGGAATCAGTACGGAGGCTTTTACGTACACCCTGAAGCCATACCAAAAACTGGAGCTATCATCTACTCTTTTGGTATTGGAGAAGATATTTCGTTCGACCAAGCATTAATACAGGCACACCCCAGCGCAAGTGTATATGCCTTTGACCCTATGCCAAAGTCTATTGAGTGGGTATCTCAACAAACAGTACCTCAAAATTTCTATTTTGAACCTATCGGCATTGGCAACTCCGACAAAGAAGTTCATTTCTACTTACCTAAAAATAACGCTCACGTATCAGGTAGTGCCGTTGTTCAAAAGAATGTAAGTCATGAGAATCGCGTTCTGGTTTCTCTTAAATGCTTGAGCAGTATCGCTGAAAATCTAGGACATACTGAAATTGATGTACTTAAGATGGACATTGAAGGCACAGAGTATGAAGTAATCGACTCTATTTTACAAAGCGGGATAGTCGTTAAACAATGGCTGTTAGAATTTCATCACCGATTATTTCCAGATGGTGTAACTCGCACACAAAAAGCACTTCAGCAGTTGCAAAAGGCTGACTTCAGACTTTTTGCTGTATCAGACAGTTTTCAGGAATTGTCTTTTATTAATAAAAATTATATGATAATGTAAATTTATAATATAACATACTCTACTTTTCATACCTTATTTTTCAAAATCAATCACTATTAAATAAATCATAACTTTTTATAATAATATGTTTAATCTATTTCTATATTAATTCCGTAATCCGAAATTAAGGGGTGCGGAAAGTGGGGTATGTACATTAGGGGAAATTTTAACCAAGTAGGCAACCTAAAGTAGTAACTACATACAATTTTAGAAACCGAGCAAAAGCGCCCTAACAAACAGGATAAACAAGGTTATTTGCGGAGTATACATCAAGTTTTTTTTGAATTCAATGGCTTGTATGACAACTGACAGCCTAGAAATTCAAAAATCAATCCAAAATAACCCCTCATATTCTAAAGCCAATCAATAAAATATCGTCGCGTTGGGCTTCGCTTTGTTGGTGCTTTTGTAGGGCTTCTTCCAATATTTCAGCTTGTTGTGCGAAAGGCAATGTATGGATTTTAGTTAATGTTTCCTGTAATCTTTTATATCCAAACTTCTTCCTCTTACTGTCATTTTGGTCTGCAAAGCCGTCTGAACCAAGATAAATCGTCGTGCCTTTGGGTAGGGAAATAGTCTGGTCTTCAAAGAATTTGCTTTCGCTTTGTACCCCTCCAATGGCTTTTCGGGTAGCATAGAGGATGTGTAAGGTTTCAGGGGCATTGGGCAAGAAATAATAGGCATCACTTTTAGCGCCGGCAAAAACACAATGGAAAGTTTGGTCATCGAGGGCTTGCCAAGTAAACACAGCTGCATCCATTCCGTTGTTGTTGCCAGTGGTTTCTTGTCGGAGCACAATGCGGATTTCGTCGTGCAGGCGGGAGAGAATTTGCGCCGGCTCGGTAACATCCCAAACACGCACGATTTTGTCGAGCAGGGTATTGCCGATAAGGGTCATAAAAGCACCGGGGACACCGTGCCCGGTACAGTCTGCCACAATGAGGATATTCTGCTGTTCGGGTGTCTGATTGAGCCAAAAGAAATCTCCCGACACTACATCCTTGGGCTTAAATATGAGTAGGTGTTGTCCAAGAATCAGGTTTATTTTTTCGGCATAGGGCAACACCGCCTGCTGTATGGTAACTGCTGCTTGGATACTGCTCGATATTTGGCGGTCTCGGGCTTGGAGAACCTCGTTGGCTCGGGAGACTTCGATGTTTTTTTGCTCTATAAAATCGCGCTGAGCTTGGAGCTCTTCTTGGCTTTGGTACAATTCTTCGTTTTGGGTCAAGATTTCCTGCCTTTGGTTTTCTATTTCGTGGTTTTGGCGTTTTAGTTTTTTGGCCAATCTACGGGCTTGCAACAAGCCATAGGCTACCAATAGCAACAATACCGCCCCCAAAGCCATCACAAGCGCACCATAGAAGGTTCGGGTTTTTTCTTGTTGTAGTTGGATGTCTTTTTTTTCTTGCTCGGCTTTAGAGACCTGTAGTTCTTGTGCTTGTTGTTGGCGCTCGGCACGTTCTTTATCGGCGCGGAGGCGTTGTTTTTCTACCTCTTGCTTTTGGCGGTCTACTTCTTGCTTTTGGCGCTCAGCTAGGGCGTTTTGCTGAGTGATTTTAAGCAAGTTCTCTACCCGTTCTCTTTCGAGTTGTTGGCGGTTGAGTTCGGCCTGTTGTAACTCTTTGTTGCGCTTGAGCAGGTCTAGCTCTTGTTGTTGCAGCTTGAGGCTTTGGGCCTGTTTTTCTTGCTCTAGTGTAGCCCTACGAAGGGCTGCCTCTTGTTGGGCTGTAGAAGCAAGGCGGGTACGCAGCGCGCTTTCTTTGCGTTCTATTTCGAGCTGAGCCTGTATTTGTGCTTGTTGGGCAGCCTGTTGTTTTTGCTCACGTTCTTTTTCAAGCACAAGCTGTTGTTGGCTGTAGAGTTGTGCATTTCGGAGGTCTCCGCTAAGCTCATAGGCCATTGCTAGGATGCGGTAACTGTCGATACGCTGGTCGAGGGTAATGAGCGGGGATGTTTCGGTAATCTCTAAAGACTGTTTGGCCCAACGGATAGCTGTGGCGGGCTTGTTTGTAATGAGGGCTTGGGCAGCCAAAAGGTTTTTTATATTGGCTTCCTGGATAACCTGTTTGCTGACCTTGGCGCTTTCGAGGGCTAGGTTATAATATTTCTCAGCGCTGCGGGTATCTTCCAAAATACTGTAAGTAGCAGCGATATTTTGATATATGATACATTTCTCGGTAGCAGAGGCGCTTTTGAGTTCGGACTGAAATATGTTAAGAGCTCGCTGCAAAGCCTCTATAGCCGCCTCAGGTTGGTTGTCGTTGCGGTATATTGTGCCGAGATTGTTGTAGGCCATCCCGGTAGCTAGAGGCTGTTGTTGTTGTTGGTGTAGCTGGATGATTTGTTTTTGGTATTCGATGGCCATCGGGTAACCCTTGAGCTGTACAGCGCTGTTGACGGCGATATTGAGGAGTTGTAGGCGCTGTGCCTCATCGAGCTTGGGATATTGCTGGAGTACTTGTACGGCCTGTTTTTGTGCCGCCGGATAGTCTTTGCCTTTCCAATAAGCTTCTGCTATCAGCGTTTGTACGGCCTGAGCGTTATCGGATTGGAGGCTGAGACTTTTGTTGAGATAAGCGATGGCCTTGCGATAATATTGATAGGCAAACAACAGCCTGCCCAGCTGATGGTATACCGTGGAGGCTTGGCGCATAGCCTGATGGCTTTGATAAGTTTCCGCAGCAGCTATGTAGGCTTCTAGCGCTTTGTCGAGGTCTTTTTGCTGAGTCCACACCTGCCCTTCGAGGTAACGTGCGTCAGCCTTTCCTTGCTCGTCATCAATGGTGAGCGCCAACTGATACGCAGCGTCTGCCTCTTGGAGGGCTTGGCTGTATTGACCTTGGGCATATAGCTCTTGCGCCCGAGCCTGTAGCTGCCGCACTTTGAGCGTATCCTGTATCGCTAGTACCTGTTGCCCTATGAGAGATTGGCTCCAAAAACACAGCCACAGGCTCAAGACCATTAAGTTTGTTGTATGTTTATTTTCCCAATTCATAGGCTAACTGAAAAAAGAACCCTCGACGTGCCAGCGGGAGTGGTTCATATCCGTTGGTATTGGCATTGACTAGCCACTGGTCAGCCGCTAGGGCATTTTGTATCCCCAACATCAAGGTCAAGCCCTGCAAGCCGAAGCGCTCGTGGCGCAGGTTGGCATTGAGTAGTGTCCCCCCGGCAAAAGGTTGTAGCCGAAAGTCGGTGCGTGCTGTATCAAAAAAGAGGTAGGTATATTTGTCTGAAAAATAGAGCGCCGAAACATTGATAGAAAGGTTTTTGCCAAAATTATAAAAGCCCAAGGCAGTGATTTTATGTGCCGGAAAACCAAGCAACAAATTAGGCATTCCTTCTATAGCATAATTGGCGATGGTGTTGTTGATGGTTTGATAAAAAGAGTAATTGGCTGTAAGCCCTAGCCTGCCGTTTTTGCGCCAGCGGAACTCCAGCTCTAGACCCTGTGTGCCTGTCTGGCCGATATTGCCATAAAACTCTTCAGAAGTCTGCAAGTCAATCACATATACAATTGGATCCGTAATTTGGATATCATAGATATTGGCTACGATAGCAAAGCTTTCGCTCAGGCGATACCCTACCTCGGCCTCTAGGTTGCGTATCCGCTCAGGACGGATGTTGTTGTTATCCGAAAACTGGATATTCTGGATGGTCGGCGCTTTGAAAGCATTGTTATAGAGTAACTTAAAATGCCAGTGTTTCAGCGCCTTTGTGATGGCAACGCGGGGCACAAACGCAGGATTGACAGTGCTCTGCTTGTCAAAGCGTGCACCAATCAGAAAATTGGCAAACTTAGGCCGAAAGTCCAGCTCTGCAAATGCGGCGATGTTACTCAGGTAGAGCGTTGGCTCATTGTTATAAAACACCAAGCCGGGCACTTGGTACGTAGCTTGGTCTACAAAAAACTCTGTTCCTAATACGGTTGTCAGGGTATTGCTCCAAGCATAAGCGGCTACAGTATTGGCCAAATAGCGGTTATTTAGGGTTTTATAACCTTCATAGATGCTGCGTTGCTCTGAAGGTAGCCCTTGGAAATTGCTGTACCACCAAGGCCTGTGCTGCCTCCAAGAAGCAGTGTGGGAGAGGAAAAGCCGCTCTGTAGGATTCCACTGATAGCGTGTTTGGAGGAGATAATCTTGTTGGAGTACGGTCAGGTTATTGAATAATGTCTGGTATTGATAGTTGTTGTGGATGAGCCTTGCTTCAAAACCTTTGTATTGGAGGCCGATATTGGTATGGAAAGTCTGTATACGGGTACTGTCAGCATAGTTGAAAGTATATTGGCCGGTAGGGTCTGTCGTGTTTACGGGGCTGCGTACACCTTGGTTGAGCCATACCGAAGCGTTGAGCTCTAGGTCGTTGCGGTAGCGCTGGTTGGTTTGTAGTAAGGCGCTCATCTGACCGAGCCTTCCGGCGGCGGCTCCTCCATTCAGCGCTACATATACCCCCTCACGGTCGGCGGCTTTTTTGGTGATGATATTAATTACGGCCAAGGCGGCCAAGCCTCCATAAATAGCCGAACCCGCACCACGGATAATCTCTATCCGTTCGATATTTTGCAATGGCAGCCGCTGCCCGAAAGTCAAGTTACCGAAGCTGGTCTCGTTGATTGTCAGCCCATCTAATAGGAGTAAAAACTTGCCCTCTTCAGCAAAATTACCACGAACCCCCAGCCCAATGGCATTTTCATAGTTGTGTGCAAAATCCAATCCCGGCACCAAACGCAGCAGCTCTATGAGGTCTTGTGCGCCGCTTTGTCGAATTTCTTCTGCCGTAATGAGTGTTACGATGCCGGGCGTTTCTCGGAGAGAGGTCTCCTGAAAGCCAGCCACCGATACATTGGCTTCGATACTGCCGCCCACCCCCTTCTGCAACAGCTCGTCTACTGTTGGGCGATACATCTGAAGACTGTCCGTTGTTTGCGCATATACCGTTCCCCCAGCCCACAAAAACGCATATACTATGAACCACTGTTGGAAAGCACTCATAGACATTTACTGTTTGTTCTGATGTCTTTATACTACAAAAAGTCTGCTATTGTTTTTGAGGCGGAGCAATTGGTTATAAAAATCAACTAAATGTAGCCATTTCCGCTATATCGTCCTAAAAATCATTCACAAAAAATTAGACTTATCTGCTACCTTTGTAAAGATTCGTTATCTATCAACAACATTTTTTAACAACAAAAACCTGACAGTATTATGTTTGCATACGGAATCGACACCTTGACAGTAGCCAAGGCTTTGGCCTTGCGCGATGGAAGCTTAAAGGGGCATTTGCCTGCGGCTGCTCGCGAAAACCTTTTGCGCAGCCAAGCCCAAGTAGCGGCGATTGTAGCAGCTGGCGTGCGGGTCTATGGCATCAATACTGGCTTTGGGCCACTTTGCGACACCCTCATCTCAGCTGACCAAACCCGCGAACTACAACACAACCTGCTCAAAAGCCATAGTGTAGGGGTAGGCACGCCCTTAAAACCTTCTCTGGTACGGCTGATGCTGCTCACCAAAGTACAGGCTTTGGCACAAGGCTATTCTGGAGTGCAACTCAGTACAGTAGAGCGGATTTTGTGGCATCTGGAGGCTGATGTGCTGCCTGTAGTTCCGGAGAAAGGGTCTGTGGGCGCATCGGGCGATTTGGCTCCGCTGGCGCACTTGTTCCTGCCGCTGATCGGCCTAGGAGAGGTTTATCACCAAGGAGAGCGGATGCCCACAGCCGCCGCCCTACAACAACACGGCCTCGCCCCCCTACAGCTAAGCGCCAAAGAAGGCTTGGGGCTCATCAATGGCACCCAGTTTATTCTAGCACACGCCATCGAGGGGGTGGAGCGCTTACACCGCGCCCTAGAGTGGGCTGATATGATTGGGGCGCTCTCTGTCGAAGCGCTGATGGGTTCGGCCAAGCCTTTTGATGCCCGCCTGCACGCCCTGCGACCTTTTGAAGGCAACCGCCTAGTAGCACAGCGCCTCAGCCGATTGTTAGAGGGCTCGGCCATTGTCAGTGCACACGCAGACTGCGACCGTGTGCAAGATCCCTACTCCTTGCGTTGTATGCCGCAAGTACACGGCGCCTCCCGCCAAGCTTGGCTACAACTCAAGCAACTGACTACCATAGAGCTAAACGCCGTTACTGACAACCCCGTCGTCTTGAGTGCCGAAGAGGCCATCAGTGGAGGCAATTTCCACGGGCAGCCGCTTGCCCTGCCGCTAGACTATGCCACCCTCGCCGCCGCTGAGCTGGGTAATATCGCTGATAGGCGCTGCTATCTTATGCTCGAAGGACGCTATGGGCTGCCCAAGCTGCTCTTAAAAGAAACCGGGCTCAACTCAGGCTTTATGATTCCTCAATATACCACGGCGGCCTTGGTATCCGAAAACAAATCGCTGTGCTTCCCTGCCTCTGCCGATAGTATCCCTACTTCGCTGGGCCAAGAAGATCACGTCTCGATGGGCTCTATCAGCGGACGCAAGCTCCACCAAGTACTCGACAACCTGGCCTTCATCCAAGCCATAGAGCTGCTCTATGCGGCACAAGCCCTTGAGTTTCGCCGCCCCCTGCAGAGTACTGCCCCCCTAGAGTCGCTGATGCAGCTCGTCCGCCAACAAGTCCCCTTCGCTACCAAGGATGAAGTGCTTTATGAATCTATACAGGCTTTGTATGGCTATTTGCAAAGTACCGAAGCCCAGCAATGGATTGCCCAATGGCAAGGGCTGAATGAAGGGTTTGAGGAATTTTTTATTTAACATAATTTTTTTTATCACATCAGCCAGCAAGCAGCTACATCACCTAGATGCTTGCCGGCTTGGTATCCTATAAGAGGGGACGCAGTAACGAAAAAACCAAAGACACCGATGATGTCATTGCCAGACGCTAAGACTATTAGGGCGAGAGCGATTTGGCATCCTCCGAAAAAACGATGACCTCTACAAAGCCATCAAGCGAATCATAGCCGCGCCGGACAGAAACTGAGTGCCCCCCGCTAGCCCGAGATACCATCTCAAACTCCAAGCAAATGGCGGTGTTTTTCTTATCCAAATAATCTTAACAGGCCGTTGGGTTGCATCCTATTTTCAGCGTTTACGTACTACCTTGTTTAGGAGGCTTATCCCCCTCTTATTTATCTGCTTAGGTACCCAACCACTGTTTACGAAAGCGGGATTCCCTATCCCCCTCTCCAACAAAGAATATATGCCTATACGAGCTGGCGGCTGATACTCTGGTCATTAGGCCTGCAAGTAGTGTTGCTGATTGGTTTTGGTGTTTATTTGGACTCGCCAATTTTATTCTTTGCCGCCTTTTGGATAAGCATCGGCTTTGTAAGTTATTTTTCCTTCCGACGGTGGGTGCGCTATTTTATCTCCCAAATCAGGATTGACAAAGCACAAAATACCTGTGAAATACAGTATTTTGACTACGACAGCCCACAAATGCTGCGGCTTCCGCTCAGTCAAGTAGCCTTCAAGATAGAGCGCATTCAGGCCAGAGGCCCCGCAATGTACAATCTTTGTGTGTATGAGGGCAATAAGTCGCTTCTTTATCAAAAATGTGGTATAGGCTATTGGAGCAAAGAAAATTGTGAGGCCTTGGTACATACCCTAAGCTAACTCATTGTTTTTGAGCTTATCAGCTGATTGCACCAAAGCCTCTCTCCACCCAGCAAGGTTATAGCGATAGCCCCCAAGTTTGGCGTGCTTGCTTTTGGAGGTTTTCACGATGGTCAGGATGGGCTATATTGATAAGGGCTTTGGCTCTTTCGCGGAGACTACGACCATAGAGGTAAGCGATGCCATATTCGGTAACGACATAGTGTACATGCGCACGGGTAGTTACCACGCCCCCTCCAGCATTGAGCAGCCCTGTAATGCGGCTAAGTCCCTTAGAAGTAGTAGAGGGTAGGGCGATAACGGGCTTTCCACCGTCGGAGAGCGCCGCCCCCCTGATGAAATCCATCTGCCCACCAACCCCTGAATAAATACGCGTTCCGATAGAATCAGACACTACTTGACCGCTGAGGTCTACCTCTATAGCGCTATTGATGGCCACTACCTTGGGGTTTTGTCGGATAACAGCTGTATCATTGACATACGCGATGTCTAACAACCGCACCAGCGGGTTGTCGTCTATAAAATCGTAGACCTGCTGCGAGCCAACTACAAAGCCCGATACAATATGGCGGCGGTGTTTTTCTTTATGCTCATTGGTAACCACGCCGGCTTCTACCAAAGGAATCAGCCCATCGGAAAACATCTCTGTATGTACTCCTAAGGCTTTATGGTGTAGGAGGGCTTCGAGTACGGCATTCGGGATAGCGCCAATACCCATCTGTAAGGTGGCTCCGTTGTCAATCAGAGAGGCTACGTGATGCCCAATACGGCGCTCTACCTCACTCAAAGGCTTGACGGGGTGCTGTATGAGGGGGCGGTCTACGGCTACTAGTTTGTGAAATTTGCTGATATGGATGTTGCCGTCGCCGTGTGTGCGTGGCATTTGTGGGTTCACCTCCGCAATGAGTATGCGGGCAGTCTGGGCTGCCGCCAAGGCTACATCGACCGAAGTGCCTAGGCTACAATATCCGTGGGCATCGGGAGGAGATACTTGCAAAAGCGCTACATCGAGGGCGACGATACCGCGTCGGAACAACAACGGGATTTCACTCAAAAAAATAGGCACATAATCTGCCGCGCCTTCATTGACGGCGGCACGGGTATTTTTGCCCACAAAAAAGTTATTGACCCGAAAAGCCTTACGGCATTCTGGTTGGGCGTGTGGAGCCGTGCCTTCGATATGGATATGGTGTATGGTAACCTCTGACAGCTCACCTGCCCTTGCGGCTAGGGCTTCGAGCAGGGTTTGTGGTGTAGCTGCAGCGCCATGTACAAAGATATGTTGCCCAGATTGGATGAGCGCTACCGCCTCTTCGGCAGATACAGTCTGATAGGTTTGTGGTTTTAATGGCATTGTGTGTGGGTTTGGTATTGATGTTACAAAGCTAGCCCACAAGAATTAGGCTCAAAATGACATCGGTCAGGTCGAAATAACCAGCAAACACTACCAGACAATCCACACCATTGGACATTTTTCAAATCCCACAGTTAAAACTGCGGGCTAAGTCTCACTTTGGGGGTGAAACGAGGCCTCAGTTGCTCAATGACTTTTTGGCACAAGAGATTGAAGACTACAATGCCTACCTACAGACCCTAACACCTATCACCTTACCTGATACCACCCAACTCAACGAGCTCTTCCGTCAAACTCTTGGAGAGGTCTGGGGCTAAGGTGCTAAACAACATACCGCTCTGGCTCTTGGCCAAAAACATCCTTCCCCTTTATTATTGATGGCCTGAAAATACCCGCTAAAATTCCACTATACCCAAGCAAAAACAGCTCTCATTTTGTACTATCTTTGTCTAAAGTGTTTAGTAGAGTTTTCTTAGTCTTTACAAAGCTAAAATCGTCATAAATAACCCGCTCATAGATATGTTTCAACCTAACTGCTCCGAAAATCAATTGAGCGAAGCAGGGCAAGACAAAATCAAGGTACTTTTGCCGAATTGAATTGTCGGATAGAGTTTTAGGGCACATCTCGCTTTTTCTAAAAACCGACTACCAAATAAACAACTAGCCATTCGTGCATCCGTGGCGAAAGCGGCTACACACCCAAATCTGGCCAGTAGATGATGGCTGTAAACTGTTCGGCTTCGGTATCGTTGACAAACTCAATGTGTGGGTGCGCTTTGAGTGCCCGCAAAATACCGCTCTCAGCTCCTTTGTATTGAAGCAACTCTGGGGCGAGGGAGTCGAGGATGTCGTTGCGTTTTTTGCGAATCCCCCTTTTGGCCTGTTCAAGTGTGAGGTTGTTGGGCAATTTACCGGGGCTGATGATTTCGACCCTATTCTGAAATACAAAAAGCTTGATTGTATCACGAATAAAATAGTCGCGATGAATCAATGCATTGGTCAGCAACTCTACCAAGACCACCTTCGGGATTTCTAAGACACTGGGGAGCCCTCACCGCTTTGTATTTTGTGTAGGGTGCGCAATACAAAGGCCATCATTACATGTTGCTTGGTAGTATGTAATATTACTCAAATATCCGCAGGTGAGCAAGGGGGCGGAGCAAGGGAGTTGGATTTTCAAAACCGCTGTGGTCTATGAAGTCCGACTAGGTTTTTGTACCTTTGCGGCACTGTTTAGTTCACACATTAGGGTTGCTGGGGAGATAACAAGCCTGTTGGGTTATGGGTTATCTCTATACCAATTTCCTTAACCTTACATTTTTATTGCTACCCCCAAGATATGAATCGAGAAGTACGCGTACGATTTGCTCCTAGCCCCACCGGGGCACTGCACATTGGCGGTGTGCGCACCGCGCTATACAACTACCTGTTTGCCAAGCAACAAGGCGGTAAGTTTCTAATCCGTATAGAAGACACCGACCAGACGCGCTTTGTGCCCGGGGCGGAGAATTATATTTTTGAGGCTTTGGAGTGGCTAGGGCTCACGCCCGATGAGTCGCCGCTACACGGAGGCCCACATAGCCCCTACCGCCAGTCGGAGCGCAAGCCGATGTACCGTGAGTATGCGCAGCGCCTTGTAGACGAAGGCAAGGCCTATTATGCCTTCGATACCGCCGAGGAGCTCGATGAGATGCGCAAGCGCCTGACGGCGGCCAAGGTCAAATCGCCACAGTACAACGCCATCACACGGATGCAGATGAAAAATTCCCTGACCCTCCCCGCCGATGAGGTGCAGGAGCGCCTCGACTCGGGCGAGCCTTATGTCATCCGTATCAAAATGCCCCGCAAAGAGGAAATTCGCCTACACGACATCGTGCGCGGATGGGTGATGGTACACTCTTCGACCCTCGACGACAAGGTGCTGATGAAATCGGACGGGATGCCGACCTACCACCTAGCCAATGTGGTAGACGACCACCTGATGCAAATCACCCACGTAATCCGTGGGGAAGAGTGGCTGCCCTCGGCTCCGCTGCACGTATTGCTCTACCAATACCTAGGATGGGAGGCGACTATGCCGCAATTTGCCCACCTACCGCTTATCCTTAAGCCCGACGGCAACGGCAAGCTCAGCAAACGCGACGCCGACCAACACGGGTTCCCCATTTTCCCCCTCGCTTGGACAGAACCCGAAAGCGGCACAGCCGTAGCTGGTTATCGCGAAGAAGGCTATCTGCCGGAGGCGCTGACCAACTTCTTGGCCTTCTTGGGCTGGAACCCCGGCACTACTCAGGAATTGTTTACCCTATCTGAGTTGGTGGAGACTTTCAGCCTAGAGCGTATTGGTAAATCAGGGACTAAGTTTGATATCAAAAAAGCGCACTGGTTCAACCAACAGTACCTCCGCAACAAAACCAACGAGGAGTTGCTGGCCTACCTCCGTGCCGACCTCAGCCGCGCCAAGCTAGAGGGGCACACGCTCAACGATACACAACTGCTCCAAATCTGTGAGCTGATGAAGGAACGCGCTACTTTCCCACAGGATATTTTGGCCGAAGGCCGCTTTTTCTTCGAAGCACCTACTAGCTTCGACACCGGGTTGGTGGCCAAAAAATGGACTGCTGCCGCTGCCGAGGTGATTCAGGCCTACAGCCAAGCCCTCAATACCGGTCAGCCTGCCACTTGGGAGGCCGAAGCCATCAAACAGCTGCTCCACGACACCGTAGAGGCTAAGCAAGCCAAACTAGGCCAGATAATGCCCGCCCTCCGCATTGCGCTCACAGGTGCCGGCGCCGGCCCTGATTTGATGATTTTGCAGGAACTGCTAGGCAAGGAGGCCGTCAGCCAACGCCTGAGCTTTGCCCTACAGCAACTGAGCGTTCAGGCATAAATCAAGTAGCTCCGAAGCCATCTTTCTTTGCTTCGGAGCTACTATACATTAACCCTACGATTCGATGCAGTTGATTGTCTATGTGCTTTCTAATGTTACGGATGCGGTGGCGTTTGAGTGGATCAGCACACACCTAGACAAATCGCGCTTTCGGCTGCATTTTGTGCTGCTCAACCCTGAGGAGCGCTGCCGTCTGGTCGATTTTTTTGAATCCCAGCACATTCCTTACACTTGGCTGCCCTACCACCACAAGCGCCAGCTCCCGGGCGTGGTGTGGCGGCTTTATCGGCTATTGGGCAAGCTGCGCCCTACGGCAGTACATACCCACCTTTTTGAAGCCAGCCTTGCCGGGCTGTTGGCAGCACGTTTGGCCGGTGTGCGGCAGCGCATCCATACCCGCCATCACGCCACCCTACACCACCGTTACTTCCCGAGGGCGGTTTGGTACGACAAGGCCGTCAATGCCCTCTCTACCGATATTGTGGCTATTTCGGAAAACGTACGGCGTGTGTTGTTGGAAAAGGAGCGCGTGTCTCCGCAGAAAATCAGCCTGATACATCACGGCTTTTTGTGGGAGCATTTCGAGGCTGTCAGTCCTGAGCGCGTGGCTGCTTTCAGGGAGCGCTACCAACTGCCGGAAGGGCGCTGGGTAGTAGGGGTGATTTCGCGCTATATCCACCTCAAAGGAATTGAGTATATCATCGAGGGCTTTGAGCAACTCCTAACACAAGCACCAGAGGCCTGTTTGGTCTTGGCCAATGCTACGGGCGACTATGCCGGCGTTATCCGGCAAAAACTCCAGACCCTACCTGCCGACAGCTATCGCGAGATTGTATTTGAGCGGGATATCGCGGCTTTTTATGCCCTGATGCAAGCCTTCGTACACGTACCCATAGACCCTGAGGTAGAGGCTTTTGGGCAAATTTATATCGAGGCGATGGCCGCCGGAGTACCCTCAATCGTTACGCTTTCGGGCGTAGCTCCGGAGTATATCCAAGATGGCTTACAGGCCTGGGTGGTGCCTTTTGAAGATGGCCCAGCCATTGGGCAGCAGCTGCTTCGAATTTATCAAAACCCTCAGGAGGCCAAGGACATTACCCAAAAAGCACAAGAAACGGTGCGTCGTCGATTTGCGCTCAAGAATATGGTGAATCGATTGGAGGCCTTATACCAAAAAAACAGCCCCAAGTACTGAAGCATACCGGGGCTAGTCTATCCTCTCGCTTGGATATGTTTTTTTTGACTAGTCAGCCATCAGCCAGTCAACGGCTTTTTGCTCGTCATCGAAGAGCTTGATTTCAAACCCTCCGATTTTTTTGGCATTATCCTCCAAAAATTCTGCCGACAGGTTGGCATAAAAATCTTTGGAGTAAATATGGGCAAACTTGCTCAAGCCGGCCTGAATCACCTGTGGCATCCATTCGTTAGCCAGCCAATCGTTGGCTTCGTCCCATACGCCGATGAGTTGGCGGTTATCATTGAGCAGCTTTGATTGTTCTTTCTCTTTGATAAGTGAAAGAAATAAGAGCGCTCCCTCTTGTACTTGGGCAAGAGAAAGATCAGCGCCTATCCAATTGGCATAAAACAGGTCTTGGTCTTTCCTGTAGGTGATGGTAAAGAAAACTTCATCCTGTGCGTTTTTCAACGTTTGTGTTGTCATCATTTTTATTTGTTTTGATAATGATTAGATTAAGTACTATAACGCAAATAAGCCGCCCAAGGCAACTACTTGCTGAGCATTTTGCGGTGGGGCATCGAAGCTCGGTCTATTTCGTTGAGTACTGAAGCGCGTATTGCTTTCAGCTTGTTTACTTCTGCAATCATTCTATCAAGCTCTGCTGAAAGGCTTTTGTTGGATTTAGTAGACATCATAACCTAAAACATTTAGAAGTGTGTGATATACTGTGTGTTAATGATGCAAAACTAGCGCGTATTTATGGTGTATGAAATAAGTCATTTACCCCAAATAGTTGGCGAAAAAGACGTATTTCTTACTCAGGTAAAACCCTGAAGTCAATTAAATGTTTGGAACAAGAATAGCACCAAAAAAGCTGATAACCAGCAGCTATCAGCTTTATATACTACTAAACCTTTTTAAAACTAAACCCAAAACAATGTTTTCCTGTTTTTTATAGCCTACTTGGCTTTCTTCAGGCTCTCTTCTATCTGGTGTACTTTATCCAGCATTTTCGCCCGCTTGTCCTTCATTTGTCTCAGCTCATCGATTGTTTTTTGCAACTCGTCTAATGTCTGTTTGTTTTTCTTTAGGCTCATTGAGAAGCTTTTTAGAGTGATTGATTACTTTGTATTTTTTGATGCTACAAAGTTAGGTTTTGGCCATCATAGTACCAGTCCGTATTAGGCTTGAATTTGATACACACAGAATCCTTGAGTAGACATCGGGCAATTACCCGAGTAGGCACACAAAAAAACCGACAGTCAAAGACCGGCGGCTTTTTGCTCTACTAAACCTATTATCAAAACTAAAGTCTATTATCAACCCCTAGGGGTAATTTTTTCTGGTGTTGGCTAAGTTGCTGTGCAATATTATTGCTGACTTAGTAATACAAAGGTAGGGGCTTTGGGATAAACTCCAGCTCAGGGTTTTCCACCAAGTTATCAGGGTTTTCCTAGGGTATTTACCTGATACCAGTAAGGATATGCGCTGTATTAAGGCCTTGAGCCCTGCTCATCTTGCCCTCATCAACAGAAAAAAACCGTCGACCAAGGGCCGGCGGCTTTTTGAACTACTAAACCTATTTATCAAAACTAAACCAAACTCTATACTATTTACTGTTGTTTTGTTTGGGAATCTTCGCTCTTACTTCACGAATAAGCTCATCCCTCAATGCTTTTTGCTTTTTGATATTTGCATTCACTTCGGCCAATTCTTGGAGCAGTTGCCCCGTCTTGGCAGTATTTTTCTTTGTCATTACGGATCTTTTCAAGTAGTAGAGAAACGGTGTCTTTTTGTCTTACTTTGTGATTACAAAATTAGGCTATGAGCTTGAGCGAGCCTATACGTTATTTCTTGTAATTATGCTTTGTATTCGCTGTATGGCTTGTCAGGTATTTACCTGAATGATTTGGGAAATCGCATTTTTTTGACTAAATTGAGCAAAAAATTACTGTCGTTATGTCTCACACACAAGACCAAAACACCCTTTCTGAAGAAGAACATAAGCTAGTTCTTCGCAACTTGAAATCAACTGATTATGAAGACGTTGTATCGCTGATGCGCAACATCTATCAGGTAGGTGGCGTATGGCGCAAAGAGCAGCTAGAAACCCTCCTGAAGAGCTTCCCTGAAGGGCAGCTTTGTATTGCTGACAAAGGCCGCGTAGTGGCTTTTGCGCTCTCACTGATGATTGATTCTGACGATTTAGAAGATACCCACACCTACGCCGAAATCACGGGAAATTACCGCCTCAATACACACAATGCCAATGGCAATATTCTGTATGGCATCGAAATAGGCGTACATCAAGATTACCAAGGGATGCGCCTTGGTCGCAGGCTTTACAATGCGCGCAAGGAACTATGCGAAAAGCTGGCACTCAAATCGATTGTGGCCGGTGGCCGAATGCCCAACTACCACCTTTACAAAGACAAACTCTCTCCCAAGGAATATATTGAAGGAGTAAAGATGAAGGAAATCTATGATCCTGTGTTGACTTTTCAGCTCAGCAATGGTTTCCACGTCAAGAAGGTGTTGAAAGATTACCTGCCCTACGACCAAGAGTCTGATGCGTATGCTACGCTCATTGAGTGGCACAATATCTATTATACCAAAAAGAAAACACCGTTCAACACCCGCCGTACCAATGTGCGCATAGGGGTTGTACAGTGGCAGATGCGCCATACGCCTTCACTTGACTCTTTTATGGACAATGTGGAGTTTTTTGTGGATGCAGTTTCGGGCTACAAGGCCGACTTTGTGCTCTTCCCTGAGTATTTCAATGCCCCCCTGATGGCCGCCTTCAACGAAATGGGTAGCGCTCAGGCTATCCGCCATCTGGCTCAACATACCGAAGAAATTCGCCTGAGAATGGTAGACTTGGCCCTGAGCTACAACATCAATATCATTGCCGGCAGTATGCCTGTATACGAAGAGGGCAGCCTCTACAATGTGTCATATCTCTGTCGCCGCGATGGGACTTGCGAAGCCCAATACAAAATCCACCCTACGCCGAGCGAAGTGGCTGAATGGGGAATGCAAGGAGGCAACCAACTCCAAGTATTTCAGACGGATGCGGGCAAGATTGGGATTTTGATTTGTTATGACTCAGAGTTCCCTGAGCTGAGCCGTCTGCTAGCCGATGAGGGGATGGAAATCCTTTTTGTTCCTTTTTCTACAGATATGCAAAGTGGTTATCAGCGTGTGCAGATATGTTCCAAAGCACGCGCCATCGAAAACGAATGTTATGTAGCCATTGCGGGCAGCGTAGGCAACCTGCCCAAGGTCATCAATATGGACATCCAGTATGCGCAGTCGGCCATCTTCTCCCCTTCTGACTTTTCGTTCCCTCAGAATGCCATCATTGCCGAAGGCACTCCCAACAACGAGATGACCATCGTAGCAGATGTAGACCTCAAGCTCCTCAAAAACCTGCACTTGCGGGGTAGCGTCCGCAACCTCCAAGATCGGCGCAAAGACCTCTACGAGGTACGCCGCCTTCCCAAAAAGCCAACTAATGGGCAGCAGCCACACATTAATTAAGCGCTAAAGCGCCTCCACCTCTGCGATTACCTCCGCAAGGCTATAATGGGTTTGTTGGTTGTTGTGGGTTTTGGTAACCCATTGGGGTTGCTGGCCAAGGGTATGCAACTGCACACAGACAGCCTCTTGTTGTTGGACGCTCACCTCGAACCCTCGCCGTTCGAGGGCTTGGCGCGTCCAGTGTAGAGAGATGCCCTCTTCTCCTAGGAGGCCGATTTTGCGGCGTTGTGTGGTCGGCATCTTGAACAAACCCGTTTGAGGGTCAAAGTCAATACCTTGGCGTGCAAAAATACGTTCAAACACCCCTTGCAGTACCAAATCTTCAGGGATGCCCGTTATCAGTTTTTGTTCTGGCTGCATCAGCCAGAGTTTATCCGCAGCCTGAAGCGCCAGCGAGAGGTCGTGGGTAGTCAACAAGATGGCTTTCTGCTGTTCGTGGGCTAGGCGGCGCAATAGCTGTAACAGCATCACCCTGTTGGCCAAGTCGAGGTGGGCGGTAGGCTCATCAAGCATCAAGACAGGCGTGTCTTGGGCCAATGCCCTGGCTATCATCACCTTTTGGTGTTCGCCATCGCTCAAAGTCTGTATAGGTCGGTCAATCAAGTGTGTGGTCTCCGTCAAGACCATCGCTTGGCTGACCTGTTGGTGGTCTTGGGTTGTATGGCGGCCCCACCAGTTGGTATAGGGGTAGCGCCCCATGGCCACCAACTCATAAACCGACATCCCATTGCCGCCCAGCCTAGCCGTCGATACCCAGGCCATATGCTTGGCACGTTGTGTGGTGCTCAGTTGGTCTAGCGGTACGCCTCCCCAATAAACTTGCCCGCCTAGCGGCGCCTGTAGGCCGGCGAGCGAGCGCAACAAGGTTGATTTCCCGACCCCATTGATTCCTATCAGGCAAGTCAGTTCCCCTGCTAGCAAAGACAAAGACAAGCCGCGCTCCAAGACCCGCTGCCCGTAGCCTATGCTCAGGCACTGGGTATCGATGGCAGCATTGGGCACAGGCCCTGCGGAAATGTCTGATGTATTCATACTCAAAAAGCTAGGCTAAATATTGTGTTTTATCTTTATGGGATGCATCTTTTTGCGATACACCACCGTTATGCAAGTGGCAAGCACTACACCTGATTTTATCATCTCAATGCCTCAATCGCCTCACGTTCAGCAACACATATATCACCACTGGCGCACCAATAAGGGCGGTAATGGCGTTTAGAGGCAGGCTGATTTGACTTCCCGGCAATTTACTGACAACATCGCAGAGCAAGAGCAGCCCAGCACCGCCCAAGGCCGTTGCGGGCACCAGCCACTGGTGATTGGTGCTGCGCAAGAGGGTGCGCACCAGATGTGGGACTGCAATGCCGATAAAGGCAATAGGCCCGCAAAAGGCGGTTACGCTGCCGGTCATCAAACCAGTCATAAGAATCACTACCAACCGTAGCCGCATCAAAGGCAGCCCTAGGCTCTGTGCATAAGTTTCGCCCAAGAGTAAGGCATTGAGGTGTTTGGCCGAGAGCCAAGTACCTCCTAAGCCTAGCAATACGCAGGCGGCAAGCCAATAGAGCTGCACCCCCGATACTGCGCCCGTATTGCCAAAAGTCCAGACCAGATAACTTTGTATCTGTTCGGGATGGCTGAAGTATTGCCCAATGCTGACCAACGCACCGCTGAGCTGCCCTACCATCACCCCCACAATCAAAAGTACCACAATATCGGATACCCTCCGTGCCAAAAACAACATCAACAGCAGTACAGCCATTGCCCCCAACATCGCCGCCACAATGACCGAAAATCCCCCTTGTGCTGCGCTGGCAGTAGAAAGGCTCAAGCCCGAACCAAAGACCACGATGGCCACCCCTAGTCCGGCTCCGGCACTGATACCCAATACCGACGGTCCTGCCAGAGGGTTTTGAAACAAGGTCTGCATTTGTAACCCACTGACAGCCAGCGCTGCGCCGGCTAGGGCTGTTGTCAAGGCGCGGGGCAACCGCAAATGGTAGATGATGTTGACCCATATTGGGGGTACTTGTGTGTCCCCCAATAGGCTACGTATAATCGCCTCCGGCGGAATCCAAACCGAACCTAATGCCACATCCAATACAAAGGCCAGTACCATCAATACTCCCAAGCCCCAAAACCAAGCTTGGCGCAGCTTGGGAGGGGCTATGGTATTTGTGGAGGCTTCGTAAGTGGGTAGTTTGCTCATTTGTTCTTGGGCGGTAGCGTTAATATACTCAGGCTTGACTGTCTAGCCAATTGATTGCATCTGGCTGATTGCCAAAGTATGGTGTGGTAAACAATCCTACATATTTTAGGCACTCCTCTTGGTATTGTCGCTCAGTTATCCGCGTGGTAGCGGCCAACCAATAGAGATCTATCCTCTTGGAATCTTCAAAGAACTCCAATCTCAAAAAAGCTTTCGTGTACAAGCATAACAAGTGCTATTAGGTAATAGATTGCGTACAAAATCAGGGAAGTTGATGGTAATACACCTGCTGATGCTTGGGCAGTAGCTCTGGGTGGATGATACTGATGAGGTCTGCCAAGATAAGGTGTGGCTCCACTATTCCCTGCATAAAATACGTGCTACCACCTTTGGTAGTTGTATGCCGGTTATTGTTGTACACTTGTTTTTGGACAAAGGGCTTAAAATTGGCCAATCGCGGGTCTTGTGTCTGAATATCAGCGAGTTGCCTAGCCGAGCTGGTATTAAGCCAAAGGTCTGCTTGTTGGGCCTTGGCATACACCGCTTCAAAGTCGAGCGCGAGGCTGCCCGTGCCTTGTGTATCGGCCCAGGGGTAGTCTGCACCGGCATCTTTGAGCAAGGTAGCCACATAACTTTGGCCAGCAGGTACATACCAAGTCCCTTTGTAGGGCAGGTCAGTCAAGACCAAGGGGCGGGGTTTGCTTGGGGGCAGGGCCTTGACGAGGCGCTGCAAGGAGTCGTAGCGTTGGGTAATTGCCTCAAAACAAGCTTGTGCCTTAGTAGGCTTGCCCAAGAGTAAGCCAAAAACCTTGAGCCATTCCGCACGACCCAAGGGCGAGGCTTCTAACCAGTCGCCATTAGGCACTATCGTAATACCGGCTTGCTCTAGGGCATTCATTCCCTTGAGACTTTGGACCTGAACGACAGAGGCTATCAACACCTGAGGCTGTTGTGCCAATACCAGTTCGTGGTTCAGGCTTCCCCCCTTGCCTACCTCCGCTACTTTCCCTTGTTTTAGGGCTGCTTGTAGTCCTTCGTGTGGGAGATAGTCGGCCTCTGTCAATCCTACCACTGCGTCTAAGCCTTCTAGTACCTCAAACATAGCCAAGTGGGTATGGGACGCTGCCACTGCCCTGCTGACAGGAGTGCGGATAATTTGGTAGTTGCTGCCTTGTAGGGCAGCAGGTACTTCGGCCTGATGAGGAACGAGGGCTAGTTGGATTTGCGCCGTGCTGTCTTGAGCGCTTTGCCCAATGTGCAATACAGGGTAGCCGGAGATGTAGTGGATACTAAAGTTTTGGGCATACTGTACCTGCAAATGTAGCGTATCTGTTACGGCAACAGCTCCCTGATTCTTGGCCTCTTGGCGAGTATCGGCGGTATTACAAGCCTGAAAAATAAAGAGGGCAGCCAATAATGCCCCAAGCCAGCCCCAAGTAATTTGGGCTGTGCGCGTTTTTTGTTTGTTTGTCATCTGTACTTTTCACCCCGAAAGTAAGTGTGAAACCATAGGCAAGGGCAGGTCTTCTGACTTCTCGGAATACTGACACCCTTCCCAACTAGCTAGTAGTCAGTGGATTGTATAAATCATCAGTATCACTTCTGTGTTTAGGCCGAGACCTAACAGCCGAGTTACAGCAGCGGGGGCTGTCCCGGAATTTCACCGGATTCCCTTTTGAGCCATCTAAAGCACCCAAAGCCGAGGGCAAATATAGGCATATTTCAGGGTATTTGTATCAAAGATGGCTGTATGTTGAGGTGATGGCCTCAAAATATAGTGTCATTGGTATAGGCAGCAGGCTTTGTATAGTATAAAGATAGAGACACACACAAAGGAAATACAAGCGTTGTGGCTTTTGGAAGTCGGTAAGCAACTTCTACCAAGCACATTCTGAGGAATTTACCGCAGCATTCAGGAGTTTTTTTTTAATTTATTTGTAATCAGTCTAAATAATTTTTAGTTTTGCCCTCGCAAACTCTATTTGAATTGAGTCTAAAACAAATTAAACACAACTCATTATGCGCTTTCAATACTTCTCTTTTCTAACACTTGCGCTAATCCTTGGGAGTCTCGACCCATTAGTGGCACAAGAAGCCAAGAGCTATACCACCTCGACGAGCAAAGTAATTGCCACGACACAAACCCCAGACCCGCTCGACTCTCTGAAGAGGTACGATATGCCTCAGATTGTTGTCTTAGGCGGCAAGGAAGGGCTTTTCAAAGAAATTCCGGGTGCTGTCAGCTTTATCAGTGCTCGCGAGTTAAACCTTCTAGCGCCTATCAGTGGCAATGAGGTGTTTCGCCGCGCCCCCGGCCTACACGTAGTAGATGAAGAGGGACTTGGGATGCGCGTGAATGTGGGTATACGCGGACTTGACCCCGACCGCAGCCGCAACGTCTTGATGCTCGAAGACGGCATTCCTGTGGCGCTTAATCCTTATGGTGAGCCAGAGATGTACTACACCCCTGTGATGGATCGGATGATAGGTGTAGAAGTACTCAAAGGCAGCGGACAGATTATGTATGGCCCGCAAACTGTCGGTGGGGTAATCAATTACATTACCGCAGATCCTCCCCAAAACCAAGAGCTGAACGTAAAACTACGCGCCGGCCAAGGGGGCTATTTCAGCGGCTTGGTAGGCTATGGCAATACCATCGGCAATGTAGGTTATCAAGTCAATTATCTCTACAAACGCGCTGATGATGTCGGCTTGGTAGGCTTTGAAATCAGTGATTTCAACACTAAGTTCAAGTTCCGTACCGGCGATAAGTCTTCGGTAGGTGTCAAGTTGTCACTTTATAATGAAGTATCTAATGCCACTTATATCGGCATTACCCAAACAATGTATGATGCTAGTGATGAGTTTGACTTTGCCCGCCTTGCCCCCGACGACCGCCTCAATGTACGCCGTTATGCGGCAAGCGTAACCCACCAGTGGGAATTTAGCGAGCGCTTCTCGCTTAAAACTACTGCTTTTGCCAATACCACCAGCCGCAACTGGCAACGTCAAGACTTTGCCTATGCTCCAGTGCCCAATCCTACGGGGGTTGTTTGGGGTGATATAAATACCCCTAATGGGGCTATCTACATGCGCGACCAGAACGCCCACCGTAACCGTAGTTTTGAGGTAGCTGGTATCGAAACACAACTGGCGGGTACTTACTACTTCGGTAATATCGAAAACCGTCTACACATAGGTGCTAGGGCAATGTATGAGCGTGCCTTGGAGCAGCGCATTGATGGTGCCAGCGCCAGCGCCCGCACAGGCCGCCTACGCGACGACGAAATCCGTACGGGCATTGCTTATAGCCTCTATGCTCAAAACGCCCTACACTTCAGTGAGCGCTTTTCTGTAACGCCCGGACTACGAGCTGAGTTTTACAACTATGAGCGCAATATCTTACTCAACAACAACAACCTTGTAGGAGTCAGAAGCGAAAACAATATTACCAGCCTTATCCCAGGTATTGGAGCCAACTATAACCTAGGTGAAAACACCAGTATTTTTGCAGGCGCACACCGTGGGTTCTCCCCTCCACGTGTGAAAGATGCCATCTCTGCTACCGGAGAGGTTTTTGAGCTGGATGCTGAGCTAAGCTGGAACTATGAGCTAGGCTTCCGCAGCAATATCAGCAATTTTGCTCATATAGAGTTTACGGGCTTTTATATGGATTTTGAAAATCAGATTATTCCCGTTTCTGAATCTTCGGGAGGCGCCGGTGCTGGCCTTATCAATGGTGGCGAAACTACACACCGAGGCATTGAGGGAGCTTTTAACATCGACTTTGGTAAAATCGCCAACCTTAACCACCGCCTTGTGCTCGACCTAAACGCTACTTATACAGATGCCTTTTTCAATAAAGACCGCTTTATTGGCCAAAGCCTAAGCGCTGGGGTAGAAGGCACTAATATCAGCGGCAACCGCACGCCCTATGCGCCTCAGTGGTTGCTCTCAAGCGCCTTTACTTGGCAAGCACCTTTCGGTTTTGATTTGCGCCTAACGGCTACCCACGTAGGTGAGCAGTTCACTGATGTGTTGAATACTATAACCCCTAGTGCCAATGGCCGTATCGGCAAATTAGATGCTTATACTATTTTTGATGCTACACTAGGCTATGCTGTAAAACGCTGGAATACACACTTCAATGTATCTGTCAAAAACCTTAGCGATGAGCGCTACATCGCCACACGCCGCCCCCAAGGTATCCGTGTAGGGCTGCCACGTTTTATCACTGCCGGTGTTGAAATTCGCCTTTAATCAGCGTGACTATCGACCGTTTTATTGTAGCAAAAAGCGCTCTTCCTTTGGGAGAGCGCTTTTTTTGGAAAGTACACAAGCTTCTGACTCAAGCGCGCCTTTGTAGCGCTAAGAAGCTTCAATACTACTAATATGTACTTCCTTCGCCGCCGGCAGGGCCTATGTATTTGGCTTCGCCAAAGGCCAAAATCGGAAAGAAAATAACCGATAACAATACCAGGCCTATCGTAAAGCCGCTATCTTTCCCAAAGGAGAGCGATAAATTGTGTAAAATAATGATTGATACGGCAATATTGACGAACGGGATGAACATCAGTACCAACCACCAAGTAGGTTTGCCCACGATTTCGAGCAAGATAACAATATTGTAAATTGGTATGAGCGATGCCCAGCCGGGTTTACCGGCCTTGGTGAAAATAACCCACTGTGAGGCAATAATCACTCCGCCAATAACCAGCGAAATGATGAGGTAGATGAAGAGGCCGCCAAGCAAGACAATCTTAGATACATCAGATTCCATAGTAAATTTTGATTAATAAGTTATCGTGATAAAATTTTGTATTTCAAACAAATAACGCAATTTCTAAACAATCAAGCAAGATTCGTTCACAGAAAAAAAGCGTATACCGTATAGTAGCGATTTGGCGCTTTTTTAGCTTTGTATATTGCGTATCGTCTAGTTCATCGGGACTGATAAGCAATAGTTTTTCAGGGGCTTGAAGCCTTTGAAGGGTTGGTGTTGATATACCCTATACCCAACCACAATTGGTTTGGGAAATACACTACTAGACATTTTTGGAAAAGTAACTCGGAGCTCCAGCCCCGAGACAAGCCAAACCCTCATTTCTGGGGTAAAATAAGCCCTAGCCCACAGTTTTAACTGTGGGGGTTTGAAAATATCCAGTGGCGTGCAAAAAACCTTTATTTTATACCAAAATAAGGCTTTTTGTTGATGTCAGACTGGGTCTTTCGTTACTTGTCTAAAAATACCCGATGATTAGAGAAGCCGCTAGACGCTGTGTAATGGTTAGGCATTGCCCTTATTCAGAAATACCTGAAGCCGTTCTAGGCTTTTGGGATAGGCCCTGAAAGCCGCCCACATAGACAACAAGGCCAGGCCATTGCCTACAATGGTTACCGTCAATAGCGAATATCGTACGGCTTTTTCGTCTTGAAACACAAAATCGGTCAGTGCAGCTACGGCAGTAGGTCCCAGGCCAAGCGCAATGATATTGAGCACAAAAAAGTAAATGGCTGTCGCTAGCCCACGCATTTGGTTGGGCATCATTTCTTGGATGGCTGCCCCTGCTGCGCCTAGCGGCGAGGCAATCAGAAAGCAGGAAATCGTGATGGCCAAGATAGAGCTTTGGCCGGAAGGCATCAAGGTATACCACCAACCTGTTATCAAAAGCCCTACAAAGGCATACATACATACTTGAAGGTTGGCGATGGCTCCGTGCTTTCGCTTTAGCCTATCGGCCAAAATACCACCGGCCAAAATGCCCAAGGTACAGCAGAGCGTAATGACTCCACCATAAGCCAGGCCAGCCTGCACCTCTGTCCAGCCATAAGTACGCTGTAACATTGACGGATACCAGCCTGTAGTTCCGTAGGCGCTCATAGAAGTAAAAGCCATCGCAAAAGAAATTCCAAAAAAAGCTTGGCCGTTTTGGCGGATATAGGCCAAAACTTGCTCTAGTGAGAGGGTATTTTGCTGTACGACCGTCTCGGACTGTGCTAGGCGGTTGCGGCGCAATGGCTCGCGTATTGTAAAGACGAGCGCGGCAATCAATAATCCAGGTAGGCCGATGATGAAAAAGACCATCTGCCAAGGGTAAATCTCCCCAACAATCGGCAGCGCCCACATTTCTTGTACAGAAGCCAACTTAATGGCCAAACCCGCTATCACCAGCGCCAGACCCGAACCAATGTAAATCCCCATCGAATAGATACTCATAGCGAGGCTGAGCTTTTCGGGGGGGAAATAGTCTGTAATCATCGAGTAGGCTGGTGGAGTAAGCCCTGCCTCCCCTACCCCTACCCCAACACGTGCCAAAAAAAGCTGGGTGTAGTTTTTGGTAATGCCACAAAGCGCCGTCATCAAGCTCCATAGCGCAATACTGATGATGATAATGCGCTTGCGGCTGTAACGGTCGGCCAGACGGCCAATAGGAATGCCCAAGAGTGTGTAAAAAATCGCAAAACTAAGCCCCATCAACAGGCTCATTTCAAAATCATTGATTTGTAAGTCCCGCTTCATCGGCTTGACCAACAGACTCAGAATCTGCCTGTCGATAAAGGATGAAACATAGGCAATCATCAGCACAAAGACCACATACCAGGCATAGCGCAAGGACGGGGCTTGGGTTGTTGAAGATGTAGCAGTAGATGACATAAGCTAAGGAGATTAAGTGGGTTAGTGAATGTCTTGACAAAGCAAAACTTTAGCTCAAGATAATACAAAATGAATCACAAACCCCAAAAATTCTCAAAAAATCAGCATTCATACCAGAATAACACTCAAATGACGGAAAGGCTCTTGAAAATACCGACTTGATGCAAGCTCCATCCAAGTCTATGTGTCTTCCTTCCAAAACAATTATACATCAAGTTTATGAAATCAAAAATACTCTACCTCTTAAGAAAGGCTTGTTTTGGTTCTGGAGTTAGACTTTTTGGCCACACCACTAGACATTTTTAAAAAAGTAGTTCGAAGCTTTAGCTCCGGGACAAGCTAAAGTTTGGCTTCTGCTGATGTGTTAGGTCGACTGCTTTTGTTATTTCAAAATAATTTTCAACAAAAACAATATAGATACTATTCGACCAACCGTTCTCTAGCTACGACCGGCGCATCACGGCTTTGTGGATGGTTCGTCAATAATGTGCTATCTTTGTACATAAGGTACAAACCCCCTCAGGAGGACTTTAAGTCAAATTATGCTATGAAATATATAAAGTGGCCATTTTTTTATGTTATATGCCTCTGGAGTTTGGTATTGGGAGCGAGTGCTACGGTTTGTGGGCAAATATTACCTATACGCAACTACAGTCTGATAGACGGGATGCCGGAGTCGACCGTTCGGAGTGTGGTCGAAGACCATTTGGGTTATATCTGGATTGCGACCCAAGGGGGAGTCAGCCGTTTTGATGGGCGCAAATTTGAAACTTTTACGACCGAACACGGACTGCCCAGCAACAACATCAGCTGTATCTTCATTGACAACCAAAAGCAGCTCTGGGTAGGCACCCGCGCCGGTATTGGGCGCTTCGATGGCAAGCGCTTCAAAACCCTCAACAAGGCCGATGGCCTCATCAGCGATGACATTACCTGTATCTACCAAGACAGCTATGGCAATTATTGGTTTGGCACTGCCGACGGCATCACCCGCCTCGACGCAAAAGGCTATACCAACTACAGCGGAGCCAATGGCTTGCGCGATACCCACATCTGGTCTATCACCGAAGACAGCCAAAAAAACGTATGGTTTGCAACCTCTGAGGGCATCCACGTATTCAATGGGCGTAGTTTTATGGTATATGACGAACAGAATGGCCTGCCTTCCCGAACCATCAACCACCTCTACCGCGACAGCCAATTGCGTATTTGGATTTCGACCTCTGCCGGGGTTGGCCTGTATAGCAATGGCAAGTTTAAAAGTTATACCATCAAAGACGGGCTGCCAACCAACTTGGTTTGGTATGTGATAGAAGAGCAAAACAAGCGCATCTTGATTGCCACCGCCGCCGGAGTCGTACTTTATCAGCCTGAGAATAATAAGTTTCAGCCTTTCTTGAGGACACAAAACGGCCTAACCGGCAACGAAATCAACTGTATGCTCCGCGATAGCGGGCGCAACCTCTGGGTGGGCACTGACGTGGGGCTGTCCAAGCTTTCTGTGCAGACTTTTGAGACCTATGACGACCGCCAGCTGCGCTTGAATACATCAGTATGGGCGGTTTTTTGCGATAGCAAGGGCGGGCTTTGGTTTGGTACAACAGGCGAGGGACTGATTCAGTTTTCGGCGCTCGACAGCGTGCGCTACCATACCATCGCCCAAGGGCTGCCCAGCAACTATGTCCGTGCTATCAACGAAGATGCCGAAGGCAACCTTTGGTTGGCCACCTATGGCGGAGTGTCCAAATATGACGGACGTAAATTTAGTACCTATACCAAGGAAGATGGCCTGCCTGACAATACTGTCTTCACGGTATTGCCCGACCCCAAGGGCGACATCTGGTTTGGTACCGACAAGGGCATCAGCCGCTTTGATGGCAAAACTTTTACCAACTATACTACCGCTCAAGGGCTGGCCAACAACTATGTAAGGACTACCCTCATAGACCGCAAAGGCAGGCTCTGGATAGGTACTTATGGGGGTATTAGCTGCTTTGATGGTAAAAAATTTACCAACTACACTACAGCCCAAGGCTTACCCAACAACCTCGTGCTCTCTATCCTCGAAGACCGCCAAGGGCAGCTCTGGTTTGCCACCGAAAACGGCCTCTGTTATCTCAAACCCAACGCCAAACCCGGCGATCCAGATAGCTTTGTGTGCTATGACCGCAAAGACGGGCTTAGCTCGCAGGGGGTTTGGCTACTGATCGAAGACAACAACGGCAAGCTCTGGGCAGGCCACCGAACAGGCATCGAAAAGTTTGACCCTAAGGCCAAAAAATTCCAATACTATGGCTATCTCGAAGGGTTTCAACTCATACAGACCTACCCCAATGCCGTGGCCAAAGACAAAAGCGGCAACCTCTGGTTTGGTGCGCTCAACGGTGTGGTCAAATACAAACCCAAAGAAGACCGCATCAATACCATTGCCCCACGCACACACATCACAGAAGTACGCCTTAGCAACAATCCTCAAGCAGTTGACTGGCTCAAACTTCGGGCAGATTCTATCCACCCCTACTTCAACATTCCCCTCAGTACCCGTGGCGAAAAACGACCCGCTGTTGTGTTGCCCTACAACAAAAATCACTTGACCTTCGACTTTGTAGGCATCCACTTTACCGTACCCGAAAAAGTCAGATACCGCTATAAGCTAGAGGGCTTTGAGAAAGACTGGTCTACCCTCTCGGAGCTGAGTAGTGTCAACTATACCAACCTCAAACCCGGCGATTATACCTTTATTGTGGAAGCATACAATCACGACGGCGTAACCTCCGAAATACCTACCTCTTTCCGTTTTCGCATTGCCCCTCCCTACTGGGAGCGCTGGTGGTTTTATCTCATACAGCTGGTTATTTTCTCCAGCCTCATTGGCGCATCTATCTACTTTACGACCCGCAAACGCCGTTCGCCACTCACCATCATCCTCACCTTGATTACGCTCTTGGTAGTGGTTGAGTTCATCAACGTACAAATAGAAGGCTATGTAGACCAGTACACACAAAGCATCCCGTTGTTTAAGATTGCAGTGAATGTATGTGTGGCCGCCCTATTTATGCCCTTAGAGCACCTGCTCCGAAAACGCTTTGAGCATCCCAAGACCCGAGTAACACCAGCGGCGAAAGATTAGTTTTGCTCCCCTAACGCCCATTATGCTTCGACATAATCCGTTACCAACAGGATGTTTTTGATAACCCTCCAAGGGCTTTGAGCCCTTGGAAGGTTGACTGACGGCAAAACCTCAAAAACCCGCCCTGAGCGAGAGAATAAAATTGCGCCCCGGGGCTACCAATCCAGAGCTATAGGGGCGGTAGCGTTGGTCGCTGAGGTTTTCGATACCGGCGCTGACGCTCAATTGGGGGCTGAGCGCATACATAGCCTTGAAGTTGAGCGTATACCAAGCAGGCGAGAAGGGGTTGCCCTCTGCATCGCGGGCGTAGATGGCCGGCTTTTGGCGCTCCTCTACATTGAGGTTGGCAAAACTCACCTCGGCACTATACACCGCGTAGAGCTGTAAGCGCAGCTTGTCGGTATGGTACGAGAGCGTCGTCATCCCAAAGGCCGGGGCAGCGTGTCGGGAGCGACTCAGCTCCCCACTGTCCATCTCCTCCTCCCCCCGCTGATAGTTGTAGCGCGAGGACAGGCCGAAGCCCGACGGCAGCCGCAGCTCCAACCCCGCGCTAAAGCCGTAGACCGAGCCATAGGCCGCATTTTGGATGGCCAGCACACGTCTGCGTTCCCCTCCAAAGTTAATGCTGTCTTGCCCCCCTACACCAAAAGGCCGACGCACCATCGCCCCGTCGAGGTATGTGTAGAAGCCCGTCAGGTCGAGCTTGAGCACCTCCCCCCAGATTTTGGCAATGTTCAGCTCCGCATTGTAGGCATACTCAGGGCTGAGATCAGGGTTGGGCACTACCACCTCTCCAGCGGCGATGTCGAATATCTTGCCGATGTCGTCTACGTTGGGTGCCCGAAAGCCTGTCCCTAGGTTGGCGCTGAGTTTCCAAGTCTCATCCGGCATATACACCAGGCCTAGGCTGCCCGTGAGGGCGGCGTTTTGCAGGCTACTGCGGCTGAAGTCGAAAGGGAAGAAGCTCAGGTGGCGCTCAAAGTTCGACTGTACATCAAAGGCGTTGTAGCGCGCTCCGGCCTGCACCAAAAACCGCTCCGAAGGTTGCCATTGGTAGTTGAGGTAGGCCGCATAGCTGCTCCAGTTGGAGTTGGGGTAGCGGTCGGGGGTAGGGATGGGCGTATTGTTGCGGATGTCTATCGCCGAGCCTTCGGAGCGTACCTCGTTCTGCACGTACTCCAAACCGTAGTAGAGGTGATGCTGGGCGCGGCTGCGTTCAAAATCGAGGTTGAGCGAGTAGGCATTGACCCGCTCTAGCTGTGTGCGCAGCCGGAAGCGCTGCCCTCCCGAAAAGTTGCGGTCTATACGGCTTTCCTCAAAATACTGCTGCGCGAGCCGCAGCGTAGCGCGGTCGTAGAGGCGGTTGTTGGCCGTATGGCTTACACTCAAGAGGTTCATCATCCAGATTTGCGGGCCATAGTTCCACACCGCCGAGCGAGGCAAGCCATTGGGCAGCAGCTCTATCAGGCGGTCGTAGCGGGAGTACTCAGAGGTTTCGGAATAGTGAAAACCATACTCAAAATCCCAAGACCCGTTGGGGCGAAAGCGCAGCTTTTGCATTACATTGGTCTGTGAGTAACCGGTCGGAGTCTGCACCAAGGGGTTCGGATTGGCCACCACCCTGTCCACACTGTCTATCCGCTGCACAAAAAAGGGCTTCAGATACTCCTCCGGCCCGTGTCTACCCATCCGCAAGTCCCCAAAGCGGTTGTGGCTGATGCTTGTGAGCAGCGCCCACTTCTGCCAGCCGATATTGACATCAAAATGGCCGCTCAGCTCGTTGTTGGCCGAAGCGTAGCGGCTGACAGCGCCGCCCCTAATCAAGGGCTCGTCGCTGAGCGACAACTGCGGCCTGAGGGTCTGAAAACTCATCACGCCCCCGATGGCGTCGCTGCCGTAGATTACTGCCCCCGGGCCAAAGAAAACCTCTGTACTCTCGATGGCAAAAGGGTCTAGCGAAATCACCTGCTGTAAGTTGCCCGACCGGAAGATGGCCGAGTTCATCCGCACCCCGTCTACGGCATAGAGCAGGCGATTGGCCGAAAAACCCCGAATCATCGGGCTGCCCCCGCCCTGTTGGCTCTTCTGCACAAATACCTCGCCCGAGCTGCCCAACATGTCGGCAGCCGTTTGGGGGTTGAAGAGCGCCACCTGCTCCCGGGAAATGGTCGCGATGCGGGAGGGAACCGTCTGCGCCGTCTGTGTCCAGCGGGTGGCTGACACTACCACCTCGTCAAACTGTGTGGGCGCAGGCACCAGCGCCAGTCGCAGGTCTCCGGCGGCCAACTCCTCGTAGCTCAAGGTTTGGCTTCGGAAGCCCAAGCGCTGCACAACCACCCTCTCGGCACCTGCAAAAGCCGAAAGCGCTACTTCGCCCCGGCTATTGCTCACCGCAAAGGCCTTGGGGCGCTCACTACGCAAGGTTACGGACTCAAGCCCTTCTCCCGTGCTTTGGTCTATGATGGTGATGGTTTGGGACTGGGCAATAGCCACCAAGCCCAACCAAAACCAGAGGAATATACATTTTTTCATCCTGATTTTGCTTAGTAAATAAGAAGACAATTTTACAAACTGCATAATCTTGTGCTACAGGTATTTATCCGAACACAAGTGCTTGGTTTGTCATCAATAAAACTTTGACTTAGGTCGCTGTTGTATAAGGCGTTTTGGTGCTAGCGCCCGCATCCTTTGCGGTTAACTATGTTTCCACAACAAGGGGGCAAAATAAGCACCATAACGACGAAAGTGAATAATATTCAGTGTTGCAGCCTCCATACTCCGGCGGCGGCGAAGGCGGCGGATGAAGCAACACCCCGGCACCTAGCCCACAGCACCCACCCGGCGGCAGGTTCTGCCCATACACCACAAAACAAAAACGCTGCTGTGGCGCACAGTAGAGGGTTTCAAAAAAATCAAAAAAACGTGCTTGTGCAGCCCGCCGCTCCGGGTCTTGGCGGAGCGCTTGGCCTACCAAGGCCTGCAGTTGGCGGTTGAGCTGCGTCTCCTCCCTATCCCACCAAAGCCAGTAGTAAGCCGTATCGCCGTGGATGGCGGTCTCTACAATATCATACATCTCCCCCCGATACTCAAACTCGCCAGCGTGCTTCCAGCGGAGCTGTGTGCGTGCCTCCTCGGGCGTAAACTTGAGCAAGACCAAGGCCTCACGCTCCACCCCCGCAATCAGCTGCCACTTGAGCGCCTTGCGCACCTGCCGCTTGTGCACATACAATAGCCCATAGGTACTCGCCGGCGGGGCGAGAAAGCAACACAAAAGCCATATACTCAAAAAAGCACGTCTCAAGGCAATACAGGGCTAGCACCGCAACAAAGATACAACTCCGCTAAACAAAGCTAGCCACACCCACCAATAAAAAAAGTATTGCAAATTCAGGTACCCCAACCTTATAGCCAAAAACCAGCAATATGGACAAAACCGACCAAGGGTACTTTTGCGCCAATTGTTAGAAAACCGTTACCGATTTCCGAAATTATGATGATGAAGCCTTGTTGAGGTTTTTTGCACAGCACAAAGGAAAAAACTTTGTGGAAGTTTTAGGCCAGATTAAATTAACCGCAATTTGCTGACTCCTGTAGCGACAAAGAATAGCTCATTACCCCGACTATTATTGGACTCTTGGCTAAGTTTTTGGTGAGCTACCGGAGCCTTACTGTTAAGCCCTAAAGCAGCAAGCAGCACAAGGTCAGCAAGTGGTATACGACCAAGGAAGTAAAAAACAAGAAGAAAGCCAATGCAAGGTTTACGAACAAAATCTGATGACACCAAAGGATGTGCCCGTGTTCATCTATGGAACTGTCGTAGATGAGAAGTATGAACCTATACCGAGCGTTACAATATTTATTCAAGGTACAAATCGTGGCACGGCTACCGATATCAATGGGAAATTCGCATTTCAAGTACCAAAAGAATTTCATAACACCCGTATCAAGCTAGTAGCGAGAGGTATCGCATTATCTGACCAAATCAAGCCTGTTTCCATAAAAAACAAGTCCTTGTTTATAAAACAGATTATGATGATGTTTGATAGTTTTACAGGAGACATTGTGATTATTAGGCGTTGACACGCACTTTTCCAATTCAAACCCTACAGTTAAAACTGTAGGCTAGGTCTCATTTACCCCAAAATAAGCCTCGGCCTGTCTCGAAGCTGGAGCTTCGAGCTACTTTTCCAAAAATGTCCTGTGGTGCGACAAACCCCCTAAACGACTACGCTCTTCATTTTGAACACAAACGACTTCATTTTGGACACATCCGGCGCTTTTATTCCCGCCACCTTTGTACTTCACAATTAAATTTAAAATGATGAAGTACAAAATCTTAGGAAACACAGGCTTGAAAGTTTCAACGCTTTGCTTGGGTACAATGAACTTTGGCGGAAAAGGGTTTTTCGGCTATATGGGAACGCTCGACCAAAAGGAGCTACACACATTTCTTGGCTTGTCGAGCCCTTTGAATCCTTTGATTACCATCATTGACCACGCACAAATGAAAATCTTGCATCAAACTCAAAAATTACTATTTGAGTTTTACAATGCGACCATCAAAAAGAACTTCAAAGGGGTACTGAAATACGGGAAAACAAATTATGATTTTGACGAAGGAACGATGTCTTTTCTTGCCCCCGGCCAAATTATCAGCATAGACAAGGAGGAGATGAACAAAAGTGTAGGTTGGTCGCTCATATTTCATCCCGACTTGATTCGGCAATATCCATTGAGTAAGACAATCAAAAATTATGGCTTCTTTTCGTATGCAGCAAACGAAGCGCTGCATCTTTCGGAGGAAGAAGAAAAAACAATAGAAACGTTGGTACAAAACATCCAAAAAGAAATCAGTTCAAGAATAGATAATTTCAGCCAAGATGTCATTGTATCGAATATCGAGTTGCTCCTGAGTTATTGCAATCGCTTTTATAACAGGCAGTTTATCACTCGGAAAATGGCAAGCAATGACCTGCTCATAAATTTTGAAAGCATCTTGGGGCATCATTTTGCCAATAATTCAGATTTGACATTGCCAACTGTCGAAAAATTAGCCAGCGAGCTGAGTGTTTCGTCTGCTTATTTAAGTGATATGTTGCGCAATATTACAGGAAGAAACACCCAACAGCATATCCACGAAAAACTGATTGAAAAAGCCAAAGAGATTTTAACTACTACGGGTTTGACTGTCAGCGAAATAGCCTACCAATTAGGCTTTGAATACCCACAGTCTTTTAGCAAGTTATTTAAAAACAAAACCGGCCTGACACCATTGGAGTTTCGGGCTTCGTTTAGTTAAGGAAATCCTCAGGCCACTGGATATTTTTCAAACCCTGTAGGCTAAGTCTCATTTTACCTCCAAATGAGCCTCAGCGCTTAGGGTGCAAGCAGTTGTTTTTGCCATTGCCCCTGAGCATCAATTGTATAGAGGACGCGGTCGTGTAAGCGGCTGCTACGGCCTTGCCAAAACTCTATACGGGTAGGTTTGACTTGGTATCCCCCCCAAAAATCAGGTTTAGGAATCAGGTCTTCGGCGGCAAACTGGGCTTGCATCTCGGCAAAGTTCTGCTCCAAAAACTTCCGCCCCGGGATATGCCGGCTTTGTGGCGAAGCCCAAGCACCTAGCTGACTCTCACGTGGGCGGCTTTGGAAGTAGGCCGTGGCGGTGGCCTCGTCTAGCAAGGTTGCCGTACCTTCAATACGCACTTGGCGCTCCAATTCGAGCCAGAGGAAGGTCAGGGCTACGGCAGGGTTATGGCTGAGCTGCACCCCTTTGTCGCTTTGCGTATTGGTATAAAACACAAACTGATGCGCTTCGATGCCCTTGAGCAACACCACACGGGCGCTGGGTGTGCCGTTGGGGCGAACGGTGGAGAGCGTCATAGCGTTAGGCTCTGGTACTTCGGCCTGAAGCGCCTCTTGCATCCAAAGGTCAAACTGTTGGAGCGGGTCGGCAGCCGCATCATCAATAGAAAAAGTGCGCAGACTATAATCGCGGCGCAGTTGGGCGAGTTGGGCAGCAGTTTGCATAGTTGCTATAGTAAATTGGTAAATAGTTAAGCAAATGTAATGCTTATTGAGCAGACATACAAAACCCAAGTCCGCAGCACCCCTCAGGAGCTAGGTAGCGCGCTTTGAGCTTTGTACAAATAGTATATTTTTTGGCAAAATACGGCCTTATCTGTAAGGATGTTTGGATATTTTGTAGATGGAGAAGTATATTCATTTGCTCCACTTGCAAGAATAGTATAAATTATCTACCTTGCCTGAGTAATGTCGCTCTTTATCAATAAGGCTTGATAAATTGGCTCAAAATAGCTTCGTATTAGTAACACACATACATCCAAAGCCCAAACTGTGCAGGCTTTGCAAAAGGCACAAAATACTTAACCATAACTATTTACAAATAATCGCCACTACATATTGCCTTTGAGCAGCAAAAATGCCCGGCGGTTGACTCCCCCCCTAACAGTCATTCTTTCTAACTAAGCAAACTCACTTGCTAGGGCTCTCCCAAGCCTTTGCCCAACATCACAATGCTGTGTTGGTCTATGCCCTCAGAAGAACCTCCACCAATACCCCTACCCCACCCCTTGTTTTATTATTTCAAAAACTTTAATGATGAAAGCTGAAAGCACCCTAAATCGGCCCAAAAACCAACAACTCAGGTTTTCTAACAAACAGAAATCTGATTTTTTCCCAACCCTGCGTCAGCGTGTAGAAGATTATTTCAAAGACAATCAATACAAAAAACAAGCTGACTACAGGATGTTCGTAAAGACTATTGTGATGCTGTCTTTATATGCCGTCCCTTATTTCTTGATTCTAAGCGGCTGGTTCAGCCCTTGGCAAATGCTTGGCTTGACCCTGCTGATGGGTGTGGGCATGGCAGGCGTAGGCATGTCGATTATGCACGATGCCCTCCACGGCACCTACTCCTCCAAAGGCTGGGTAAACCGCCTGCTAGGCAGCAGCCTCTACCTCCTTGGAGGAAATGTGTTCTGCTGGAAAACCCAACACAATGTCCTACACCATACCTTCACCAATGTGTTTGAAGTAGATGAGGACATCGATACCAAATGGATTCTGCGCTTATCGCCCGAAGCCCCACTCAAAAAATACCACCGCTTCCAGTATATCTATGCCTTCCCCTTGTATTCTTTGATGACCTTTTCTTTCTTGGTGAAAGATTTCATCAAGGTTTTCCAATACCATCAAAAAGACTTTAAAGTAAAGGTGAAATCAGACTTCTACAAAGACCTATCCGTCTTGATCCTGACCAAGGTGTTGTACATCACCTTTGCCCTTGTATTGCCTTATTATGTATTGGGCATCGCCTGGTGGCAAGTATTGTTGGGCTTCTTGGTCGTACACATGACTGCGGGGCTGATTCTGAGCGTTATCTTCCAACTTGCCCACGTAGTAGAGGGTACAACCTATCCTGTACCCGATGAGACCGGCAGCCTAGAAAACACCTGGGCCGTTCACCAGCTGTATACTACGTCCAACTTTGCACGCAACAACCAACTGCTGTCTTGGTATATCGGAGGGCTGAATTTTCAGGTAGAGCATCACCTCTTCCCCCATGTATGCCATATCCACTACAAACCTATCTCCGAAATAGTCCGACAGACTGCCGCCGAATTTGAACTACCATATTACGAGCAAAAGACCTTCGGGCAGGCCATCAACTCTCATATCAGGATGTTGAAGCAGCTCGGAAGAGCCTAAATGATTGTTTGAAAATCTCCCAGCGCCTATAACACTTCAGCTAGGGAGGCTTGCACGGATGTACGAATGGAACTAAAATTCGTGCATCCGTGGCCGTTTTTGGGATACCTCGCCTCTGCCCAACCAAAGTACGCTCACTGAAAACCATAACACCATCCGTGCACCTGTGGCCGTTTTTTTCGTCTAAGTACAGCCCAAACAAACCCTTGCCCGACTTATTTTGTTTACCCAAAAATAGGCGCTTCCAATGGAGAGGCCGCCGTCAGAAAACCTCATACCCCCACGCCCTATCTGGATATGCCACGCCACTTAGTAGAAGGAGAAGATTATTATGTCGAAAACGGACTGTATGTCTTCACCGCCAAATACCACCTCAAACGCGGTTACTGTTGCAAAAACGGATGCCGACATTGCCCCTATGGCAACTCCCCGGCCAATACCCGCCGAAATCGAAAGCCTTGAAAAGCTATTTAGGCCATTTGGCCAAACTTTTAAAGCTAAAAACCGTTGTATGATAGTATCATAAAAAGTTTTTATGGTACTTTTTTAGGAAAAAATAGTATGCACGCATAATAATTGCATCAAAAACTTGTACGAGCTTTTCAAAAGCTGTATTTTTACCTTATGAATATGTGAATAGATTATTGTACTCAATCGACCATTCACCATAGAAAGTATCGACAATAGCGTTTAAAACAAGTTACTCTTTAAAATTATGGCAAAACAAAATATCAGCAAGCGCAACCTTCAGTTTATGATGAAGGAAGTCTTCAACGCAGCCGAAGTAACCAGCCATCCTCGCTTTGAGCATATTGATGCCGAAGCCATCGACATGATTTTAGAAAGCACGGAGCAAATCGCCGACAATGTGGCTGCTCCTATTGCCGTAGAGATGGATCACGTTCAGGCCGAGCTTGAAAACGACAAAGTAACCGTACACGCCAAAGTACACGAATATACCCGCCTGATGGGCGAATCAGGCCTTATCGGCGTGTTTGCCCCCCTCGAAATGGGTGGCTCACAACTGCCCGTAACGGTCAATACCGCCTCAGGTTTGATTATGAGCGCAGCCAACAACGCCCTGACTATGTTCAGCGGCTTGACCAGCGGCGCAGCTAACCTTATTGTATCATTTGGCAACAAAGAACTACAAGATACCTACCTGCCCAAGATGTTTAGCGGTGAGTGGCAAGGTACAATGTGTTTGACCGAGCCTCAGGCCGGTAGCTCTCTACACTATATCACCTCTGTAGCAACACCTACAGGTGAGCCGGGCAAATACAAAATCAAAGGTCAAAAAATCTATATCTCTGCCGGCGATTATGAAGGTGTAGAAAACGTAGTACACCTATACCTAGCCAAAATCGAAGGCGGCCCCGCCGGAGCCAAAGGTATCTCACTATTTGTAGTCCCTAAATACCGCCCCGAAAATGGTCAGCTGGTAGACAATGACGTAAAAACTGCCGGTATCTTCCACAAAATGGGGCAGAGAGGTACTCCCGCCCTACACATTCAAGTAGGCGACGAAGATAACTGCTACGGCTGGCTAGTAGGTGAAGAACACAGAGGTCTGCCACAAATGTTCCAGATGATGAACGAAGCCCGCATCGGAGTAGGCGTTACTGGTGCTGCCATCGCCTCAGCTGCTTATTATGAGGCTTTGCAATATGCACACGAGCGCCCACAAGGTCAGCGCCTCGACATCAAAGGCCAAGACCCAAACGCCCCCCAAACACTGATCATCAACCACGCCGACGTGAAGCGTATGCTGCTTTTCCAAAAAGCCATCGTCGAAGGTTCTATCAGCTTGATTCTACAAGGAGCCAAATATGCTGACTACGAGCTGACCACCGAAGGCGAAGAGAAAGAGCGCTACCAACTCCTACTTGACTTCCTAACGCCAGTCATCAAAACTTTCCCCACAGAGTTTGGCGTGGAGTCTGTCAGCTCTAGTATGCAGGTGTTTGGTGGTGGTGGTTACTGCACCGACTTCCCGCTGGAGCGCCTATACCGCGATATCCGCATCACGACTATCTACGAAGGCACTACCGGCATCCAGTCGCTCGCCCTACTAGGCCGTAACATCACCATGAAAAACGGTAAAGCCGCAATGGCCTTCTTCCAAGAAGTAACTAAGGACATCCAAGCAGCCAAAACCCACAACGAGCTGAAGCCTTTTGCAGAGCAACTAGAAAAATCTGCTCAAGAGCTCCAAAAAGTTACGCAACACCTCGTAGGCTTTGCGATGAAAGGCCAAGTAGAGCTATTCTTGAAAGATGCCACACTTTATATGGAGCTTTTCGGACTCGTAACCGTAGGCTGGCAGTGGCTCAAGCAAGGTACAGTAGCCAAAGAAGCGCTCGTAACCAAGAACCCTCAAGGCGACGACTTGCACTTCTATGAGAGCAAAATCCACACGATGAAATACTACTTTGCATATGTGTTGCCTCGCACCAAAGGGCTTATCGACCCCTTGATGAATGCCGAAGCGCTTACCGTCGATGCCGCCCAGCAAGCATTGATTATGTAAGTTCAACCATCTGAATAAAACGAGCCACCTCAAATCTTTGGGGTGGCTTTTGTATTTTTGTGTGTGTACGTAAATACCTGTGTGGACACAGCCACGGGCGGAGAAAACTTTGCATCTTGGTATCAATTTACGCCGAAAAACAAGTACAACACAATGGAACAACTGCATATCTCTACTCCGCTTGGCTGGATGCTGGCTCAGGCTGATGATACAAGCCTCTTAGCCCTTAGATTTGACGAGCCCCAAACGCCACCATTAGCGCCGCATACAGTTTCAAACCCTGTGTTGCAGCTATTGGCACAGGAGCTGGAAGCTTATTTTGCCCACCGGCTTACGCGCTTTACCGTGCCGCTGGCAGGAGGAGAAGGTACTCCGCTACAAATCCGTGTATGGGGCGCACTTCAAGAAATTCCCTATGGGCAAACCTGTACCTATGCCGAGCTAGCCGCCGCCCTAGGCAAGCCCAAGGCTGTACGCCCGGTGGCCGCTGCCAACGGACAAAACCCTTGGTTGGTGATTGTCCCCTGCCATCGTGTAATCGGTAGCCAAGGTCAACTCATTGGTTATGCCGGCGAGCTTTGGCGCAAAGAATACCTCCTCCATCTCGAACAAGGAGGCATACAGACACAGCTGTTTTGACCCAGCACTGCGGGAGCAAAAGACGCAGCCCCCACCCGGAGCATACTTATTTGCCCAAAGCTACATAAGCCTCTAGCGCCTGCTGGGCTTCTTCTATCGTCAGCGGCTGGTCATAGATGGCCTTGCCGATACCATCGAGCAAGGTGGCCATAATCGTTTGGCGGCTGTTTTTCTTGTCGTGGAGCATCAGCGGGAGCGCCTGGCGGATACCCTCTTCGCTGAGCTGCTGGGATGGATACCAGCAACGAAGCGCCTGATCGACTTGCCCAAAAGCCTCCTCAGACAGCAGACCGCGCTGTTTGGAAACAAACCCTTCGGCCCACATCCCAATCGCGACGGCCTCGCCGTGGAGCAATGGCTGCGGGCTGTGTAGCGCCTGCGTTTCGAGCGCGTGGCCTATGGTATGCCCAAAGTTGAGTATCTTGCGCAGGCCTTGTTCGCGGGGGTCTTGGGCCACTACTTCGGCCTTGATACGCACCGAGTGAGCAATCAATTCCATCCAAGGGAGTGTGCCGAGCTCGGTGTGGGCTTGAAGTCGCTCCCAGGCAGCCGCATCTGCAATCAGGCAGTGTTTGATGATTTCGGCAAAACCCGAACGCAGCTCGTTGGCCGGCAGGGTTTTCAAAAATAATGGACTCACCAATACCGCCTCCGGGTGGGCAAACAAACCAATATGGTTTTTGAGGCCATCGAAATCGATGCCTAGCTTACCACCCACACTCGCATCTACCTGAGAGAGCAAGGTCGTAGGCATTTGTACAAAAGCAATACCACGCTTGTAAGTCGCTGCACAAAATCCGCCCATATCGCCCAATACCCCACCGCCTAGGTTGAGCAACAACGCCCGTCGGTCGGCTTTGGCGGCAGTGAGGCGCTGCCAAATGTACTGGCAGGTGTCTAGGGTTTTGTGAAGCTCTCCGGCCTGCACACTAATAAGCTGATGATCAGCAGGCAATATCTCGCGCAAAAACGGATAACAGTGCGTCGCCGTATGGGTATCTACCAATACAAAACAGCGCGAATATGCCGCCCAATCGAAGGCTTGGCAAAGCACCGTGAGGTCTTCGTGAAGATATACAGGCCGCCCATCGGCGGAGATAGTCAGTAAGTTATTTGCCATAAGCACATTTGTAAAAAAACCATAAAAAAACACTCCCTCCATACCCCTCTACACACTAGGGTTGCGCCCCTGACGGGCAGCAAAAATCGTAAATAAAGCCAAGACCTGCAAACGCCGTAGGTTAGGTATCCTATCAGGCCGATAGAACAAAGATTATATGCTTTGGCAAATAAAATTTGGAATATAATTTTTTTTACAAAAAATAGCACTATTCTAAAACCAAGGCGGTATCTTTGCAATTGGTTTCGTCTGAAAGAGGCAAGACAACTTGCAGGGCGAAACAAAGAGTTGTAAGTTTATTTTTCAAAGCATCAATCGCCCATGCAAACCGTTGTGAAAGAACAGCAAGCCCTTTCAATATTCGACCAAGCGGCTCAATATGAGCACGAGCAAGTCGTATTCTGCCACGACAAGGCCACCGGCCTGCGTGCCATCATTGCCATCCACGACACAACCCTAGGACCCGCAGCCGGAGGCACCCGTATGTGGACTTATGCCCAGGAGGCCGACGCACTGCACGATGTGCTGCGCCTCTCTCGTGGAATGACTTTCAAGAACGCTGTAGCCGGCCTCAACCTCGGCGGAGGCAAGGCCGTAATCCTTGGCGACGCACGCAAAGACAAGTCGGAGTTCCTCTTCCGTGCCTTTGGAAAATATGTAGACAGCCTTGGCGGGCGCTACATCACTGCCGAAGATGTGGGCATCAACACCCGAGACATCGAACACATTGCCACACAAACCCAACACGTATCGGGCAAGCCCGAAATGATGGGTGGCGGCGGAGACCCCTCTCCCATAACCGCCTACGGCGTGTACATGGGCATGAAAGCCTCTGCCAAAAAAGTGTATGGTAACGAAAGCCTCAATGGTAAGCGCATCGTAGTACAAGGTGCCGGACATGTAGGCAGCTACCTAGTAGACTTGCTGGCCAAAGAAAATGCCAATATCTACATAGCCGACATCTACGAAGACCGACTCCAAGCCATTGCGGCCAAACACAAGGTAACCGTTATCGCACCAGACGCTGTGTATGACCAACCTATGGACATCTACGCCCCCTGCGCCCTTGGTGCAACCATCAACGACGACAGCCTAGAGCGCCTCAGCTGCGCCATCATCAGCGGAGCAGCCAACAACCAACTCCAAGACGAGCGCACCCACGCCGACAAATGCCGCCAAAAAGGCATCCTCTATGCCCCCGACTTCCTAATCAACTCCGGCGGCATCATCAATGTCTATTACGAAATCATACAGCAATACAACCGTGAGCGCGCTATGCAACACACCGAGCAGATCTATGACATCACAACAAAGCTGTACCAAACTGCCGAGGCCGAAAGCATCAACACCCACGAGGCTGCCCTACGCCTAGCCCTACAGCGTATCGAGCAGATGAAAAACCTCAAGCGCCTCTACTAGAGCGCTACTTGAGCATATTGTACACCACACACAAACCCCAAGCCCCTGTAAGAACACCCTTACAGGGGCTTGATTTTTTGACCCTCCCCCACCACGTCTTTGGCGCGGGGAAGGCTGGTTGGCGGTAGCTTGCAGACAAGCCGCAAGGCTACACTGTAGGGCTAGCGCCCGTATCCTTCGCACTCTCGTGCTCGGATGTCCCTTAGCCGCGTACGCCAGCATAGCTCAGTGAGACATGATATATAATTGGCAAATCAAATCGGCGTTAAACCTTGAGCCAAGATAAAAAGCTGCCTAATAGTTAGATATTTCATAAGCTATATGTATCGTTGATTGATGAAAGGGCTCAACAAAGTAATGCTAATAGGAAATCTAGGGAAAGATCCTGAGATACAAACCTTGGAGGGTGGCTACGCCATCGCCAAGTTTTCACTGGCTACTAGTGAAAGCTACAGAGACAAAAACGGAGTACTCCAAACAGAAACCGAATGGCACAATATCATCGCCTGGCGCGGACTGGCTGAAGTGGCTGCAAAATATCTCAAAAAAGGTAGTACCATCTATATAGAAGGAAAACTCAAAACCCGTAGCTATGAAGACAACAATGGAGTGAAAAAATACGTAACTGAAGTAATCGCAGACAAACTACTGATGCTGAAAGATTGACAAAAGACAAGATTTGGTTTGTTATTTATTAATCTATTGTGTATAATTACACAGTTAAACAAGAATTTTACCGTGAGCATTCAGATTTTCCCACTTTTATACAAAAACGAGGGCAAGAAGATAGGTATCCGTACTTATCCTGATGCTACATTGAAGGCAAGGCGTGGAGAACTCAAATACAGCAAAACCATCGTACTTGGTATCTACCCTACGACAAAGTCGTATTCGCCCAACTCAAAACTCAGTTTCAAGACCTGTAAGTCTTACAAGGCAACGCCCCTAAGCGGACTGAACCCACGGTTCAACAAACCGACATAGCACGTCGCTCGGAGCCAGTCATTGTACCAACAACGGCTACCGAAACCTACACAGACCTGCGTATAGTTGCATATGAAGATAGAGGCTGGCTCGTGAATTGTGATTATAAAACAGGGCAAAAAATCAAGACCAA
>NZ_AUMD01000019.1:300000-384090 GCF_000430505.1 Eisenibacter elegans DSM 3317 | reverse complement strand
CTGAGCAGTACTAATTACCCGATAGCTTCTTTTGCGGATGGCTTTGAGTATTGACATCGATTGATGTTCGAAGTATCATCCGGCTAAGATGTGTTGTAATCGAATGCGTGCTCGATGTTGTTTTGTTTGCTTGATGTTGTCAATAAAGGAAGTTAAACGGTGTTAATGGCAAGGGTGAACACCTCTTATCCATTCCGAACAGAGTCGTTAAGCCCCTTAGCGCCGATGGTACTGCGGTCAAACGTGGAAGAGTAGGTCGATGCCGGATAACTATTATCACAAAAGCCTCTTAGAGTCAAATCTGAGAGGCTTTTTTGTGTTCAACTCCCAAGAGAAACCAGAGGGGGAGTATAATAAGTTGTGAAAAATTTTGATTGAGGCAGATTTTGACTAGCTTTATAGGGTATAATCAATCTCACTAAAACGTATCATAACTTAAACAATTGTATGGAAGAGCTTATCAAACAAGTGGCTCAAAAGGCCAATATTAGCGAAGAACAAGCAAAAGCCGCCACAGAGGTAGTGGTAGAATATGTGAAAGAGCGCCTTGGGGCTAATGTGAAGGCTAGTGTACATCTGGCGTTAACGGGAGAGCCTGATGAGACCGTGATGGAGCGTATTCAGGAATTTGCAGATGAAGCGAAGAAACGCATGCAGGCCTTTGCCGAAAGCGCACAGAGCTTTGTCAAGTCAAAAGTACAGACTGGAGGGGGGGATGCTAAAAAGGAAGAATCTATGTTGGCCGAAACTCAGGAGAAACTGCAAGAATTGGGCGAAAATGTACTCAAATTCCTCCAGACAAGCCGTGTAGCCAAAGAGGGGGGGAGCTTTGTGGGTACAGCTAGGGAGCGCATCACAGAATTTGGAGATTCTGCCAAGGATAAGCTCAGTGAGTTTGGGGGGGAGGCAAAAGAGCGGTTTGGAAAGCTGACTGATAGCGCCAAAGGATTTGTGTCGGGGGTCTTTAGTAAGGGCAAAAAAGAAGAGGAAGGAGAAAATCCAACCGAAGAAAAAAAATAGTCTTATCGAAACAAAGGGGTAGGCCGATGTCTACCCCTTTTGATTATCCTACGTAGCAATGTTCAAGTACTTGATAGTGTGCTTGCTGGGGGTATCTATGGCTGTAGGCCTTGGAGCACAAACATCCGAAGACACGCTTTTATTTGCACAAAAGACACATCCGAATCGCCTCCGAACAGTGGCTATTGCTGGCGGAGCTGCCTACACATTAGGAATGGCAGGGCTGTATGCTGTATGGTATCGGCAAAATGAGGCTGTCCCTTTTCAGTTTTTTGATGATTGGCCTCAGTGGCAACAAATGGATAAATTTGGCCATTGGTACAGTAGTTTCCAACTGAGCCGAGCTAATGTGGAATTATTGCGCTGGGCGGGAATGGACAGCAAGCGAGCGCGTTGGTGGGGGGTTGGAGCCGCGATGTTGTTTATGACAAGTATCGAGGTTTTTGATGGCTTTTCCCCCGACTATGGCGCTTCTTGGACCGATGCAGCAGCTAATTTTGTAGGCGCAGCTACTTTTGTAGCCCAAGATTACTATTGGGGCGAAGTCAAGCTATACCCTAAATTTTCTTTTCGACCTACGCCCTATGCCGCGCAGCGCCCCCAAACACTTGGGCGTAATTGGAGCGAACAATGGCTCAAAGATTACAACGGGCAAACCTATTGGCTCACACTTCGGGGCGATGTATTGGGTCTACCTCCTTGGCTTGGAGTTTCCGCAGGTTATGGCGCAGAGGGGATGCTTTTTGGGCGCTTGGACGAGAACCGTGTTGTGGGACTCGACCCTTATCGACGTTTGTTTCTGAGCCTTGATATAGTTTGGGAGCATATTCCTACCCGACGCCCTTGGCTCAAAACACTGTTTTATGTACTCAATACCATCAAAATCCCAGCTCCAGCCCTTGAGTGGAGACAGAGAAGGGGGTTCGTAGGGCACGGGCTCTATTATTGAGCTGTATAGCCTCAAATCCTGATACCAATGAGTAAGATATCATCGCGTTGTTCGGTATTGGTCATATGCTTTTGTAGGGCGCACCTCAAGGTCTGCTCTTGTTGTGGTAGTGGTTTCGGAGCGAGTTGACGCAGGAGCTCACGCAGCGGTTGTTTTCCAAACTTACGTCGTTTTGCATCGTTTTGGTCTTCGTAGCCATCAGAGCCCGCATAAACCATACTGCCTGAAGGAAGGATTACTTGTTGGGTACTGAACTGTTTGCGCTCATTTTGCTCTCCGCCAATGGCCTTCCTTGTTCCGGGTAGTTCTTCCAATGTTTTTGTGTGGGCATCATAGTAGAGTATGGCTTGCTTGGCTCCGGCAAACTGTAGAGCAACATCGCCGTTTTGATGGCGTTGGAGTGTTAGTAGGCTTGCATCCATCCCATTGTTGTTGCCATTTTCTTGTTGACGGAGAAGCGTACGTACTTCGAGGTGGAGCTGGGTCAAGATTTCGGCTGGGTCAGTGATGCCTTTTAGTTTGATAATTTGATTGAGAAGCGTGTGCCCTATAAGGGTCATAAAAGCGCCAGGTACACCGTGTCCGGTACAGTCTATTGCTGCAATAATTGTAGATTCACCAAGGGTATCAATCCACAAGAAATCCCCCGAAACCACATCTTTGGGTTGGTAAAGCATAAAATAGTCGCCAAGGAGGCGGGCTAGATCAGATTTTTGAGGCAAAAGCGCTTGTTGAATCATCAGAGCAGACCGGATGCTGCCGTTAATTTTCAGCTCGCGGTCTTGGAGTGTGCGGACTTGTGCCGCAATAAAATCACGTTGCGTTTGTAGTTCTTCTTGGCTTTGGTACAGTTCTTCATTTTGTTGTGAAATCTCATCATTCTTCTCCTGAATCTCGTGGGCATACAAGGTCAGCGCCTCATTTTTTTGTGCCAAATCTCGTTCAAATTGCTCGGCTAGGCGTACCTGATGGAAAAACGCTCCATTGACCAACACCCAGATAATCACTTGCCCGACTTTATACCCCACAAACCCAGCATACATCACAGCCAATGCCGGAGCCATAGTAGGATGTGGATATACAGACAAGAACAGCTCGAAGCTCATCATCAGCCCAAAATTATAACCCAAGCCCCCAAAATACAGTAGGCGCTCTTGTTGGGCATCTACGATTAGATGTACTATCGCTGAGAATACTAGAGGCAGATAGGGCATCCAAAAAATATCATAATCATCGATGATGTTGAGTAAGGTTACCCCTAAGAGGGCTGTAGACGAAAACACAAATAACAAGGCAAACTTACCAAACCAAAAAACACGGTATTGGTTGGCCACCAACACCCCTATCGAGAGCAATATAATGCCCAAAATAAGCACTAGGGTATATGGCTGAAACGCAGAGGGCTGTAAGAAAGCCTCCGAAAGCTCGTTAAGACCCAATAAAGTACACAAGGTCAGCGCCAATACATAAACCCGATTGATGAGCACAATGCGCCGTTTGAAAAGCGATGAATCCTCGTCTGACAAGCCAAGGGTCGATAGGTAATGCCAAAGGTTGCGCCACATAGTATGGGGTTTGAAAATATGAAAAAACACAAACTACAGAGTGCTTTCAGAAATATAGGATGCAACTCCGACTTCCTATTAAGCGAACCCACAGCTAGCCCGTGGGTTCTTAGTAATATCTAGGGGGGTAATTATTTAGGCGCAAAGATGATGCAGATTTTTGCAATCTGATCGCTGTCAATTAGTTACTTTCCAATAACCAAGCCTCGGCTTCTTGTGTTGAGGCAAAATACATCACAATGACATCACCGCCATTAGATTCTGTGATATACTGTTCTATGGCCAAGTTGGCAATGAATTCTTCTGGCATAATAAAAGCAGTTTGTTTAGTAGGCAACTTAGGATTCACTTCCTGAATAATCCAGTCTTGGATATCAGGATTGATAGGAAAGAGCAAATCTTTGGAGTATACGATGGCTTTTTGAGCCTGACATTCGTTGTTGATAGCTACCCAAGTCAAGAGCATTTGTTTGAATTCTTCTTCGCTCATATCTGCCGTACTTGGATACATAATGTGGTAGATGATGTCTTTTTGCTCATCATAACACATTTCACTGAGTTGGTCTTTATGAAACTCTCGCATAATGGGATAGGGGGATTTATGATAAAAATAAAGGACTGTAACGGTTACTGATACCAACTTCTTCACAATTTTGGCATATTTCTCAGATATACCCTATCAAGCTTGCTTGGGGAAAATGCCTGTGCGAACCCTCAAACCAAGTGAATCACTATAACTACGAAATCATATAGCTTCAAAATACCCAGCTACACCCACTCTGAGCTTTTATACGATAGATAGTCCGTTTTGGTACAATAATTTAGGGAAAAGATGCTAGGCCTCGGGTGCTCATCTATGCCCACTATTTGAGTTGTATGGTCAAAAGTATCCAGTAGTATGGAGGATGTATGCGCTATAAGGTATTGATAGCCAGAAAATTGTTGATGTATATCTATTTTTTCAGAGTCTTGGGTGTTGTTGCTCCAAGTTTTTTTGTACCTTCATTGCGGCAATTCATCACGTCATTGGACATTTGTGGAAAAGTAGCTCGGAGTTCCAGCTTCGAGACAAGCTGAGACCTCATCTTGGGGTAAAATAAGACTTAGCCCACAGTTTTAACGGTGGGATTTGAAAAATGTCCAGTGGCGTGGCAATTCATTTGCCTGCTCACCCTCTAAAGCCTAGTGAAGATGCACGATATTGAGCCATTCTATAATTGGGAAAAATACTATCAAGCCCAACTCGACGAACGCTCCCCCTTCTTTGGCCGCTACTATGCTGATGCCTACACACACGACATTTATGGCTATTATATTCATCCACTCTGGGACAATATAGGCTCCGAAACCCTCTATCTCAAAGTCTTATTTGTAGATTATGAATGGCGCTTTGCGGTGATAGAGTTGTTTGGAGAATGGAACGATGCGTTACACAACGACATTATGCACTTCAAACGTACGCTCATAGACAAGATGGTACGCAAGGGCATCAACCAGTTTATCCTCATTGGGGAGAATGTATTCAATTTTCATGGTTCCGACGACTGCTACTACGAGGAGTGGTTTGAAGATGTAGAGGAAGGTTGGATTACGGCCATCAACTTCCGCGATTTTGTTCTGCGCGAATGGCGTAAATATAACCTTGACTCCTACATCAACTTTGGCGGCTCGCTCGAAGAAATAGAACACTGGCGCACTGTCAAACCACGGCAACTCTATGACCTTGTACGAGCGCAAATTGTCAAGCGGCTGGGCGAATAGCATTCGGTCGGGCTAGACTTGCTTTTGGGCTAAACCAAGATTTTTTTGGGCAAAAAATGGCGCAAAGCCTATTTCACCCTATAATAAAAGTGCGTATATTCGCAGTCTAGCGTTTTTGAATAGTTTTTATCAAACACAAACCAACGATTATATGAACTACACTACGCCACGTATGTGGTTGTGGGCTGTATTGCTATTGGCTCCGATGGGGCTGCTGGCACAAGCGCTCGACCTCAAAGATATGGACAAGACCGTTCGCGCCCAAGACGATTTTTACCGCTTTGTAAACGGTGGTTGGCTGGACCGCACCGAGATACCCGCCTCTGAGGGCCGCTGGGGTAGCTTCAATGAAGTGAATGACCGTAACTTGGAAATACTCAAGAAAATCCTAGAAAAGGCTCAAAAGGACAAGAAAAGCGCCAAAGGCTCTGATATTCAGCTTGTTGGCGCAATGTATGCTAGTGGGATGGATATGGAGCGTCGCAATGCGCTTGGTGCCACACCTATCAAGCCCGAGCTAGACCAGCTGGCGAGCTTGCAAAGCCCAAACCAAGTAGCGCCTATGTGGGCTTATTTCCAAAAAACAGGAATTGGCGGGGTGCCTTTCTTTTTTTATATCACCATTGATGCCAAAGACAGCAAAGTCAACGCTGCGCACCTTTCGCAAGCTGGCCTCAGCCTGCCTAGCCGCGACTATTATTTAGAAGATAACTTTGCCGATGTACGCAAAGATTATGTGGCACACATCGCCAAAATGTTCGTATTGGCCACCGGCATCAGCCAAGAACAGGCCGAAGCCCAAGCCAACACAGTGCTGAAAATGGAGACACGTTTGGCTACCTTCCAGCGTACCCCCGTACAAAACCGTGTGCCTACCAAGCGCTACAACAAGATGACCATCGCTGAGTTGGAGCAAATCACCTTCAACATCAATTGGAAAGAGTACTTTGCCGAAATGGGTCTCAACTCAGAAGACATCCCATACATCATCGTAGGTCAGCCTGAATTCATCTCGATGGTAGACCGTATGATTAGTGATTTCAAACCTGCCGAATGGCGCGCCTTACTGACTTGGAAACTTATTTCGGGCTCATCGGCGTACTTGAGCGAAGAGCTAGAAAAAACCAGCTTTGAGTTTTTCAGCACTCGCCTAAGGGGTATTTCCGAAATGCAAGAGCGTTGGAAAATTATGCAAGGCATGGTCAACCGTGCTGTAGGCCAACCTCTAGGCAAACTCTACGTAGCCGAAGCCTTCCCTCCTGCGGCTAAAGTCCGTATGGAAGAAATGATTGAGAATATCCGCGAGGCATTGCGCGAGCGTATCAAAAACCTCGACTGGATGGGAGAGGCTACCAAAGAAGAAGCCCTTAAAAAGCTCAACGCCATCAACTACAAAATCGGCTATCCTGATGTATGGCGCGACTATAGCAAGCTCGACCTACGTGCCGATGATTTCCTTGGCAACCTCCGCCGTGTGAGTGCTTTTGAGTTTGCCGAAACCATCAGCAAGCTAGGCCAGCCCGTAGACCCCAACGAGTGGGGAATGACTCCGCCTACCGTTAATGCCTACTATAGCCCTACCCGCAACGAAATCGTATTCCCTGCCGGAATTTTGCAACCACCTTTCTTTGATTTCAAAGCGGATGATGCGCTTAACTATGGGGCTATCGGAGCCGTAATAGGCCACGAAATCATCCACGGCTTCGACGACCAAGGCAGCCAGTTTGATGCCGATGGCAACCTACGTATGTGGTGGACTCCTGAAGACCGCCAAAAGTTTGAAGAACGCACCCGCAAAATGGTGGAGCAGTTCAACGCCTACACTGTACTAGATAGCGTACACGTCAACGGACAACTCACATTGGGCGAAAATATCGCCGACCTTGGCGGGCTTACCCTAGCCTATGATGCGCTACAACGTTCTTTTGCCAAAAATGGCCGCCCCGCCGACAAAGACGGCTTTACGCCCGAGCAACGCCTCTTTATCGGGTTTGCCCGTGTATGGCGTAGCAAGTACCGCCCCCAGGTGAGACTAGAGCAAATCAAAACCGACCCTCACTCGCCCGGGGAGTTCCGCACCATTGGCCCGATGTCAAATATGCCTTACTTCTACAAGGCTTTTGATGTAAAGGAAGGAGACCCAATGTACCGCCCCGAAAATGTTCGTGTGGTGATTTGGTAACCAAACCTGATGCCACAGTATGCCATTAATCACAAAAGCCCCCTATTGCAGAGGGGCTTTTGTGTTAAAGTGAGTGATACCCAATCAGAACTGGTTTGGAACCTGTAGTGTACTGAAAACTCTTGCGTATCAAGCAAATTAAATTCAATAAATCCTCAAAATAAGTAACTATTTAGGTGGTATTATTTGACGCAAATCTCTCATTATCAACTAGTTGTTTTTTGTTATATAGTTCGGTTTTAAACAAGCTTATTTTATAAATCACTAATTATCAAGTAGCTGTATTTTGACTAAATTCCTAGGGTTGAAACTCATTCTCTTGCAAGTATCTAGTAATCAAGTATTTGAGTCTCCTAAATAGCTACCAAAATAAGCAAGTATTGGGATATATTTGAGCGCAAATTGCCTCTTCAAATCGCAATATTGAGCTGTGCAACGCATAAAACCCAACAAAATACAGTCAACTGTGACTATGGTCGTGATAGGACTTATCATGATACTAGAGCTGATAGGGTTTGTCCTAGGGTATAACCTTTATAGTTGGGTCTGAAGGGAGGAGTAGTCTCAGAAAATCAATACAAAGCGCTTGTTTAGCTACAAATAATTTTTGTATGGGTTTACACAAGCCTGAGCATGGTGTCGGTCATTACGTTTATTCATTGGTTTAGACGCGCTTATTACAATCTCCATCAGCGGGTAGAAGAACCAGGTATTGAGTCTTTACTGCTGTTGGCAGAGCCCGATAAAAACATCACAACTGATGCCTAAGGCAAATTTTTTCGTTACATCTACGTTAACGGAGTATTGAACGGAGTACCAAAATCCGTTTTTTTTTGTAACTTTGACTTACACTAAAGTTGCACCAAACCCCATCGCTTGTGAATTTAGCTGCCATAGACATCGGCTCCAACGGCGCACGCCTATATATCAGCCGTGTGATAGAGGAAGAGCCTCAACCCACACTCAAACAAGTTGAATATGTGCGGTTTCCACTACGCTTGGGTAAGAGCGTTTTTGAAACCGGCAAAATAGATAAAGAAAAACAGCAAGAAATGCTCAAGCTGATGCACGCCTTCAAACTTTTGATGGATTTGCATCAAGTCGAAGACTATCTAGCTTTGGCTACTTCTGCTATGCGCGAAGCCAGCAACGGACTCGATATAGCCAAAAAAATAGAAGACCGCTTCGGCCTCCAAATCCAAATTATTGATGGCAAACAAGAGGCAGAATATACCGGACAGGTGATTGGTAGTCTGCTGGATGCCGACAAAAACTACATACACATCGATGTCGGCGGGGGAAGCACAGAGCTGAACTATTACATAGACCGACAAAAAGTGGCCACGCAATCTTATGAAATAGGCTCTATACGCAATGCGCAAAGCACTTCTTTCCAAGAAAAACTAAAAGCCTTAGAAAGCTGGATTCGAGAGCAGCTTCAAGTCAACCCCAGTCCCACTCCCTTGATGGCCATCGGGACTGGAGGGAATATCAACAAAATAGCCTCGATGCTCTCCAAAAAGGGAGATATCTTGCCCATTGACGAAATCCGCACGATCCGCAATTATGTGGCAGCCTTTGATATCCCTACTCGTATCCATAGGCTTAAGCTCAACCCCGACCGTGCAGAAACGCTGCCGCCAGCTGCAGATATTTATATCTCGGCGATGGAAGCAGCCCAAGCCTCACAAATGCTTGTGCCGGACGTAGGGCTCAAAAACGGCATTATGCAGGCATTGTTGCAGAAAAACCTAGCCAACAAGGTATAAGGGAGCATTCAACTCTACCGATGTTGTGGCAACTACGTTGCTAAAAAAGACCTGAAGAAGTGAGATTGTTAGGGGTTATCCAAAAATAAATTGAATACCCCTAAAGCGTTACAAGTAAATACCCACTCAACAACGCCGTTGGCTCAGCAAGGGTGTATCTCTCAAACTTGGAGGGATAAACAACTCTGTAGGGTTGCCATAGAGGCATAGTGGATTGAGCAAAGGGAGCATTCCCAACCCTTCGGGTAAAGCCTCCAGCTGATTATAAGTTAGTTGGAGGCTTCGCAAGCGCTGGAGTCGGCCAATACTCTGGGGTAGCTGTTTGATAGCATTGTGGCTGATATTAAGCACTTCGAGCGCTGAGAGCTGGGTTAGGCTCTCAGGCAGCGAAACGAGCCTGTTATGGCTGATGTGCAACATTTTGAGCTGTCTTAGTTGCCCAAGTGCTTGGGGGATGGCGTTAATTTGGTTATTACTCAGGTATAGGGCTCGTAGCTTGGGTAAGGCCGTAATCTGGATAGGAAAATGTGTCAGCGTGTTTTGGTCTAGCGACAAAATTTGCAAATTGCTCAGATAGGGCAAGGCCTCTGGCAGTTCTTGAATATTTCGGCTGTTGAGAAACAGCATATCTACCTCATATAGCGGACGATGTAGGGTGTCGGGTGCATAAGCCGCCAACCAATCGACCAAATTACGGAAACTGGCAGGGCTATAGCCCACCTGTTCCTCAAAAAGAGCGGCATAGTGATGATGCGCCAAACTCAAGGCAAGGTAGATATTATCAACTTGGCCGCTGTGTAACAAGGCGAGTATCTTGGAGAAGTGCTGAGGCATAAGAAAATCAACGAAGGAAATCAGGCATTGGCAATAAGCATATCTACGACACGGTCGAGGGTAGCATCGTGAATTTCGGCGGTTTCAATGCCGGCGGCGGCCAAGGCCTTCAGGTTTTGTTCGGAGGCATCGTCCATACTAGGCTTGGCATCACCAAAGATGGGGTCTATACGGATGTACTGATGGGGTGTACCGACGGCGTCGTACATCTGTCGGAGCTGATAATCAACCGTTTGTGACACCCCATTCATCATCATGTCTATTAGCGGCTGAATCCATTCTGCAATACCCCAATTTCGGATCTTTTGGTATTCATACGAAGTAGAGTTATTGCCTGTTCCGAGCGAAAGAATCAGCATATCGGCTGCGTTGGGGTGTATTTTCTCCTCCCCAAAATCCATTTGCCGCGCTTCGGCATACGCACAGAGCGTAGGGTTATTGGCAAAAATACCCCCGTCTATCAGCGGGTAGTGCACTCCCGAAAGTGAAGTTACATTGGCTGCCGGAAAATAAGTAGGTGCGGCAGAGGTCGCACGGGCAACCTCACGAACGTAAAAATCGTGGCCTAAATTGCCTCGTTTTAGCCCTTCTAGAGCGTTGTGTTGTGTAAAAAACTTAGGTCGGCAGCGCTGTACATCGTATGAAGTAATCAAACAAGGCTTGACCAACTCGCTCAGTTTTAGGTCTCCCAGATATCCTTGTATTACAGATTCAATGGCCTTAGCAGGGTAGCGTGCATTCAGAATCCCCCGAACAGTACGTAGCCCGTGCCACAACGGTACATCAAAAATGGCACTTCCATTTTGGAGATAGAGCGCCACGGCCTCCTCAGCCCCAAAACGTGGGCGGCTAGGCACTTCCGTGCTGGGAGTAAGCAAGAGACAGGTCAGGATACCACCAGTGCTAGTGCCGGCCAGAAGGTCAAAAAAATCAGCCAAACGGGCATCAGGATTGCCTGTGCGCAGGCGCAGCTTATTTTCAAGCGCTACAAGGACTTGCCCGGGTAAAATTCCTCGAATTCCTCCGCCATCGATAGAAAGGATGCGGGTTAGTTTTTTGTTGCGGTTCATATTGTTCTGGGTTTGGTGTGGGAGCAACGCCTAAGCACATACGCAGCCTATGTATGAAGGTTGGTATGAGGGTAAAGATAATTTTTTCTTGGCTTGGTGAGATAAAAAACGAACTATATCTCTATCAGATACCAGTTTTTTTGGCTTCCATTCCTTTTTCTTGAGTATCCCACAAACCGTTGTCGGGCAGGCGGCCTTCTTGAATTGCTTGGGCTGCTTCATAAACGCAAGTAGGGGATTGGTAAATTAGCACACATTAAGCCCCAACTCGCACGGGGCTGTTGCGTATGTTTGCTTGTTGCTAATTTTTACCCCATCATATACTCACAATGAGACACACACATACTTTGGTAAACAATACGCTCCACTATTTGGCAGCGTTGTTTTGTTTTGGGTTGATACCTCAGGCTATTCTAGCCCAAACCACAGACAGTTTGGCGCTGCGCCAAATCGACTCTCTCCAACAAGTGATACGGACCTTGCAGGCCGACCCAGCGAGCAATACTACACTCAACACCGTACAGACACAAGTGGTGAAGCCCAACCCCAACTTGCGCGCACGCTTTACAGGACGAGGCTTGGCTACTGCCGGAAACATTGAACGGATATTGGTCGAAACAGGCCTTAGCTTATCTTATGAGCGCCCCGGGTCGGTCTTTAGCTTTGATATGAGCCCCCGCTATGTATACGGCAGTCAAGCAGGAGTACTGGCTGAGCGAGATTATAGTACTGATCTCAACGTGGGGATTTTTCACGAACGCCGCTTTTATGGCATTGCCTTTGGCTTTGGAGAGGTGAGCAACTTGCGTAAAATCAAACTGCGTTATCTTGCCGGGGCGGGCTTGGCTTGGCGGATTATCAAAACGAACAACTACAAGTTTTCTATCAGCAATGCCATTATGTACGAAACTACTGATTTTGACTCCCCGGAGCGTGAAGACATCAGCGTATGGCGTAATTCTACCCGTATCAAAGGGGAATACCGATTTTTTTCCAACAAGCTCATCTTCAGACACATAGCCTTTTTACAGCCTGCCCTCGATAAGGATAACTTTCGTTGGAATGGCATCGCTTCGTTGGAGTTGCCCCTCTCAGCTTATTTTGCCATCCAGACAGCCATCGAAAACTCTTTTGAGAGTGTGGTAGTAGAAGGCCGTAAAAATAACGATACCCGTTGGACGATAGGTTTTACCATCTCTAACTGGCGGCGATAAGCGCTGTTATGGGCGCATCCAGCAGCCCCTGAATGAGATAGCGCGCCCGTACATCGTCCCAAGTCCACAGGCGGACGAAGAGGCTGTCGGGCAGCTTGACCTTACGTTGGATAGCGCTCAGACCATAACCTTTGCGGTGCCAATAATTGGCTTCTTCGCGCAGCGCTTGTAGGTAGGCTAGTTTTTCGGCCAAGGCTTGTTTGCCTTGGGTGAGACGAGGATTGTGGGCACAAAAAAGCACGTCAAAATCATATTGCAGCACCCGTTCGATAGAAGCCATCAATTCTTTGGGGTTTTCGTCGCGGCGGGTGTATTTTAATTTACCCAAGAACAAATCTCCGGCAAAGAGCCAACCTTGTGAGGGCTCCAGAAATGCGTAGTGGTCGGGGGAATGGCCGGGGCAAAAAAGCGGTTCCAGCCGATAGTGTTCCGTTTCGATGACTTCAGGTAGGGGCTGTATGTCTGTCAGCGGTGTTGCCGCCCCAAAAGCCCAATGTTGATAAGGGAGTATGGGAGGCAAATCCTGCATCAACTGCTGAGTAAGCATCCCGGCATACACAGGCGCTTGGGTTTGTTGGGAGAGTGCGGCGGCATTGCCCGAGTGGTCTTCGTGGTAGTGGGTGAGCAAGATGCTATGTATAGGCAACGACTGTAAGGCCGACAACACCTGAGGCTGCATCCGGCGTTGTGCGGTATCAATTAATACACCGTCGAGCCAATAACAGTGTACCTTTAGAAAAGGCAAAAGTCGGGAAGGGCTATAGCCAAATTCAAAAAAATGTACTGCATCGTATTGGTGGGCTTGGGAATGTCTAATCGCCATAGGGGTAGTCTCTTTGGAACAAAAATAGTAAGTGATGGTTTAAAACACGGCTCATTGACACCAAAATAAAACCCCTAAGCTCATAATTCGATAGAAATATGATTTTTAGACGCTATATTTCCCATCACTAATCTTTGCTTGATTATGCAAAGCCCAGGCCTCTGGACATTTTTGGAAAAGTAGCTCGGAGTTCCAGCTCCAAGACAAGCTCAGACCTTATTTTGGGGGTAAAATAAGACTTAGCCTGTAGTATTAACTGTGGGATTTGAAAAATATCCAGTGGCGTGAATAAGTCTTTAATTCAGTGGATGTGTAGGAACATACAACCACCAGTGCTAACCCTTCGTAACGGCTTTCAGCCCGATGATAGAAGCAATAAGCGTCGCCAAGAAAAACATTCGCCAAAAGGCCACCGGCTCTGCAAAAAGCCAAATTCCCATCACCACCGTTCCTACTGCGCCAATGCCCGTCCAGACGGCATAAGCAGTGCCGATAGGCAGTACTTGGGTAGCTTTCCATAAAAGCAGCATACTCACCGTTAGGCAGAGCGCAAACCCTACATACCAATAAATCGCTGTAGCTCCTTCGCTTTCTTGTGCCTTGCCGAGGCAGGTAGCAAACCCGGTCTCGAAAAGCCCGGCTATGACCAAATAAATCCAACTAATCATCTTTGTTTTGTTTTGCGTTGCAAAGATAGGGTTTATGAGCGCTTTTTTACTCCAAAGGCATTGTGTAACTTTGTAGTCTACTTGATTTCCGCCCAAAAATATATGAAACAACCTGCCAAACTAGGACTGATAGGACACGTAGCCCAAGCCCTACGCCAAAACCGCCAAGAGGCGGCTACTACTGAGAAAGAAATGAGCTTCATTGACCACCTCGAAGAGCTGCGTTGGCACCTCATCCGCTCTGGCGCTGCCATTTTTGTGTTTGGCATTGCCGCTTTTTTGGCCAAGCCTTTTGTATTTGGGGTGGTGATTTTGGGACCTTCGCGCACAGATTTTTGGACTTATCAAGCGCTCTGCCAACTAAGCGAATTATTACAAACTAAGGCGCTGTGTATCAATCAACTCAACTTTACGATTCAAAGCCGACAGATGGCAGGTCAGTTTATGATGCACTTGACCTCCTCGGCGGTCATCGGCCTTATTCTAGCATTCCCTTATGCTTTTTGGGAAATATGGAGCTTTATACGCCCTGGTCTTTATCCTGCCGAACAGAAGGCCGCCCGTGGCGCTACTTTTTTTGTCAGCCTGTTGTTTATTCTGGGCGTGTTGTTTGGCTATTATATCATCTCGCCCTTGTCTATCAACTTTTTGGCAGGCTATACCCTCGATCCTTCTATCATCAATGAGTTTGATATCATCTCCTATGTATCTACCCTGACGAGCATTGTGCTGGCTTCTGCTATCTTGTTTCAGCTGCCGGTATTTGTCTATTTTTTGGCTGCGGCGGGGCTTATTAGCGCCGCATTTTTACGTACTTATCGCCGCCATGCCATTGTGATTATCTTAGTGGTCGCGGCGGTGTTGACCCCTCCGGACATGTTCAGCCAAGTATTGATTTTTCTGCCCTTGAGTGTGCTCTACGAAATCAGTATCAGTATTACGGCACGTGTCGAACGCAAGCGTATCAAATCTTTGGGAATGTCTACTACTGAATGATGAGGATACCGACAAGACACCAATATATGAGGGTGTGCCTGAGCGAAGTTTTACTATTTCTGAGCAACCTATAAGGTTTTCAAAACCTTATAGGTCTGCGGCCAAAAGGCGCTATTTCACTAGATAGCCACTAAAGTAGCGCCATAGCCAAATTTTTCGCGCTTTGCGTCTTGGTAATGGCGGATATGAGGATGCTTGCTTAGGCGGCGGTGAATCTCTTGACGTAGTTTGCCGTTGCCTACACCGTGTATGAAAACCAGCTCTGTTATTCCGGCAGCAATGGCTTGGTCTAGGTAGCGCTCAAAAGTATCGAGCTGTAGGGTCAGCATCTCCGCATTGTTCATTTTAGCGTAGTGTGGTGTCAACTTTTCGATATGGAGATCAACCTCCTTGAGATTGTGTGTGGCGGCTTTGGAGCTACTCTGAGGGACTACCAGTTCATCAGTCAAGCTATTGGGAGCCAACAGTTGCTCTCTTAGGCGTATGGGGTCTACGCTTGGTTGGGTTGGGGCTTCCTCATCGCTAAGGTGTACCTGTATGTCTACCTGCACTTGCCAAGGGCTATCCTCACGGTCGAGCTGTAGGGTATAGGCCTGCTTACCCAAGATAGGTGCTTCTTTCTTGCTCTTGAAAAAACTGTTGGCCTTACACTTGAGCTTGCGATAAAAGGGGGTTTTGTGTTGATGTTTGCCCATAGCAAAATAAAGTGCTTGGAAAACAAACACTCCCCATTGCTCAAACTGGTCGAGCGAGAGGCTGTGTACTTTTTGGGTTTTGCGTTTACCCAAAACGCCTGCATAGAGGCCATTGTGTAGGCTATCACGTTCTTCGGACACACTCAGGCAGAGGTCATAATCCGTATTATTGATAAGGTATAGCGAAAGCTGCTTATCATTTACAGGCACAAAAGCCGCATAAAAGCCCTTTTGGCTCATTACCTGAGGCTTGGCGGCTTCCTTAGGGCTGCTGGCTTCTTTGTTGGGTGTACCAAATCGCTCTCCTTCTTCTTTGGCAATGGTTACCAGTTCGGTTTTGAGTACAGGAATCGTAAAACCATCTTCTATTTCTACTTCTACCAGCTTTGGGTCTATCAAGCGGGTGATAACTCCTTCTTCGCGCCCGTGTAAAAGGCGTACGCGGTCTCCGATATTCATATTTTTATAGGGTTTGAGTGTGATACAGGGGGTATTTGGATGCTCAATGAGCCATTCCGATAATTAACCATTATATTTGTGCTGCGCCAAGCGCACAACTAAAAACAATAATATAAGCAAAGTTAGCACAAAATTAAGTTATGCTGGATATGTTCAACTTCAAAGAGATTATGTCGGTATCTCTAGTACTTTTTTCGGTGATTGATATTTTGGGTTCTATCCCCATTATTTTGGACATCCAGAAGCGCCAAGGGCATATTGAATCAGAGAAGGCGACCATTGTGGCGGGGGTACTGATGTTTGTTTTTTTGTTTTTGGGGGATTCTATTTTAAAGCTTTTTGGGATTGATATCGCCTCCTTTGCCGTAGCTGGCTCTATCATTATTTTTGCTTTGGGTATCGAGATGGTCTTGGGCATCACACTTTTCAGAGAAGATGCCGAAGAGCAAAGTACTTCTACGATTGTTCCTTTGGCTTTTCCGCTCATTGCTGGAGCCGGCACAATGACTACGCTCATCTCGCTCAAAGCCGAGTATGAGCAAGCCAACGTGATGGTGGGGGTAGTCGTCAACCTGTTGTTTGTGTATTTGGTGCTTAAGCTTTCCAAACCTATTGGGCAGCGGCTGGGCAAATCAGGGCTTAATATCCTGCGCAAGGTCTTTGGCATCATCTTGCTGGCCATTGCTATCAAGCTATTCAAAACTAATATTCTCCCTACGCCTGTTTAGGGATTGTTGATGCCGTTGGCTGTTTTTTAGGGGCTACCTAACCGCAGGCACAAAAAAAGTTCCGATCGCCAAGTGGCGTCGGAACTCCGGGTATATAAACACACACCTGTTTATAAAGGTCGAATAAGTAGATAGCTGGTAAAAGAAAAGCCGGTTGTGGATGGGAGGTATTTTAATGGCATTTTTTAAGCAAATCTCTAGCAATCTTCACAGCTAGGGCTATATTGGCTTCCTCATCGGCTTCAACTTGCGAGCGAATGCCAAAGAGTACATTTTTATGGGCTACCAAGAGTGTCTTATTGAGCACATCCCATCGAGCTGCATCGCCTACCTCGGGCACATCCAAAATCTTGGTATTATAGCTGATTTGTTTCTCTAGGCCTTTGGCTATTTCACGTTCTTGTGGGCTGAGGAGATCATCGTTTTGTGCTACCGGGCGCACGGCCACTCGCTCTTCTGTCCGATACAATAAAGACAGATACTCTGCGGCGCTTGCGCCATCATAACCATCAACAGATGAGCCTTCTACAAAGGTTGTAAACCCGCTGATGCCCAAAAAACCACTTTCTGTTTCGCGCCAGCGTACGCCAGCCGTCCCTTCTACGGTACGCTCCCCCAAAGTCCAAGTCCAAATAGCTTTATTGAGATATCCATTTTGCGGACCTTGATGTGAAGAGGTGTTAAGTGTTGCGTCTTCACTTAGGCTGACATACTGGCCTACAAACGACTTGGACATCAATTGCTCTAATTTGGATTGTTGATTGGCCAAACAAGACACTGCGCCGGCCTCACTCAAGCCCGATGTTGCGTCTTTGTCGTTGGTTTCTCCGCCGCTTTGGCAGGCTGATACCAAGCCGGCGAGTAAGATGAAATAAAAGAACTTTCTCATAACGGTTGTCTTGTTGGTATATAGGTTTGTACGAGATATTTTCGGTGAGTGTTGCGTATTATTCGACAAATGTACAAATAATATCGGTAAACCAAAAAACAACTAATTTTTTTTCGACCAAATTATAACAGTTCCGGCCTATACTCAAAGTGCATGGTGTCGTAGTGATACCATTTGCCCCCCCATATAAAGCCGTGTTGCTCAAAGACTTCCACAATTTCCCAAGGAATCCGATTTTTGTATACCAGTGCTTGGCCTTTGGGTGCCCACTGCCAATAGTCCGAATAATTGACATTGATATCAATGGCAATGCCGAAGCTGTGGGTGCTGAGGTTTTGTGTGCCGCTGACGAAACGCCAGTTAAATGTACCCGCAGGGTTGTTGAGGTATGGGTGTAGGTGAGGGCGCTTGTCGAGTATATTGGCGACAGCTTGTAGTTTCTCGGCCACTCCGTTGAGCTGGGTTACATATAAGGTTTTGTTGATGCTAGAAGGCAACCAGCGCACAGCCACGAGGTGTTGGCGCACGGCTTGCTCGCTAGCGCCATACATTTTCCTAAAAAAAGCTTCACATCGTATCCGTCCGGGGTCTTGGTTGAGGGCAGGGGTAGGATAGGGGTATCCTTTGGGGTAGGTTTGTGAGAGCTGGTCTTTGAGGTCGGCGTTGGCTAGGCGCTGCTCAAAACTTTTGCTTCGCCCGTCGTCAATCAACATCCGGGTACCATCTTTCCAGATGAGTTCGTTTCCTTCTACTCGCAATAAAAAATCGGGGTAAGCTTGTACCAGCTTTTGTGCCAGAGGGTTAGGCGCAGGGGTGGGGCTGATGCCACTCCAGCAGAGACAACACAGACTGAGGCAGTACCAAAACATTTGTCGGAACATAGAAGTTGGGTTTTTAGATGTTATATAAACCAAAAGCCCAAGATACTTATGTTTGGAATATTCAAGAAAAAATCGCCCATCGAAAAACTACAAGCGCAGTATAGCCGCTTGATGCAAGAGTCGCACAAGCTTTCCCATACCGACCGCAAGGCTGCCGATGCTAAAGCGGCTGAGGCCGAGGCTATCGGCAAGCAGATAGAGGCACTGAAGGCGCAGCAATAACAGCAAAAAGCCCCCTGCGGTGCAGAGGGCTGATGTTTTACTCGTCCGCAGTCCATTTGCCCAAAGGCGGCAGGCTGTGCGGCTGATGTGGGTGCTGTAACGGTAACGAAGTGCGTGGCGGCGGCATCTGCTGCTTGATGGCTTGTACATCGGCTCTAAAACTTTCTAAGAAAGCCCTGAGCTGCTGTTCGAGAGCCGCCAATTGAGCTTGCTCTTCTGGAGTCATAAGTGGGGGTTTAGGTGAGAGAATCGACTGCCAACGGCAGTAACGGTGCCCAAACCTACCCATACAGGCTAAGCCTGTGTAGACTCTTCGTAGTAACTTAGGTAGTCAAAAATCTTTTTGTCTAACTTTTGTACGTGTGGCAGGCGCTGATGTTGCGCATGCTGCCGAAGATATTGGCTATAGACCAATAATGCATCGGAAATGTAAGACAGCTCATCCATCGAGATACGCAACTTGGCCGGACTTTCGGGCATAGGAGCGGGCTCTGAGGGCAGCGCGTGCATTGAGGATTCGGGTACGGGGCTAGGAATTGCTAATTTTGTGAGCAATCCGTAGGCTGTTTTTAAAGGAGCAGACCAAACTTGTGGCATAGGCAATGGCAATTAAGTTAGAAACATTGAAAAGGTAACAAATAAACGATTATTGAGGTAACATTGTAAGACAAATATACGCATAATCTATCAAAGACAAAGCGACTTGTGCGCCTTTTTTTGAGGCATCAAGGCAAGTGCCTGAATGATAGATTGTTTATTTTATTGGCAAAAGCCGATAAAAGTAGCGATTTTGGGGTAATAAAATAGGAGCTTTTCTGTAGGCGGAATAACTACAAAAAAGCCCCTTAGGCGAGTGGAGACTCAGAAAATCAGCCTATTTTGAGTATTTCGCAAGATTTTTCGGCAGCGGCTTGTTCTGCCTTTTTCTTGCTAAAGCCACTGCCTGTGGCGATGGGTTGGTCGTCGATATAGACTTCAGCGATAAACTCTCGCTGGTGTTTTTGCCCTTTTTCGGAGATGATGGCGAAGCGCAGTTTTTTGTTCTCGCGTTGCGCCCACTCAATCACCAAGCTCTTGAAGTTTTTGTTGTTTTCTATTACTTCATCCAAGTCGAGGTGGATTTGTAGGATACGCTCTACCACAAAAGTGCGTGCGCCTTGATAGCCTCTATCGAGGTATACAGCGCCTACGAGGGCTTCGAGCGCGTCGCCGCCAATAGATTTATGAGAAAAATGCCGTCGGCTGCCCTCAAACTCTATCAGGGCCATCAGCCCACATTTGCGTGCGACTTCATTGAGTGATTCGCGGTTGACGATTCGGGAGCGGATTTCGGTCAGGAAGCCCTCTTCGCGAAATGGGTAGCGTTTGAAGAGATACTCGGCTACAATAGCGCCCAAAACAGCATCACCGAGGTACTCTAACCTTTCGTTAGACTCCCGCATGCCTATTTCGTTGACCTTGGAAGCTGAGGTATGCCGCAAGGCCAGCTGGTAGAGCGATAGATTAAAAGGCTTAAAACCCACCAACTGTTGGATGGTGAGTCTAAGCCTTTTTTCTTCAGGAGTATATCGTTTGAATAGTTGCGCTATTTTTTTGACTAGCAGAAGCACATTACTCATCCAATTTTTTGAAGATGACAGAGAAGTTATGCCCTCCAAAGCCGAAGGTATTGCTCAGTGCATAACGCACCTCACGGGCTTGGGCGGTATTAAAAGTAAAGTTGAGGCGGCTATTGAAGCTTTCGTCGTCGGCAAAGTGGTTAATCGTAGGCGGAATCATTTGGTGTTGAATCGCCAAGATACACGCAATCGACTCTACGGCTCCGGCAGCGCCGAGCAAGTGCCCTGTCATAGACTTGGTGGAGCTGATATTAAGCTTGTAGGCGTGTTCGCCAAAAACGCGCTCAATGGCTTGTGCTTCGCTCACATCTCCTAGCGGAGTAGAAGTACCGTGTACATTGATATAATCAATGGCTTCGGGTTGAATTTGCGCATCGCGCAGCGCGTCAATCATCACATTGGTAGCGCCTATGCCTTCGGGGTGTGGGGCAGTGATGTGGTGTGCATCAGCTGACATTCCGCCGCCTATGATTTCAGCATAAATCTTAGCACCACGGGCTTTGGCGTGCTCATACTCTTCGAGGATGAGCGCTCCTGCGCCTTCACCCAAGACAAAGCCATCACGGTCTTTATCAAAGGGGCGCGAAGCCGTTGCGGGGCTGTCATTACGCTCTGAAAGCGCTTTCATGGCATTGAAGCCCCCAATACCGGCCTCAGTAACGGCTGCTTCAGAGCCTCCGCTTACAATCACATCTGCCTTCCCGAGGCGTATGTAGTTGAAAGCGTCTACCAAGGCATTGGTAGCCGAAGCACAAGCCGAGACGGTGGTAAAGTTCATCCCACGGAAACCATAGCGTATAGAGATATGCCCTGCGCTAAGGTCTGCAATCATTTTTGGGATAAAAAATGGGTTGAAGCGGGGCGTGCCATTGCCTTGGGCAAAAGCCATTACTTCCTCTTGGAAGGTTCGCAAGCCGCCAATGCCCGACCCCCAGATAACCCCCACACGATCTTTGTTGATGGTGTTGAGGGGAAGTTGTGCGTCTTGGACAGCCTCATCTACGGCTACCAAGGCATACTGGACAAACCAGTCTACTTTGCGGGCTTCTTTCTTGTCCATAAAGTTATGGACATCAAAGTTTTTGAGCTCACAGGCAAACTGTGTCTTAAACTTCTCAGGGTCAAATTTGGTAATGGGTGCGGCACCACTCACTCCGTTACGCAACCCCTCCCAAAAGGCAGGGGTATTGTTTCCAATCGGTGTGAGTGAGCCTAACCCGGTTACTACAACGCGTTTGAGGTTCATGGAGGAGTAACGGTTTACTTCACGTGTTCTTCAAGGTAAGAGATGGCATCTCCTACAGTACCGATTTTCTCGGCGTGGTCATCAGGAATAGAAATTTCAAATTCTTTTTCAAATTCCATGATAAGCTCTACGGTGTCGAGTGAGTCAGCGCCCAAATCGTTGGTAAAGCTTGCTTCAGGAGTAACCTCTGCGGCATCCACTCCCAATTTGTCGATAATGATGTTCTTAACTCGTTGTGCGATGTCAGACATTGTATGTACCAGTTTTAGTTCTTAAAAAAACACTGCAAAGAAATAGATTAAAAGCAATATAATCAAACATTTGTCCAACAATTAAGCGGTGTTTTTTTTAGCCGCCGTTAGTTAGTCAACTGACTATGAGTACATTAAATCTGATATTTGTAGGCTATCAAAGCCACAAATAGGGTTGCGGACAACGTTCGTTGTTTCGATTTCGAAGTTCTAATATAGGCTTTTTGGCGCAAACACAAAAAGCTTTGGCCTAAAAAGTGTAGCTTTGTTGGTTGATACTAAACCTATGTTTTTGCTTTTTATGAGGAGTGCCAAGCCTGTTTTATGTTTGCTGGTGTGGATAAGCCAGTGGATGTTTTTGTGGCTGATAATGGGGGTGGAGTTGGGTATGGCCCAAAGTGCCGGTGTCCAAGAGGGCGAACTGCGCTTTGTGAAAGATTATTACCAATACATCCGGCAGAAAATCACCCGGGAAGAGTATTATCTTTATGAGCAAGTACTCAATACCTTCAAAAACCGCGTTCCCGAAACTGGCCAGTGGGTACAGAGCCACGAGCGCTATTTTTTTAGCTATACCGATGCCGGCACCACCTTGCTCAGGGCAGTGATGATTCGGCAGGAGCGGGAGGGGCTGTTGCGGTATGAGGAGTTTGTTTTTGACAATGACGAAGCCCTGATTTTCTACAGTGAGGGCAATACGCCGGTAGAGGCTTCGCCCAAGCGCTTGCTCAAGATTTACTTTGTTGGGCTGCGCTTGTTGGATTGGGAAAATGCCCAAGGTCAAGACCAAACTGCCGGGGTGATGATAGCCGACAAAAGCGCTCAAGTGATGGAGCGGGCGATGCAGTTGAAAGAAAAATTTGCCCTTCAGCAGCATTATTTCAAAGATTTTTGATTTTTTGCACTAATTTCGTGGCTAAGCCCCATCGAACCTTTCTCATTTGCGCAAACCCCATGACCAAAGCTCAGAAAGTCCATCAAATACTCCAAAGATACCAAGCCGCTTTTTACTGTCCAGTACCATTAGACAAAGACCAAAAGCGCCTATTGCCCTTTGCTATGGATACGGCTGAGCAGGCCGGTATTGATACGCTTGACTCAGAGGCGTTACAAACCTACATTACTACTCAAATCACAGAGAATCAGGCTTGGGCCGCCTTTGGCGGCTATGGCGAAAGGCGCAGGATGTATGAGCGCAGCCCGTTGTTTAGACAGCCCGACGGAACTTATCGCTCCATACACCTGGGTATAGACATCTGGATGCCACCCGGAACAGAGATATACAGCCCTTGGGAGGCCGAAGTACACAGCTTCTCGTTTAGGCCGGCTCTGGGAGATTATGGAGGGGTGATTATCCTAGAACACCGTATCGAAGGGGTTGATTTTTATACGCTTTACGGCCATTTGAGCAAAAATTCGCTAGCCTCATTGCGTCCATACAAGGGTTTTAAGCGTAGCGAGGCCATAGGTCGGTTGGGCGATATGAGCGAAAACGGAGGCTGGACTCCACACCTGCACCTCCAAATTATGGTATCTCTCGATGGTTTGGAGGGAGATTATCCCGGGGTGGTGGCTGCTGACCAAGCAGAGGCATATCTCCAAAACTGCCCCAATCCGCTGTATTTGTTGAACCAAAACCTTGCCTAAAACCCAACTGTTGTTGGGGCATGCGCCTATGCCATCATTACCATCCATACATCATTACCAACTCTTGCAAATATTGGGCGAAGGGGGGATGGGCAAGGTATACCTTGGCGTACACCAGCGCATCGACCGGAAAGTGGCTATTAAGGAGCTGAGTCACAGTTTTTTTAGTAATCCTGCTATCCGTGAGCGATTTGAAAACGAAGCAGCAGTGTTGGCCAATTTGGAACACCCCCATATTGTCAAACTCTACGACTATGTCGAGACGGAGGCTACGGCTTACCTCGTGATGGAGTATGTAGAAGGACTTGCGCTTGACCAATACATCAGCCGGTTTTCGGGACCTATTCCGGAGAGTAAGGCAGTTTATTTTTTTGAACAATTGCTTGAAGCCTTTGCCTATGCCCACCAAAAAGGCATTGTACACCGCGACATCAAGCCGTCCAATATTATGATTACGACCCAAGGCCAAGTCAAGGTATTGGACTTTGGGATTGCCAAAATCACAGGCAGCTCAGAGCACCACCTCACCCAAGCCGGCACCAAGATGGGTACGCTCTACTATATGAGCCCAGAGCAAATACGCGCTCACTCGGTAGACAGACGCAGTGATATTTATTCTTTGGGCGTAACATTGTTTGAGATGCTTACAGGGCAGTGCCCATATTCGCGCAACTTGTCGGAGTTTGACATCAGCCTCAAGATTGTCAATGAGCCGCTGCCCCGGCTACAAATGATGTATCCTGCCATAGCTGAGCGGTGGCAGTTGATTATTGATAAGGCCACAGCCAAAAACCCCATCAAGCGCTTCCAAGATGCGGCACAATTTGCGCGTGCTATTTCGGGCGAAGAGCCGGTATCGCCTTTTGAGCTGCGCAATACCCAAGAGCCACCCCAAACGATAGAGTGGGTCATCACCCCTACGCACGAAGAGGAGCCAGAGCCGGAAGATATAGGGGCTATCACGATGCCTGTCGAAGAAGAAGCGACGACAGTTTTTACAACCACTAACGACGACAAGACCATCACCCGACCTGATGTGGGTATATCGCCCTTACAGAATGTGTTTGGTGTTTTGACCTCCGATAGTCTGACTTTTCCCAAAGGCAAAGACCTCTTTGTCAAGGGCAAACCCGAAACCTTGGCCTTGCAGAAGCTCTCTGCTGTGCGCCTCCAAACACACCGGGAGTGGTTTACGGGCAGTATGGTGTTGGGTATATGTCTGTATATCTGTGTGGTATATCCTCATTGGCTGACAATCAGCCTCGCCTTGGCGGCAATGGCGGCGGCATGGGTTTTGTTCAGCCAGTTCCCGACCTTGATTTTGGTGCGTACAGATGCACGGCGGCTCAAGCTGACAGGCTGGCCTTGGCAATATGCCCAAGCGCAAGCGATGGCGCAAGCACTTCAGGAAGTGCTGAGAGGGGAGCGCTAGCGCCACAAAAGGCGTTATTGGAGCCTCAGTCCTATTTCTAGCTTGGTACAGACGAGCCGGTGGATGGTCGTCATCATTTTCTTGATAAGTTCCGGCTCTTGGTCAAAACGTGTTTGGAGCAGGGTTTCGAGTTGGCGCGGGTGTGTGCCTGTTACCCAATCAATGATGAGAGGGAATCCGTAATCTGTTTCGGCTTGGTCGAGTGTGGTTTTGTATAGCTCGTAATAGTGTTGGTAGAGTGTGATTTCCTCGTGAAACTCAGGGCTGAGCAAGCCGGGCAGGTCATCAAAAAGTTTTTCGGCAGCTCGAAGCAAGATTTGAAACGACAAGGTTTTTTTGTGATAATTGAGGACTTCTACAAACTCTTGTGGCTGTGCCTGAAGGGTTTCGCTTTGGAGGCGGGCCTTGAGGTGGTGGCTGAAGAGCGCGTGAATGGATACTGAGTAGCGGTCGTATTTTGTACCTAAGCCCTTCATATCCAGCAGTTCGCCGTGTTGGCCTACCTCATAGTCCATCATCTGACGAAAGATGTATTCTTCAAAAGGCAATAGCTTGGGCTGTGTTTCTTGGATAGACTCCATAGAGGTGTAGTACCCTCCATAGTTACACTTGATATGGGTGTTTTTGCGGTTATAGGTAATCTGACAATAGAGTGGATAGGCAATCCCTTGGGGGGTATCTATGGGTTTGATATGTTCGTTGAGAAAAAACTTTATCGTAATTTTTTTGGGTTTCTTCATAAGAGGTTATTCAGTAAATAACTTACCCATTTCCAAGGAGGGTAAAGGGGTGATGTATGTATTCCACATCCCGAAGGGATGAAATGTTTATAGCACGTTAGGGCGTTTAGCGACGTGGGGCGTATGTCTGGTACATCATTTGGCTATCAAAATCAGCCACCTACAGGGTCGATTAATGGGACAGTTTTTTGAATGCCCCCTAAAATCTTGGTGTGCAATGTTGTTAGATGGTCTTTGGGAATCAGCTCACGCCATACTGCAGGCCTATGACCAAGACATCATCGACTTGTTCGTGCCCCTCCATCCAAGTTTCAAATGCGGCTTCTAGTGCTTGTTTTTGTTCGGGCATAGGCAGGGTATGGATACGCAACAACAAGTCCTTGAAGCGGTGTAGCTTATACTTTGTCCGCCGCCCATCGAGCGTACCAAACTGGTCGTGATAACCATCAGAAAAGAGGTAGAGCGTAGTAGGTTGGTCTACGCTGATGGTGTGTTTGGTATAGAGCACTTCGTCGTCGGTATTGGTAATGCCGCCAATAGAGAGGCGGTCGCCTTTGACGTGGTGTAGCTCTCCTTGTTGGACATAAAGCACCGACTGCTTGGCGGCGGCCAACTCTATGATGGGCTTATCTTTGTAGACCACACAGATAGACATATCCATCCCATCCCAGATAGACAATTCTTTTTGTTTTAGGGTGCGGCGGATTTCGAGGTGCAAGAGGCGCAACACTTCCTCGGGGGAGACAATGCCCTGAAAGAGTACAATTTTGTTGAGTAGCTCATTGCCAATCATACTCAGAAAAGCTCCGGGCACGCCGTGGCCGGTACAGTCGATGGCAGCGATAATGCTCATCGATTCTCGCTCGTGAAACCAGTAGACATCTCCCGAGACGACATCTCGCGGGCGGAAAAAGATAAAAGACTCAGGAAAAGTTTCTTTAATGGCGCGCAGTTGTGGCAACATTGCTTCTTGGATATGGGAGGCATAGGCGATGCTATCGCGAATGATCCGGTTGCTTTTGCCTACCTCTTCTAGGACTTCTTCGAGGTGTTGGCTTTGGGCTTCGAGATGGTCTCGTTGGATGGCAATTTCCTCTTTTTGTTGCTCTAGCTGGTGGGTTTTGAGCTCTACCTGTGCTTTTTGTTCTTGCAAGACCTTATTGGCCTTTCGGATAATTTGGTTGGCGCGATAGAGCACCACTGCCAAAATACCGACCAAGATCAGTGTCAGGCTGACTCCCACCACGGCCAAGCCTTGGTTGCGGATAACCCGTTTGCGGTAGGCCAGCTCAGTGTCTTTGATGCGTTGTTCTTTGCGCAAGAGCGCATTTTCTTTTTCCTTGCGCTCGGTATCGTAGCGGGTCAGGATTTCGACAATCTGACGGGATTTCTGCTCCTGAAAGGCCAGTTCTTTGAAGCGGAGGTAGGCTTTATAATGAAAGAGGGCATTGGCGGGGCTGTTTTGCCCTTCCCAGGCCTTGGCCATCAGTTCGTGGCTGCGGGCCTGTCCTTCTTTATCTCCCAGATTTTGAGCCACTTGCAAAGCCCGCCGACCGCTGGTGAGCGCTTGGGGGTAGCGGGTGTCGAGCAGGAAAAAAGCCGCTTGGGCATTGTAGGTGTTCATAATCCCCCTGAAGTCATTGAGTGCTTCATAGAGGCGGATGCTTTCTTCCAAATGAAAAGCCGTTTCAGTAGCCTTGGCCATTTCGGTGTAGAGCAAGCCTAGCTGTAGGTGGGAGGCAGCCATTGCTTGGCGGTTGTTGAGCGCCGTACGAATATCGAGTGCTTGTTGATAGCAGCGTTGGGCATCAACATAATTTTTTTGGTCTTTGTGCAATACGGCCAAGTTGTTGAAAATACCGGCGGCTATTTCCGAAGGCTGGGCTTCTTCTCTGAAAGGCTTCAGCGCCTCTTCGTAATATTGTTTGGCTTGGGCATAATCTCCTTGTTTCCAATAAGCTAGGGCGATACTGTTGAGGGTGGTAGCCAGTCCTCTGTTAGTACTTGTTTTGCGCAAAATCTTGAGTGATTGCGTTTGGTACTCTAGGCTTTTTTGGTAGTTGCCTTCGATATAAAAAATAGTACCAATGCGTTTGAAGGCTTGCGCCTGCCCTTGTTCGTAGGCTAGTTGGTTGCTCAGGCTGAGCGCTTTTTGGGCATATTCGAGTGCTTGAGATAGTTCTTGTTTGAATATATGGCGTTGTGCCAACTCATTGTATACCTCCACCTTGGTAGAGTCGTCAGTATTGGACTGAATCAGGTTTTCGAGGCTTTCGGTGGAGAGCTTATACAGCACTGACTGCCCCCCGCTTTGGGCGTACAAAAAGGTGTTTAGGCTTGCCAAAAGCCATAAAAAGGGTATCAGTCGCTTCATCCTTGGGAATACCTTGTAGAGAGTTGGGTGCCTATATACTTCGTGGTGGCAATGATGGGGTGAGGTTGTTGATAATATGTACGCAAGCTTTGTACCACTCCCAAGAATGGTTGATACAAAGTGGGGAAAAGCTGCTCAGGGGCGCTTCTCAACCGTTGACACATATATACAAAATCAACGCAAAAATGGCGCATAGATGCGGCTGTAAAAACAAAGACTATTGATGCAAAGCTAATAGTTTTAGCCTAATTTCATAGAACTAGGCAAGGGAATTTTGACAATGGGCTTTGCTAAAAGGATGGGCTTTCTGAAACCAACTGGCGCAGAAAGCCCATCTATACAGAGTTTATGATGTGCTTTGGGGTTAAAAACTGATTTGGTTATTGGCCGCTGTGTTAGAGATTGATTGGCTGATGAAATTAATCATCTTACGAATTTCGGCTCCAGAAGTACCTACTTTGGCCAAGTGCTGCAACCCCATCGCTTGTTGGGCTTGCTCAAACTGCGCGGCATTGCCCACGCCAAAGAGGATGGTTGTAAACGAAAAGGCATTACTCTCCTTGGCTAGGATATCGCCCAGCGCCTGTTTTACTTGTGCGGCGCTGAAGCGCGAGCTGTTGTCCATCCCGTCTGTAATGACAAAAACCAAGGTTTTGGCCATCACGCCTGAGGCTTCAAGGTTTTGGCGGTAGTCAAGTGCCATTTCTAGCCCCAGTTTTACGGCATCGTGTAGGGCGGTGCCGTGGCCTTGGGGTTTGAACTGCATCTTGGGGATTTGCTTGATGGGCTGAAAGCCGCTTTTGACCTGTACCTTTTCCGAAAACTCTACCATAGAAACCATCAGTTGGTCGGCTACGTGCGATTTCTGCATTGTTTCTGTAAAGTCATTAAAGGCGTGGTTCAGGTCTTTGACATAGGCCTGTATCGAGGGGGAGACATCAATGGCAAACACAGCATTGATGGTTTCGTCTACTTGAATATCGGCAGGGTCAAAGTTATTAAAACTTAGGTTGAAATCCATTGAATCGAATTGGCTCATCTTTTGGGCGAGTTTTAGTTGAGGGTAATGTCTTGGATGCGGGCAAAACGAATGTTACGTTTTTTGGCTTCTTCATAAATTGGTTGGCCGAGATGACCTAGGTTGGGCACATCCGACATACAGTCTTCAATGATGACCATTTTGTTGGCCAGCCCGGGGGCATAGTCCAGCGCTTGTTTGATGCTCGTTGCCACACAGTGTGATTTGGCCTCTCCGGCTACATACACATTCTGATAGTTTTCCAGCGTCTTGATTAAGCTTTGGTTGAGCTGTGTTTCGGGGCGGTCAGCCACCGGAATTTGCGCCATAAAAATCCCAAAGTGCTCCGTCAACGGGTAAGTACCCTTGGTTACGGCTTGGTAATATTTGCCTTGGCGCGTCCAGTCTACGAGCGCCGTCATTAGTTGGTCATCAAGGGCATTGCCTTTCGAGCCGATGAGGCAGTGTTCGGGCCAGATTAGGTGAGGGAATTGCCCTTGTTTTTCTAACTCTTCGAGATACTTGATAGCCTCTTTGGGAAAGAAGCGCGGAGTCCATTGGCCACCCTGTACGTCGGCTAGCGTAATTTGGGTAAATGGAGCGGGGAACTTCCCGTTTTTGTCTTGCCAAAACGAAGGATGCGAGATGTCATTGACCGGATGGGAGTCAAGCGTAATGCAGATATGATCTATCTTGGGCGCATTGGCACTGATAAAGCGGCTGAGGCGCTCCATATCTTTCTCGGCTCCGGGCACATAGAGTGCACCATTGGGGTGGCAAAAATCATACTGAGCGTCAATAATGAGAAAGGCGTGTTGATTTTTCATAGAAATGGGGTTAGGGAAAAAGAGAAAAGAAACACCTACCAACAACACAAGGCTTAGCCACACTTGATGGTAACGCAACTATGGGGCTACTGGTTGCCTTTGGGGCAGGATATCGAAAGCGCATTTATACCAAGATTTACAAGATTTTAGGATTCATATAATTTGATTTTCTTGGTTCCGAAGGGTTTTCAACAGATACCTTGCTCAAACCAATTTGGACTGGGTTTGTGATGAGGTTTGCGCGCTTTTTCCTACTTTTGTTACCGGCCATTACAGGCATAAGTCTTACAGTTTTGCGGAATATATGGAATTGAAAATATTTAAATTTGGCGGTGCTTCGGTCGAAAGTCCGGCCCGTGTGCGTAATGTGGTGCAGTTGGTTGCCACACATTTTCAAACAAACTCTCCAAACCCAAAATTGGTCATTGTAGTGTCAGCTATGGGCAAGATGACCAATGCCTTTGAGGTGCTTTTGGAGGCCTGCTGGCACAATAAGCCGACTCAAGAGGCCTGGCAGCATATCTATCAATATCACCAAGGGCAGGCCGAGGCACTTTTTACCTCCTCCGAGGGGATACACAGCCAACTGGCGCACTATTATCGGGAGATACAGGCATTGGCGGCAGACATTCATCAGTACCAAGTCTACGACCAAGCCTACGATGCTCTGGTAAGTTATGGCGAGCTACTCTCGACAACAATGCTGGCGGCGGCACTACAGCAGGCTGGGCTGCCCGTAGTGTGGATGGATGCGCGCCAGCTAATCCGTACAGACCATACTTGGCGCGAGGGGAAAGTGATTTGGGACACTACCCAAGCCCAAATTTGCGCAGCGCTCACCCCCCCACTGACAGAGGGACACCTTGTGTTGACACAAGGCTTCTTGGGGGGCACACCCGATGGGCACACCACGACGCTCGGGCGCGAAGGCTCGGATTTTACGGGTGCTATCTTGGCCCATTGCTTAGACGCACAATCGCTCACCATCTGGAAAGATGTACCCGGTGTGCTCAATGCAGACCCCAAACGCGTAGCCCATACGACATTGTACGAGCGCTTGTCGTATCGGGAGAGCGCCGAGATGAGTACCTATGGCGCTTCAGTCATACACCCTAAGACTATCAAGCCCTTGGTCGAAAAGCAAATTCCACTATTTGTCCGTTCGTTTATCAATCCGGAGGCTGCCGGAACACGCATTGCCGAGGAGCCCTCTGACAAGCAAGTACCTAATATTATCTTCAAAGACAATCAGGTAGTGATACATATCCAATCGGATAGCTTTGCACTGATGAATAGCAAGCTGCTCAGCACCATCTTGCAGGCCTGTGAGGAAGCCAATCTGGCGGTCAATTTTATCCAAACCTTTGCCACACAGCTAGCCATAGCAACCAACCCACACCAATCGAGATTGGAACAAGTACAGGTCTTGCTCCAAAAAGCAGGCTTTACGGTCAAATGTACCACAGGATTGCAACTGATTACGCTACAGCGCTACAACGACGATACCTTATCGACTATATTGGCCGGCAGAAAGCCCTATTTGCTACAACGCAGCGAGGCCTTGTGTCAGCTATTGGTGTGATTAAGCTGTTTTTTGCCCTGATTGTAGAGATAAAAAACAGCATTTTAAGAGAAAGTTAAGTTTAGGTCAAAAATAGGCTTCAGTTTTGCCTAGCCTATGATAAGTAGTGATGAGTTTTTGATTTTGAGCGCGTACTTGCTTTATTCACTTGATTTTCAAGGTATTATACAATAAGCAAGACACAAGTTATTTTTGCACTGGTACTTATATCAAACACGCCGGATGTATACCTACCGGCGTGTTTGTTGTTTTTATTTGGCAAAATGATTAAAAAAGCTTTTTCCAACCTCTTGTCTGTGTTATCAAAAGATGAAATTCACCAAAAGCCTTTAACCAAATCATAACCGTGCTTTCATTGAGCGATTGCCGGGGTAGCCTTAGCTTTGCAGGCATAAAATAGGATACCCCATTACAAACACTTATGAAGAGGTTTATTTTAACAATATTATTACTGTGTACAAGCTTGGCTTATGGCTTTGCTCAAACAGGCACTATCCGCGGAAAGCTCGTAGATGAGGCTAATGGTGAAGAAATCATTGGCGCGACCGTCATCATAGAAGGGACGACTACCGGTACAATTACAGACATCAACGGTGATTTTGTGATTAACAATGCCCCTGTCGGTACACACACCCTGGTTATCTCGTATGTATCATACAAAACCAAGAAAATGGAAGGCTTGCGCGTCGAGGCCGGTAAGGTAACCGTACTCAATACTTCTCTGGAAGAGGACGTACAGAGCCTTGGTGAAGTTGTTGTGGTCGCCGAACGGGAGACGAATTCGATGGTTTCTGTACTAAAGGAAATCCGTCAAGCAAAACAAGTAGTGAGCGGTATCTCGGCAGAACAAATCGCCAAATCACTCGATGGCAACTCTGCGCAAGTAATGACCCGTGTGCCAGGAGTAACTATTGTAGACGGGCGTTTTGTGATGATTCGTGGTGTGAGCGATCGCTACAATGCAGTGATGATTAACAATGCCTATGCTCCTAGCACAGAAATAGATAGCCGTTCGTTCTCTTTTGACCTGCTACCCAGCAATGTGTTGGATAGAATGCTTATTTATAAGTCAGGGGCTGCAGAATATCCCGGAGACTTTGCTGGTGGAGTAATCAAGATGTATACCCGACACACCGTAGATGAGAATTTCACAACGATATCGGTAGGGACGGCCTTCCGCCAAAATACCACATTTGAGAAGGCGTTTTTTTCGCAGGGAAGTGCTACCGATGTTTTAGGCTTTGACAATGGCTTTAGGTCTATCCCCAATACTTTCCCTAATAATTTGAGAGACTTGTCTCGAAACTCTACAGAATTGCAAAATATTGGCCGTTCGTTACCCAACAACTTTGATGCTACTGAGAGTATGGCCGCTCCTGATGTGAAATTGGGTTTTGCTATGGGCCGTAAGTTCAATCTTTTCAACCGAGCCGCCACCAACCTAACGGCGATTAATTATTCCAACACTGCCCAGTTTCAGGCTGTAGAGCGTTACCGTTATGGACAATTTGAGCCTTCACGAGGCCAGAGTCCACAGCTGTATCGTTTTGAAGACTCTTTTTATGGCCGTAATGTAAGATTGGGCATCATCAGCAATTTCAATCTAAGACTGAACGCCAATAATTCTTTGAGCTTCAAGAATATGTACAACCAACTTAGTGAGCACGAAACCACATTCCGAAACGGATTTAATTTTTTCCAACGCTCTGAGTTGTTCAACAACTATGCGTATTACTACTTATCGCGCAGCATTTACTCAGGGCAAATAGAAGGTAATCACGAAGTTAGCGACCGAACCTCCATCAACTGGGTATTTAGTGCAAATTATATCAACCGTAGTGAGCCTGATTATCGCCGCTTCCGTCGTGTGGAAAGTACTGATGAGCCGGGCACTTTTGTCTTGATTGACCCTCCCAACGCCAATCCTTTTGACGCAGGCAGATTTTATTCTAGCTTGAATGAAATCCAAGTAGGCAACGGTTTCAACTATCAACATAAGCTAGGCGCTAACCTATCAGATGAAGAGAGTAAGAAACTGAAACTTGGTTATTATGTAGATTATAGAGCTCGTAATTTCTCAGCCCGTTATTTCTCTTATGTATATCCGGGCTTTGATGATCCAGTAATCAAAGATCAACTCCTACGTTTACCTAACAGCCAAATATTTGCTCCTGAAAACATTAGCAGAACCAACGGCTTCCGACTAGATGAAGGCACCAATGCGTCTGATACATATACAGGCACACAGTTACTTACTGCTGGTTATGCAAGTTTAGAGTTGCCCTTAGACCGCTGGACTCTTGCTTTTGGAGGCCGAGCAGAGTATAACATCCAAACACTCACTAGCGCTCTCCAAAGTGGTGAGGCAGTGAATGTAAATAATCCGATTTTTGCGGCCTTGCCTTTTGCCAATATTGCATACAACTTCAATACACGTAGCTTGATGCGTGTAGCTTATGGCCGTACTGTCAATAGACCTGAGTTTAGAGAGTTAGCGCCCTTTTTGTTTTATGACTTTAACAAGGACGTAAACATTGTTGGTAATCCTAATTTGGGCACAGCCTTTATTGATAATCTCGACCTCAGATACGAGTTTTATCCTTCGCCAAGCCAAACGGTCATTATAGGAGGTTTTTATAAACGCTTTACCAACCCTATTGAGCAACGTGTAGCACAGGTAGCCGATGGGCAACAATTCAGCTTTATCAACGCTGATTTTGCCAACAACCTTGGTGTGGAGTTAGAACTACGCAAAGAATTCATTATGGCATCGTCTCCAGTGTTCAAATACCTTACGCTCGTACTCAATACTTCTTATATATATAGCCGCGTAGATCTAGGCGAGGCTATTCAAGGAGGCCAAGACCGTGAAAGAGCCTTGCAGGGTCAATCACCTTATATCGTAAACCTTGCCTCTTTCTGGGAAAATCCAAAAACAGGATGGAGTTTCAATGCTTTTTATAATGTTTTTGGTCCACGAATCTTTACAGTGGGAGATAGCCAGTTCCCTACTATTTATGAACTACAAAGACATAGCATCGACTTGACTGTGGGCAAAAAAATCAAGGCACTAGAGTTGAGAGCTGGTGTTCAAGATTTGCTCAACTTCAAATATAGATTCTACCAAGACTCTAACCGCGATGCTAAAATAGATCTAGCAGTGGATGAACCCATCTTCCTTTTCAGAAGAGGTGCACTCTACTCACTCACTGCGACTTATCAGTTCTAATAGCTTTTGTATCAGTATGTTTAACAAATAACCCAATGAAGTTTTCTATGAAAACAATGTTCAAATTTGCTGCTGGTTTGGCGCTGATAGCGACCCTAGCAAGCTGCAATAACAACAAGGATGAAGAGGTTGCTCCCATCGGTGAGCAAGTAATCGAAGGTAACATTACTACCAACACCGAGTTGGATGCTAACGTTACATACCTCCTCCGTGGACAAGTAATTGTTACTAACGGAGCAACGCTCAAAATTCCCGCTGGTACACTTATCAAGGGAGAACGCCGTACAAAGGGAACTTTGGTAATCGACAAAGGAGCCAAAATTGATGCACAAGGTACTGCTCAGAATCCAATCGTGATGACTTCAAGCCTTCGTGAGGGTGAGCGTGACCGTGGCGACTGGGGTGGGGTAGTAATCTTGGGCCGTGCAAACACCAATCAGCAAAGACCTACTATCGAAGGTATTGTACCTGAAATCAATTATGGAACTTTCCAAAGCACCGAATTTGACGGTGAAAACTCAGGCATTATGCGTTATGTACGTATTGAGTATGCTGGTATTGAGCTTTCTCCAAACAACGAAACCAACTCACTCACAATGGGTGGTGTAGGTCGTGGCACAACCATCGAGTATGTACAAGTATCTTTTGGTGGTGATGATGGTTTTGAGTGGTTCGGTGGCACTGTAGATGGCAAGTACTTGATTTCTCACGCAATGTGGGATGATGATCTGGACTGTGACTTCGGTTGGACTGGACGTGTGCAGTTTGTTTTGGTAGTGCGTAACCCTTCTTTTGCTGACCAGTCTGGCTCTAACGCTTTCGAGTGTGATAACGATGCTTCAGGCTCTACCAACACTCCCTTCACTGCCCCCGTATTTTCTAACGTAACGGTTTATGGCCCCCGTGAGCAACGTGGACGTAGCATCAGCAACAATTATCAACACGCAATGCACTTGCGTCGTCGTACAGCTACTTCAATCTTCAACTCTGTATTGGTAGGCTTCCCAACAATGTTCCGTTTGGATGGTATTACTACTGAAGAACAATATACTAGCGGAGCTGGTGCAATCGAAAACACAGTGATTGTAGGTATTGCTGCTAGTGGAAGCGCTGCTGCTACTATGTATTCTGCTGGTTCTGGAAACACTGCAGCCTCCGTAGAAACGTATTTCACTGCCGCTGCACGTAATAACCAAGCTATCAACATTGGCACTACTGGCGATGCTTCTCCTGATTACAACGCTCTCGGTTTGCGTACAGATAACTTTGTACGTGATCGCCTTATCGAAAATTATCCTAAGAACCCTAACTTCGCCCTGACTTCTGCCAATGCTACTTTGGCCAGTGGTGGAGCTTTTACAAATGCTAAAGTAAACAACAGCTTCTTCCAAAATGTAAGCTATCGTGGTGCTTTCGGTACTACTGATTGGACTGATGGTTGGGCTGACTTCCGTCCAGGAGAAAACCAGTATTAAGAACTACTCTAACAGTAGGCGATTATACGAGAAAAGACCCGCTTTGCTGCGGGTCTTTTGCTAAAAAACAAAATAACATTCCAGTGTTTTTAAAATGAATCGAGCAATGAATTATCTCCCTTCTTTCGTCTTTGTACTATTATTAGGATGGTTGACAGCCTGCACCAACAACCCTAGTACCAAGCCTGAAAAATACCTCAACAAGGAGCAACAAACGGAACTGCTTACTCAAATTGTCCGATATAATGCTAAGCCCCCCAAAAGAGTAACGCACGAGCAGAAATTCGATAGCCGTTATGATGAGTATTACGCGGAGCAGTTGACTAGATTTAAACTAGAACACTTATACATTGACCCCAAAACTAAGCAATATTATTTTGTCGTATCACGTCCCGCACCAAGCTTTAAAGTGAAAAGGGTTGCTACTGGAGGCATATTAAGCCTTGACACAAATGGCAAAATAATGGCCTATGAAGAGGTCTTTAGAACATTTAAGATGGAAGAGCCAGAGCTAGCCAAAAAGGCAAAAACACTATTCCTCGAATTGTTGAATACGGGCAATGTGGACAAATATATGCCCGAAAATACAACAGAAGAATTTATCGAATTTCCTGATAGAAACAATGTGTTTGACAAGGAGAAAAAGCACTGGGTAACCGTTACTCAATAAAAGCATAAGCCTAGCACCAATCATGGGTTGTTTTTCAAGGCATCTTATATTCCACATAAATTATTTTGTGTAGCTCTACGCCTATTACCGATACCCCAAACATTCTCCTTGCTTGGGGTAGGGGCATAATCTGTGGAAAAGCTGAGTTTTGCGGCCAAGGTCAAAAAGCCCCGGATGGAGTAGTAGCTGTCTTGTGGGGTCCACGTGTAGTCTATCAAAGGCGATTGTATGAGGGCTTGCAATGCGGCAGCTTGGGGGCGCTAAAATAGCACAGGTGTGTTTGGAGTATGCGCTCCATCCTTGTCCTTTGTGCCATATATGTCAGGATTGCCTGAAACATATAACCTGCAAGCTAGCCGAAACATACATCAACTGTTGTTATTCGTGGTCTAGATACACTGCAGGAGCTTCCCCGTCGGAGGTTTGCTCATTCATAAAAAAACAATAGTGGCCGCCATCCTCGCCACCATAACCAAAGGGAATAACTTGATAGTCAGGGTGTATGCTGGCGTAACCTTCTGGGTCATACAGTTCCCTGTGAGTAGCGAGCACCTCCGACAGGGGAATCAGCTCAAAACCATAGGTATGAGACAACAGCGGGGGTTTTTCGAGAAGCTTGGACAATACCTGTGTCTTCCAGTGGGCATCATACGTGCCGTTGTCTAGCATTTGGTCTTGTGCCAAACGATGATAAATAGGAGGATATTGAAACTCCAACAGGGTTTCGATAGTCTGAGTAGATTCCAAGATTTATTTGGTTTAAGGCACACAGTTGGATATTTCCCAAAAAGCACCGCGATTGCCAAACAGCTATACAGCTCTGATTTAAGAGCTTGTCTAAAATTCTCTTCATCGACACCAAAACGCCGCTTTTTGGCTGCTACTTCGTTAAAAATGCTCGTCGTAGCCCTCCCACGATTTTAATCGTGGGCTAAACACAAGGCCTGCGCTTTTTGCCTAGTGTCAGTGCAAAAATCAGCTGTTTTGAGTGCCGCGCTGAAAATTTAGACAAGCTCTAGGGCTTCACCTCTACTAATGTAACAGGGTTTAACAAAAGCTACAAAATCTATAGATTTTGCCTGCTTTAGGTTTTTTACCACGCTTTTTGCGTAAGTTTGCGTTATTTCAAGACAGGGTCTTTGTACATTCAAAAACAACAAAATCAATGGTAAAAATATCACTCAAGCGTCAAAGTGCGCCTTATCATATGGTAGCCACCAACGAAGAGGGAAACCAAATTCACATAGACCGAGGCTCTGACGAGCAGCGCCAAAGCCAAGGAATGGGGCCTATGCAGCTGCTCTTGGCCGGTATTGGCGGATGCAGTACGATAGACATTGTGGACATTCTGGCCAAGCAGCGCGAGCCCCTCGACGACATCGAGGTAGAGGTACAAGGGGAGCGTGAGGCCGGTGCCGTGCCTTCGCTTTATACCAATATCCACGTACACTTCAAGCTCTATGGGAATGTCAATGAGCAAAAAGCCCAACGGGCCATAGACCTTTCGATGCAGACCTATTGCTCTGTATCCAAAACCCTCGAAAAAACCGCCCAAATCACTTACAGCTTCGACATCATCCGTCCGGATGCCTAATAAAACCTTCTTTTTTGATGCAACACAAGCCCGATTCTACCCATTTCGAAACCTTGGCTGTGCGTACACAGGCCGAGCGCAGCCAACACCGTGAGCATTCTGTGCCTATTTTTGCCACCTCCAGCTTTGTGTTTGAGGATGCCGAACAGGCGCGGGCACTTTTTGCCCAAGAGCAAGAGGGCAATATCTACTCGCGTTTTTCAAACCCCAACAACGACGAGTTTGTGCAGAAACTCTGCCTGCTCGAAGGTACGGAAGATGGCATCGCCACGGCCTCAGGAATGGCCGCCATGTTTTTGAGTATGGCTGCCTTTGTGAGTCAAGGCGAGCACGTGGTGGTGTCGCGGTCGGTTTTTGGCTCTACCCACCAAATTGTAACCCAGCTTTTCCCCAAGTGGGGCATCAGCCATAGCTATGTGGACATTGCCGATTTGGAGGGCTTTGCTGCCGCCATTACGCCCAAAACCAAGTTGGTATTTGTAGAAACGCCTTCCAATCCGGCGCTCGACCTCATAGACCTCGAAGCCTTGGCCGACATCTGTCGGGCGCACAAGGTCTTGCTTGTAGTGGACAATTGCTTTGCCACGCCTTACCTCCAAACCCCTGCCCGTTGGGGCGCGGATATCGTTACGCATTCAGCCACCAAGTTTATCGACGGCCAAGGGCGTGTGTTGGGGGGAGCCGTATTGGGTAGCAAGGCGCTTATCCAAGAGGCACGCTTTTTGGCGCGGCACAGCGGCCCGGCGCTCTCGCCTTTCCACGGCTGGGTCTTGTCTAAGAGCCTCGAAACCCTCAGTGTGCGCATGGACAGGCACTGCCAAAATGCCTTGGCTTTGGCGGAGTTTTTGGAGCAGCAGCCGCAGGTAGCTTTTGTCAAATATCCCTTCTTGCCCTCGCATCCGCAGTATGCTTTGGCACAAAAACAGATGCGTGCCGGAGGCGGCTTGGTAAGCTTTGAACTGAAAGGCGGTCTGCAAAAAGGCCGTGCCTTCCTCGACAAACTACAACTATGTTCTCTGACGGCCAACCTTGGCGATACCCGCACCACGGCCACCCACCCGGCCTCAACCACACACTCCAAGCTGAACAGCGAAGAGCGGGCAATGGTGGGCATCAGCGATGGTTTGGTACGTATTTCGGCAGGCTTGGAGCATATCGAAGACATTATCCAAGACATCGCCCAAGCATTAGGGGCATAATGAAGCAGAAGCTTCCACGCTTTTTTTAAAAGTGGAAGCTTCCTTATCAGATATCCTCATAACTACCGTGGCGTCCCTTCCCTTCGGCAAATCGCTGCGCGCCCTCGAAGGTTTCTTGGCTGAGCAGGGTCTGTGTACCTTTGTAAAACTCGTTGCGCAAGGCCGCCTCCAAGTCCATATCTACTTGTTCATAGGCACTGAGCCGGTCATTGCGGAGGCAGTTTTGGGGAAATCTCGAAAGTTGTTTGGCCAACTGTACTGCCGTATCCCAAGCCTGGCCTTCGGGAACGAGACGGTTGGCCAAGCCCATATCCAGCGCTTCTTGCCCATCGATAGCCCTGCCGGTTAGGATCAAATCCAGAGCGCGGCTTAGCCCAATCAACCTCGGAAGGCGAACTGTTCCTCCGTCGATAAGTGGGACACCCCACCGCCGGCAAAATACGCCTAAAACGCTGGTTTTTTCGACCACACGCAAATCACACCACAGTGCCAGCTCTAATCCGCCGGCGACGGCATAGCCCTGAATGGCCGCAATGACGGGCTTTTGTAAGCGCAAACGACTTACACCCAGTGGAGCTTGCCCATAGGGATTGAGCACCATCGTGGGGGCATTGGGGTCGGCCAGCGCCAAGGACTTTAGGTCTGCGCCCGAGCAAAATGACTGCCCTACGCCCCCCAAAACTGCCACACGTGCCGTTTCGTCAGTTTCAAACGCCTCAAATGCAGCCAACAATTGCTGTGCTGTTTCAGCATCTACAGCATTGCGTACCGCTGGGCGGTTGAGGCGTACAAGCGTTAGTGGCCCTTGTTTTTCTACCAGAACTTTTTGCATGAAAGGTTAGTATTAATAGTTGATAATCAGGCTTCTAGCAAGGATAAATGACTGGTGTCGTTATAGCGCTCTATCCGAAACATACTACCTGTGTAGACAAGCTGATAGAGGCAGAGGTTTTGGTGCTCAAAATTATCCATTTCCTGTAGTGGGGCGTTGAGCATCAAGCAGAGCAAGATACGCATCGCACGCCCGTGCATCGCAATCAGGATATTCTGGTCTTCGGGGCGTGAACGAATCAGCTCCAATATAGGGCGCTGGCGTTCCTGTACTTGTATGGGGCTTTCCCCGCCTTGGATAGCGATATCGACCCGGCCTTCGCGCCAAGAGCGCAGCATGTCGTGGTAATAGCGGTCTTGTTCGGGGTCTACAGGATGTCCTTCGTTGACTCCCCAGCTAATCTCGTTAAGGCCTGCATAGTGCTCGGTAGGGATACCTAGCGCCGTAAACTTAGCTACTGACTGGATTGCGCGTTGAAGGGCAGAGGTGTAAATCCGGTCGAAGGGAATGTGCTTGTAGGTTTCAAAAAAAGCCTCTGCCTGCCGTTGCCCCAACTCATTGAGCGGAGCGTCAACACCACTGCCCTGCACAATATTTTGCCTGTTAAATTCTGTCTGGCCGTGTCTGATAAGATAAATGGTCTGTTGCATAGGAGCGTTTTTTTGAGGTATGGAGAGTGAAGCGCTTGGATAGGGCTGATGCCACTATCTACCCTTTGATATACGTAATGGTTTGTCTTTGTTTTGCCTTTATCAGCAGTTTTTATCAACACAGTGTATTTTTAGCTTTGGCAAAAATCCCTCTTTGTTGACAGTAGCCCGTAGATTGGAGCAGCGAGGTTCGGATAGTTTGCCCAAGTCCATTTGTTGACAAGATTTTGCTGCAAAGCGTGCAAATTAAGCCCACAAAAGCAATAAAGCAAGCGCTACTGGTGGATGATTGGGAGATTAGCCTACAAAAAAACCACCTCTATTGAGGTGGTTTTTGGTGTACAAGTGTCCAATTCGAACGATAGCGGCTTAGGCTAGATCGAAGCGGTCGAGGTTCATTACTTTGTTCCAAGCTGCTACGAAATCTTTTACAAACTTCGCTTCGCCGCCGGCTTGGGCATATACTTCGGCTATGGCACGCAGCTCAGCATTAGAACCGAAAATCAAGTCCACACGGCTACCGGTCCACTTCAGTTCGCCTGTCTTGCGGTCGCGGGCTTCGAAGGTGTGCTGGTCGTCAGAAGTAGCTTTCCAAGTGATGCCAAAGTCGAGTACATTCACGAAGAAGTCGTTGGTGAGTTGCTCAGGGCGCTTGGTAAATACGCCGTGCTGTGAGCCATCGAAATTGGCATTGAGCACACGCAGACCACCTACAAGGGCTGTCATTTGGGGAGCAGTGAGCGTCATGAGCTGGGCTTTGTCCACCAATACCTCTTCGGGCGAAGCATTGAGTGCCTCGGCTTTGAAGTAGTTGCGGAAGCCATCGGCCTTAGGCTCTAATACTGCAAAAGAGAGTACATCGGTTTGCTCTTGGCTGGCATCGTTGCGTCCGGGGGTGAAAGGCACGCTGATGTCGTGTCCGGCATCTTTGGCAGCTTTTTCGATGGCTGCGCAGCCACCCAACACAATCAAGTCGGCCAAGGAGATGCGCTTCTTGCCTCCGGCATTGGCGTTGAACTCACCCTGAATACTTTCGAGGGTGCTGAGCACCTTCTTCAGTTCGGCGGGATTGTTTACTTCCCAAGCATTTTGAGGAGCAAGGCGAATGCGGGCACCATTGGCACCACCGCGCTTATCAGAATTGCGGAAGGTAGCGGCAGAAGCCCAAGCTGTGCGCACCAATTCGGCTACCGAAAGGCCTGAAGCCAAGATATTGGCCTTGAGGCCGGCAATGTCTTGTGCATTGACCAATTCATAGTCCACAGCGGGGATAGGGTCTTGCCAAATCAACTCCTCTTTGGGTACTTCCGGGCCGAGGTAGCGGGCAATAGGTCCCATATCGCGGTGGGTCAGCTTGAACCAAGCACGGGCAAAGGCATCGGCAAACTCCTCAGGGTTTTCGTAGAAGTGGCGAGAAATTTTCTCATACTCAGGGTCGAAGCGCAGGGCCAAGTCGGTAGTGAGCATCATCGGTGCGTGCTTCTTGCTGGGGTCGTGTGCATCGGGCACAGTATCAGCACCTGCATTGCCTTTGGGCTTCCACTGGTGCGCTCCGGCGGGGCTTTTGGTGAGCTCCCACTCGTAGCCGAAGAGGTTTTCAAAGTAATTGTTGCTCCATTGCGTAGGCGTGGTTGTCCAAGCACCTTCCAAACCACTGGTAATGGTATGCTCAGAGTGGCCTTTGCCGAAGGTATTTTTCCAGCCCATACCCATCTCTTCGATGCTGGCTCCGGCGGGCTCTGCGCCTACGTACTTGCCCGGGTCGGCTGCGCCGTGAGTCTTGCCAAAGGTATGTCCGCCTGCAATCAGGGCTACGGTTTCGTAATCATTCATCGCCATACGGCCAAAGGTCTCGCGGATGTCTTTGGCAGCGGCGAGTGGGTCGGGTTTGCCGTTGGGGCCTTCGGGGTTTACATAAATCAAGCCCATTTGTACGGCTGCCAGCGGGTTTTCGAGTTCGCGGTCGCCGGAGTAACGCTTATCGGCGAGCCATTCGGCCTCAGAGCCCCAGTAGATATCCTCTTCGGGTTCCCATACGTCTTCGCGGCCACCTGCAAAGCCAAAGGTTTTGAAGCCCATAGATTCGAGGGCGCAGTTGCCTGCCAAAATCATCAGGTCAGCCCAAGAGATTTTGTTGCCGTATTTCTGTTTGATAGGCCACAGCAAGAGGCGGGCTTTGTCGAGGTTGGTGTTGTCGGGCCAGCTATTGAGTGGCTCAAAGCGCTGTGTACCTGCTCCGGCACCGCCGCGCCCGTCAGAGATACGGTAAGTACCGGCGCTGTGCCAAGCCATACGGATAAAGAAGGGGCCATAGTGTCCATAATCAGCAGGCCACCAATCTTGAGAGGTGGTCATGAGTTCGTTGATTTCTTGCTTCACTTTGGCCAAATCCAGAGACTTAAACTCCTCAGCATAGTTGAAGTCCTTGTCCATGGGGTTGGAAAGGTTGGAGTGGAGGCGTAGGATGTCGAGTTTGAGCTTGTTAGGCCACCAGTCCTTGTTGCGTGTACCGCTTCCGGCAGCTTGCTTAATTACGCCACCGCTAAAAGGGCATTTGGCTGCGCCATTGGTGTGTTGTGTGGTGCTTGAAGAGCTGTTGTGTTCCATTTTCTAGTCGATTTTAGGTTGTTTTAGAGTTCAAAGATATGTTGAATTGATTTATAATGAAAATCTATAATCTTTATAGCTATATAGCATTCGATTATATTAATTCATTTTTCACCTCATCATCAACTACTTATAGCATCGGGATTTCCGACACTCTGTTGACCCCACTAAAATACGAAAAGCGATTGCGCCAAACAAGAAATAATGCAAAAGCAAATGCTTTTAGTCTTATTAAAAACACCTCCCCGTGGCAGTGTCTCCACAGCCACAAGCTTTAATACCTAACCAAAATTGGCTTGGGATACACGCCAATGGATATTTTTGGAGAAGTAGCTCGAAGCCCTAGCTCCGAGACAAGCTGAGGCTCCATTTGTAGGTAAAATGAGGTTTAGCCCACAGTTTTAACTGTGGGGCGTGAAAAATATCTAGCGGTGTGAGTCTATGCTATGTTTTAGACCAACTCTGTTGCGACCATTTCGGGTTTGAGCGCCTTAGATTTGGGGACATAGCGGCGTAGTTTTTTGACAGTATGCGCCCAAGTGTTGAGGAGGTATCGGGCACGTTGGCTGCCGGTGGCTTCGTAATAATCTTCGAGCAGGGCGTGTAGTTCGCGTTCGGTATCGGCATCGATAGTGGTTCGTGCGAGGTATTCTTGATTGACAAAAGCCTCCTTCTCGCCCAATAGAATCACATCGCCGCCGGTCATCCCGCCGCCAATATTGTGAGAGGTATTGCCTAAGATGAATATGCGGCCTCCGGTCATATATTCGCAAGCGTGTAGCCCTACCCCTTCTACCACAGCGGTAGCGCCACTGTTGCGCACCGCAAAACGGTCGCCGGCGAGGCCGTGTACATAAAGCGTGCCTCCGGTAGCGCCATATAATGCTACGTTACCGATGATGATGTTTTCTTCGGGGGCAAAGCCTGCTTTGGCTGAAGGGTTGATAACGACACGCCCGCCCGACATTCCCTTGCAGACCGAGTCGTTGGCTTCACCATAGAGGCGGGCTTCTATTTGAGGGACATTAAAAATACCAAAGCCTTGCCCAGCGCTGCCCTCAAAGCGCAAGCGGATGCGCCCTCGATAAGGCTCAATGGCCGGAATAGATTCATCAAACTTGCTTTGTATTTGTTGGTGCTCTCGCAAGGCGATTGCCCCACAAAGCGTCGCCCAAGCGGCGCGTTCTGTTACTTGAATAGGATAATGCAGCGATACATCTGCTTGCATGGCTACAGCCTCTAGGGCATCTGCCAAAATCTGCGCATTGAGCGCATTGGGGCTGACATCGGTAGGGACGGCAGCAGCCTCACTGTTATCGTCAGGATAAGGGCAAGGAGCGGCCAAGAAAAAGTCGAGACTGAGTTGCTTTTCTTGCAAAAGCGGTAGGTGTCCCTCTGCGGGTATAAGCAGGTCTGTTCGGCCTATAAGTTGGCGCAAGTCTGATACTTGTAGGCGTTTCAGATGATGTTGTACATCATCGGCAAGGTACTCCAACATCTTGACAATATGGTCTTTGCTGCCTTTGTATTTGGCCTTGAAACGGGGATCGTGGGTAGCGATACCAGTGGGGCAGGTGTTTTTTTCACAAATCCGAGCCATCACACAACCTTGTGCTACCAAGAGCAATTTACCAAACTCAAAGCCCTCTGCGCCAAGAATAGCCGCCTTGATGAGATCATCGCCGCTATGCAGCCCACCGTCTACGCGCAGCTCCACACGCCGGCGGAGGCCGTTTTGGGTAAGGGCTTGGTGTACCTCCCAAAGACCAAACTCCCAGGGCAGTCCGGCGTGCTTCATCGAAGAAAGCGCGGCAGCGCCCGTACCCCCATCGCCACCCGAGACGTGGATGATGTCGGCACCAGCCTTGGCTACGCCCACGGCAATCGTACCGATGTTGGCACCTGAGACTAACTTTACATTGACCTTGATACCGGGTTTGAGTTGTTTTATTTCATAAATAAGCTCCCGCAGGTCTTCGATGCTGTAGATATCGTGCATGGGTGGGGGCGAAATCAGGTCTACGCCCTCGGAGGCAAAGCGCGCACGGGCAATATCTGCATTGACCTTCAGCCCCATCAATTGACCACCCTCGCCGGGCTTGGCTCCTTGGGCAATTTTGATTTGCACTTCTTGTCCCGAAACGAGATAAAGGGCATTGACCCCAAATCGCCCAGAGGCGATTTGTTTTGTAGTAGCACTCAGTCCTTCGCTGTAGTAATAGGGGTTTTCGCCTCCTTCGCCGCTGTTGCTACGCCCTCCTATTTCTTGCATCGCCAAAAAGATGTCGCGTTGTGACTCTGCGCTCAAAGCACCAAAAGACATTGCCCCCGCGCCAAAAGTCCGCAAGATAGACGCAACCGACTGATAGTCTGTGGGAGCGGGATGAGAGGCATCCGGGCGGACATCGAACAGATGCCGCACACTGACTGGCGCAGCTTCGATGCCCTGTGAGAGATAGGTCTGATAAAGCTCCGGTTGGTCTAGCCCGATACCTGTACTGCGTACCAAATCATGTATGATTTTGGAGCGGGTATTGGTCATAGCGTGTTTTTCGCCTTTTTCCCCTTTGTTGTGTTCTTTGAAACTGTAGGTATTGAGCATTTTCCCCTCGGCAGCGGCCTCTTCTGCAAGGCAAGCTTGTTGGAGAAGGTTTTGAGCGATTTGGGGTAGGTCGATACCGCTCAAATACGCCGATACACCATTGAAGTAGCGCTCTATAAGGGCAAAGCTGATACCGATGGCTGTGAAAAGTTGTGAGTTTTGATAACTACGCACAGTCGAAATGCCCATTTTGGACATAATCTTGAGCAGCCCTTGTTCGTAGACATAGACCAAGTTTTGTTCGCGTTCGTCGGGGCTGATTTTTTGTAGTTTTTTATCATCATTGTGGCGTGCCCACTGCAAGGCCAAGTAGGGGCATACTGCCGCCGCGCCCATCCCTATCAGGGTGGCCACTTGGTGGGTAGTGCGTGCCTGCCCAGTGTGCATCAATATAGAAGTGCGGAGGCGCAGCCCTTCGTCGCGGAGGCGGGTAATGACGGCGCGCAGCGCCAACATAGCCGGTAGGGGAAGCCGCTCGAAGCTGGCCGATTCATCGGAAAGCACCAAAATCTGATAGCCTTGGTCTACGGCCTCGGCAGCTTCTTGGGCGAGCTTTTCGAGGGTAGCCTCAAAAGCGACTGTGCCAAGATTGCGCTCAAAGGTGATGTCCAAGGTTTTGACCAAGATGCGGGTTTGGTCTTCGGTGCGGAGGCTGAGCTGTGCGATTTGCTCCATTTGCCCCAGGCTCATCACAGGGCTGGGTAGGGCAAAGGCCACCGGCGGTGGGAGCAGCTCTTTTTTGGCAAAAATGTTAGGTTGTCGCCCTAGGTAGCAGGTCAGGTCTGTAACATTGCGCTCACGCAGGTAGTCGAGCGGGGGGTTGGTTACTTGGGCGAAGTTGTGGTAAAAATAGTCGAATAAGCTGCGGGGTTGGTCTGAGAAAATAGCGATGCGGGCAGTATCCCCCATCGAGCCTATAGGTTCTTTGCGCTCGGCAATCATCGGGGTCAATATTTTAGAGAGCTCTTCTTCGGTGTATTGAAATACAAAGAGATGCTCCTGCGCAAAGGAGGTAGGCGTGTTGATGTTGAGATAAGGCAGGGTAAAGGTGCGTTTGTCAAACTTGGCATCGTAGTTTTCGCGCGACTGCCCGGGGTCGGTAAAGTTCAGCTCGCCTGTACGTAGGTCCAGATTGATGCCTGTGCCGGCTTGTAGCGAGCCTTTTTCGAGGATTTCGGCTTCGTCAAGGGCGAAAGACCCAGCCTCAGAGGCCAGATAAAATGCGTCGGCAGTGCGTGCCCAGCGGCAAGGGCGGAAGCCGTTGCGGTCGAGGCGTGCGCCTATGCTGCGGCCATTGGCATAGAGTACCAGCGCGGGGCCGTCCCAAGGCTCCATCGTGCGGCTCCAGAATTCATAAAAAGGATGCTGAGAGTTTGCCGGAGGCATCAGGATGGCCATAATCTCCCGTAGATAAGGGATGCCGCTACGGTATTTGAGTGCTTCGAACATTTCGTTGAGGCTGCCCGAGTCGCTGATACCTTCTTCAGTAAGCAGCTCTCCTTTGTAGAGCCCTAGGGTGCGCTCACGGGCTACGGCCCAAGCACGGTTGCCATTGATGGTATTGAACTCGCCGTTGTGGGCAATCATCCGGAAGGGCTGGGCTTTGTCCCAGCTGCTGACGGTGTTGGTGCTAAAGCGTCGGTGGAACATCCCAAAGCGGGTGAGGTATTGCGGGTTTTGGAGGTCAAGATAAAAGCGGGGCAGGTCGGCGGCAGTAGTCAACCCTTTGTATACAATCGTATTGGCGGATAGGGAGCAGAAGAAAACCTCCTCTATGCCCTTCTGGCGTAGTTTGGTACGGGTATACTGCTTTGCCGTGTACAGGAGTTTGTCGAAGGAGGCATTGGTGCGGCAATGCTCGGGGCGGCGGATAATGGCCTGTACCATATAGGGCAGTCGTGCCAAGGCATCGGTTCCCAACACAGCGGGGTTGGTAGGGACTTCGCGGTAGGCAATGACACTCAGGCCAAGAAAGTCAAAAGTCTGTTCTAAAACCCCTAAGGCGCGGCGGCGCTGCTCTGTATTGGCCGGAGCAAAGAGGTTGGCCACGGCAATCGTCCCTTTCTGATAGCCTAATAGCTCGTAAGGAATATCGGTCATTACGCCGGCGCCGTCGCCCGTAAGGCCGTCAGCACTACAAGCCCCCCGGTGCTCTTGGCAGGCTAGGGCATAGAGGGTTTTTTGGAGGGTTTGGTGTGAAAACTCGGCCTTGAGATTGGCCACAAAACCAACACCACAGGCGGACTTCTCTTGTGCCTGGGCGGGAATGAGGGTAGAACGTTGGGTCATGAGAAAGCGCAGTGTTTGAGTGTGTTTGGCTAATCAACGGTTGTATGGAGTAATGGCCGACAATTGTACTATTTTGACGGCGTTGGTAACATCAAATATATCGAAAAATGAGCTAAACTAAAAATAATCTTGCGTTAAACTTTGATTTATCAACAAAAAACAACTAAAAACACAAAAAAGCCAAATATTAAATTTGTAGAATTTTTGAAATTTATAGTATTTTTCAAAGATAGCGGAAAACAGCCATTTAGTAATAGGGATGCCGTCGCGAGCGGAGAGGGGGCTTTATGAAAAAAACAGGGTTCTTCGTGGTTTTAGGGCAGTGGTTCTGTGCATATCTCTTGGTGATACCAGTTTTCTCGGCTTTTTTCGGCCTTGCTTTCTAAGTACCAATGCAAAAACAGTTTGTATTTTGTTTGTTGTATAAATAATACATTAGAGACTCAGGAAAAATCAGTTGGTCTTCTCAATCGCTTTAAGACCTCCTGCACTTGTTCTTGTGAGATATTATTTTTCTTTAAAAAAATCTTGTGTTTGTTTAACTTCCAATAGTTTAGCAATTCCTCTCAGGATATAACCTCTGGTAACTTTGCCTTTTGCCCCACCTAGTTCTGCTAATCAAATAATTTGCGGGTCTTTGGTGAGCAGGTCTTTTACTTCATAGAAATAATCTCCCACAAAAAAAGCAAGACTGCCCAAGTTCTTGATGCTCTCCCAGTCTTGGACTAAAAACTCCTCCCAACCCAAGACTTGTTTGAGAAAACGAAAGACGGATTCTATTTTCCAACGATGTAAATAGAGTTCAAAGACCAAAAAAGCCGCCGTAGCCCGCTATATGGCCAGCCAAGAGGGCAAAAACTTTGTTATCACAAGCTTGGTCGCCGAAATAGCCGGCACTTACTATGAGCTTTTGGCTTTAGACAATCTGTTGGAGATAGTACAACAAAACATCGAAATCCAGAAAAATGCTTTGGCAACCATCCAACAAGAAAAGCTTTCGGCCAAGGTATCGAAGTTGGCTGTGAATCGCTTGCGTTTGCTTACGGGGGGCTTCCCCAAAGCAATTCCGCGCAATGCAGGCGCTTTTCATGGCATTCGCTTAGACTCCTTGCGAATGGGCGTGCCGAGCCAACTTTTGGACAATCGCCCCGATATACGTCAGGTAGTTTGGGAGTTGCAAGCGGCACAGTTGGACATCGCCTCTGCCAAAACCAATTTTTATCCCAGCTTTCGCCTCAATGCTTTTACGGGGGTGCAGGCTTTTCAGCCACAATTGCTGGTGAATCCCGAATCCTTGGTTTTTTCGCTTTTGGGGGATATGATGGCACCTTTGGTGAATCGAAAGGGCATCAAAGCAAATTATTATTCGGCACACCACCGACAGGCACAAGTGCTGTACCGCTATCAGCAAACGGTGCTCAGGGCTTATTTGGAAGTGAGTAATCAGGTAGCGGCCATCAGAAATTACTCCGACAGCTACCAAACCAAAAGCAAGGAAGCGGCTATTTTGAGCCAATCGGTAGCTATTTCCGGCGATTTGTTCAGATATGCCCGTGCCGATTATATGGAGGTGTTGCTTACCCAACGCGAAGCCCTGAACGTAAAAATGGAGCTGACCGAAATAAAGCTGCAACAGCTACGGGCCAAAGTGAATATTTACCGAGCGCTGGGAGGGGGCTGGTAACAACAGAAGAGGCTACCCACTTAGGCAGCCTCTTCTGATTTCAATAACTTACAAAAGGCATTTGACCGTCGTATTGCGTATCTTCGACCAAGCTGAGGATAAAAGTGGCCAAGTCGGCACGCCCGATGCTGGTACTGGCATTTACGCCTACCCAGCCCACACGGTATTGGCCGCGGGCAGCCTCCTGCGTAAGGCGAGGGGCACGTACAATCGTCCAAGCCAAGCCGCTGTCGCGGAGCACCTCGTGGTGGCGTGCGGCATCGCGGAGGATTTGTGGTACTGCCAGCCGCATAATGCCGCGAATAAGCTTGTCGGCAAATTTGGGTTGGTCTTTTTCGGGATAGGGCAGGCCGCCGCCCGAAAGCGAAATGATGCGCCCCAGTCCGTGCTGCTTCATGGCCGCTACGATATGGGCAGTACCCTCGCTTTGTACCCAAGCCGGCGAGCCTTTTACATGGCCGAAGAGGCTCACTACCACATCGCATCCGGCGATGGTTTCGCTTACTTTTTCGGCAGAGAGTACATCGCCTTGGATAATTTCCAAAGCCTTATGTTTTGTAGTGATTTTGGAAGGCTGCCTTACCAAAGCTTTTACTTGGTAGCCTTTGGCAAGGACTTGGGTGAGAAAGTGCTGGCCGCTTTTGCCGGAAGCACCAAAAAGGGCAATCTTTTTCATAGAAGTATCTGGTTTGGAACAGTGTTGCAAAATACCGTATATTTGCAGTACCTTCCAAAGTAAGTAGTACTAACCTTTTTGTAAGTATGAGCAAAGAAGCCTTGCGAGTAAGTAATCGCTGCCCGATTCGTACCACCTTGGAGCTGCTAGGGGGCAAGTGGAAGCTCCTGATTTTGTTTCAGCTTTCGGGAGAAGCCCTACGGCTTTCGGCGCTGAAAAAAGCCATTCCCGATATTAGCGAGAAAATGCTGATTCAGGAATTGAAAAACCTGACAGACAGCGGCTTGGTGCTGCGCCAAAACTATGGCGAAGTGCCGCCGCGCGTAGAGTACCGCCTGAGCGAAAAGGGCCAAAAGGCGCTGCCGCTCATTGCACAAATGCGCGATTTTGCCTTGGCTTATGAGCAGGCTGAGTGAGGGGGATTGTTGGCGTAAAAACGCCTCCAACTTTTCGAGTGCCTTTGCCCATAGCTTGTTCTTCATTTTCTTTTTGAAGAAGCCAAAATGGCCCAGACTTTTTTCGCCTAATTCGGAAGGCACGATTTTGTGAAAAGTAATAGGCCGACTTCCGGCGATGTGCTTCCAGAAGTTCTTGGTATTTTTTTCGTTGGAGATGGTGTCGTCTATCGTCCAAAAGACGTGTATGGGAAAGTCGAAATTTTTGAAATTGCCCGAAGGAATCGTTTTTCCATAGAATTTTTTATCAAAAAAGTAATCTTTTTTGGCACACCAAGCCCGCTATTCCAGCACCACATTTTTGGGCAAATCTTCCATAATACCAAATTTTTTGGCTTTCAGATAGCCCGTAAGCTTGATGCTGAGCGGGGCAAAAATATAGAAAAAATAAGAGGACATGAGGCGATAGCCCAAGGGCATATTGGGCGCATAACCCGTAGAAACGGCAAAATTCACAGCCCCTTTTACGTTTTGCAGGTTGGGCATCAGGCCTATTTGTTGCCCGCCCGCGCTGTGGCCAAAAAACAAAAAAGGCAGGCCGGGGAAGCGCTCATTGAGATATACTTTGATGGTGGGCATGTCTTTGAGGCCATAGTCGGAATAGGTAAAATCGCAGTTTTTGAGGCCGCCTTCGGGCATAGAATCGCCGCTGCCGCGATAGTCCCACAGGCAGCAAATAAAATTGTTTTCGGCAAGAAACTCTAAAAAAGGCAAATAAAACTCTTTTTTGGTGGCTGTTCCAGCATTGAACTGAAGGGCGGCCTTGGGCTTTTCGGGAAGGAGCAATATGCCTCGCAATACTACGCCGTCGGCGCAGCGCACTTGGAAGTTTTCTTGGGTGATGCGTTTGTCTGTGATGGGGTTTTGTATAATACTAAACGTTTGGTAGGTTTTGTAATAAAAAAATTATAATCTTGCCGCAGTTCTGTTAAGGGCATCTTTGAGGATTTGCGGGTCTTTGCGGAGCTGCATTACGATGATGGAGCCTTCTATATCGGCAATGATTTGGTGGGCCAAGCCCTTGCTGTATTGCGTTTGGAAGATGTGGGAGAGTGCCTGCTCAAACAATCCGAAGAAATGCTCTATTTCCTCCAAGAAAGTATCTTCGACGTGTGCGGTTTCTAAAATGGTATTGGCGAAAAAACAGCCCCCTTGGCTTCGGGTGAAGGCCTCAAAAAGTACTTCTGTCATTTTGGCGAGGCGCTCTTTGGGGCTGCCTTCTTGGTAAGCGATGCCGAATACCTTTCGCTCAAACCAGAGGGTAGTGGCTTGCAGCGATTTTTTCATAACCTCCTCTTTGCTGGCAAAATGGTGATAAAATGCCCCTTTGGTAAGGCCGGTAGCAGCGGCCAAATCGGCCATAGAAGTTCGCTAATAGCCTTTGGCCCGAAAGACAAGGGTACTTTTCAGGAGGATTTCTTCGATGCTTGTTTTGCTCTTGGACATAAGATACTGAACATTTGGTATGCAACTTAAGGAAAGATTTTGAAGGGGAAAAATTTGGGTAAAAATAAATGCTTTGCACCAAACTGATAAGGATTTCTGTTTTTAGTGGTTTTTACTTGTGGTTTTTCGTCCCAAATTTAGTAAATATTTGGGACGAAAATCTCATCAAACTGTATTTTTTGCAAGAATGAATTGATAGCGCTTGTTGTTGTCGCCTGAAAATTTGCATTTCTTGAAAGGTGAAGCGCCGCATTATTAAATAAGCAGCGCTTTTTATAGACGCATAAATTTTGTTGGCAGACAAAGATATAGCAGAAAATACTCCAAGTTACCCTTGTATGCGCCATCTCTGCACTCGATACAGTTTTGTTTGAGGTTGAAATCCTCGACATAGCCCTGCGCTTTCAGCCATTTATGGCTTCAATGAGATTGCTATAACTTTCCATATTATTCTTTTTCTTCTTTGTTGGTGTAGTAGCTCAATGCTCCCGAAGGGCATTTTTTGATGGTATTAATGATTTGCTCGCTGCTGCTGGCTTCGGGTTTTATCCAAGGGCTTGTTTTGGGCTGAAATACCTCCGGGCTGTTTTTTACGCAGTTGCCCGAATGGATGCACTTGGCCGATTGCCACACGATGGTGATTTCGCCATTGCTGTACTCTTTGGTAACGTTACTTTTGTCCATGGTCGTATTGGGTTTTATAAAACATCTCTTATTTCCGCTACTTTATCAAATACACTTTTGGCAAAGGGGCATAGGGGGATGATTTTTATGCCCTTTTCTCTGGCAAAAGCTACGGCTTGCATCACCATTTGTTTGCCGGCACTTTTGCCCTTTAGTGCCTCGCCCACATCGGTATGGTCTATGATAATGCGGCTGTCGCCTGCCCAAGTATAGGTCATTTCTGCCTCTTGTTGGCCATTTTCAAGAACAAAAAACTTCCCTTTTTTGCCATTGTCTTCTTGCTGTACGTCCATGTTCAGATACTGGTATTGATGGTAATTTTATTTTCTAATATTTTGGAAACGGGGCATTTTTGGGCGATTAGCAGCAAGCGTTTCTTGATGTCTTCATCTATCAGATTCGGAAAGCTGATGTCTCTTTTGATGGTCGTATGCAAGGGGTCTTGGCTTTGGTACATATTTAGCGCCACCCTGATTTCGGGAATATCCCACTCTTTTCGGCTGATGTACATACGCAAGGTAGAAAGCGTACAGCCCGCAAGAGATGCCAACAAAGTAGTATAAGGGTCAGGGCCTAAGTCTTGCCCACTGAGGCTTTCGGGCTCGTCCATAATGAGCGTACCATTGCGCCAGCGTACTTCCACATAGTATTTTTGTGTTCCGATGCTGGCAAATACGTCATTGTCCAAGAGATTGTCCATTGCGGATTAGTTTAAAATTAAAGCTACGAAAAAATAGGCATAGTATCTATAAAAATCTTTATACTTGAGGCCAACCCTGCATCATTTCTCTCGATGATGGTAACACAGGGAAGTGGTACTACTTGGTTATCTTTGCGGGTGTAGTCAATAAGTGCCTCTGCCACAATATGATTGTCATTGCCTAAAATATTGAGAAAAGAATGGTCTAAACCATTGATAGCCTCCCAAAAATGCTTGAGTCCACCAATGATTTCATTGTTACATTTCACCATCGGATTGTTTCCGAATTGAAGTTCACAATCTTCTGAAAGAAATGTTCGGTACGCCTCAGCATTCATTGAGTCCATCGCTTGGTATTTGGCTTTGAGCCATTGGAAGGCGCTGTCTGAGATTTGGATTTTTTTCAATGTTCAAAATCTGTCCATTCGGCATCGCTCAGTTTGATAAAATTATTGAAATAGCTTCTCAGTGCTTCCATATCGCTTGTTGATAGATGCCATAAGATAGCTATATTTATTGATTTCTGTTGAAGAGGCTTTCCAAATTTTGCTTGTAAGTAGCCGAGACGCTCACACTTTTATCTTTGATTTTGAGCGTATTGCCTTCTATTTGTTGGATATGCGCCACATTCACAATAAAGGATTTGTGTACCCTGAGAAACTGTTTTGCGGGCAGCTTCTCTTCCAAGTCGCCAAACTTCTCCAGCACCATCAACGGCTGTGCCTGCTCGGTATATACCTTCACATAGTTGCCGCAGCCCTCAAAAAACAAGATTTCCTTGAAATACAATTTGTGGATTTTCTTATCGGCCTTAAAAAATATAAACTCCTGTTCGCTGCTTTTTTCGCCTGTTTTTTCGGTATCTGCCTCCTTTTGGCCGGGCAGCAAAACCTTGTTTACGGCTTTCAGAAAGCGCTCAAAAGCAATGGGTTTGAGCAGGTAGTCTGTAATGCCGTATTCGTAGCTCTCCACGCCAAACTCCGAAAAGGCCGTTGTCAGAATCACCTTGGGCGGATTTTGTAAGGTCTTGAGCAGGTCTAAGCCCGAAAGTGTGGGCATTTTGATGTCCAAAAACAGAATATCTATCACCTCTTTGTGCAGTACATTCAGCGCCTCGAAGGCATTGCCGCATTGGCCTGCCAAGTGCAAGGCCTCTACCTGTGCGATGTATTTTTCTAAGATTTGTCGCGCTATCGGCTCGTCATCTACAATCAGGCATCTGTATTTCATAGCTTTATATATAAAGTTGCTTTAAAAATACTTACTTGCGCTTCGATTTCCAAAAAGTGCTTTTCGGGATAGGCCAGCGCCAAGCGCTTGCGCAGATTGGCCAAGCCGGTACCACTTTGGGCTGGGCTTTCAAGGGTTTTTCCGATAGAATTTTGGGCTTCAAAATACAGTTCATTGCCTTGTAAAGACAAACTGAAATGCGCAAAATTTTGGTCAGAAATACTTTGTAGGCCGTGCTTGAAGGCATTTTCTACCAAAGGAACGAGCAGCAGCGGCGCTACAAAAACCTCTTTGTCTAAGCCCGAAGCCTCGAAGCGAATGTCGGTATTTTTGGCCAAACGAATGCGCTCTAAGGCCAAGTAATCTTCCAGAAACTGCACCTCTTTGTGCAGGCTCACTTTTTCGGCCTTGCTGCTTTCGAGCAGGTAGCGCATCAGGCCGGAGAGTTTCAGGGTGATTTCGGCGGCTTTCTCATTTTGATGTTGCGTAATCAAGCCATAGAGATTGTTCAGCGTATTGAACAAAAAGTGCGGATTGACCTGCGCCTTGAGCAAAGAAAGCTCGCTCTGAAGCTGTTGAATCTGCACGCGGGCATATTCTTTTTCTTTGAAATAGCTGTATCGGGCAATTTTGGCACTGGTAGTAAAGAAGGTAAAAGCAAAGACACCTACCAGCACCGAAAGAAAGTCATCTCTGTCTTTGAGGTCAATCCAGATGAGCAGATAGTAAATCAACACAGAATATATAAGAATAAAAGATAAAAAAGCAATCAGAAAGTGTTTGAATTGGCCTTTTTTGTAGAACCTGTCCACCACCAAGTGGTGTGCCAAATACGTAGCCACAATTTGTATAAGCAGATTGGCCACAATCACCTCTGGGTCGGAAGTATAAAGCAATATCAGCAGCAGCACACAACACCAAAAGGCGAAATGCAACCAAAATCTAGAACTTTTGAGAAAGTTGATAAAATGATACATGCGCTAAAGTCGGAGCTTTAAATTCCACTTAAAGCCAACATTAAAAAAGAGCAAATTGTTGAAGAGGAAATTCCTGCTTTCTTGTCCGTTTTGCTGCACAGCGGCTCTCGGATTGTCAAAATCTACTTCTTTGCGCCTTTGTCCAATCATACCCACCAGCCCAAACTCATTTTTATCGCTGAAAAGCAGACTATGGCTTTCTTGCAAAGGAATAAAATAGCCCACTTGCACAAAAGCCAGAATATTTCGCTCCAATTCCACCTCCAAGCCTAATCTTAATTTGAGCGCCGATTGTCGCTGCAAGTACTCTGCACGCACCGTTTCTTTGTCGAAAGTAGTACCTTCTATGGCAATATTTTCGGCATTATTGTTATTGTAATCAGCGATTCTGAACAGCAGTCGCGTGTTAGTGTAAGCGAGTTCAGTAATCAGGTAAATAGAACGTTTTTTCGGCTTGTTCAACAAAAAACGATGTCCGCTGCCCAAATCCACCCCACTGAAACCTGCGCGACTAAACCCGAAAGCGCCCTGAAAGGTAATATAAAAATCTTTATAAACATCCACTTCTATCCCAAAACTGCTGCCCCAAGCCACTCGGGTAGTTGGCAAATCTTGGCTTTCGTTCAGGGCGAAGCTGCCGGCAGCGTTGCTGTATTGAAACTGTACATTTTGCGCCTGCGCCTGCAAAAGATAAGTATCAAAAGAAAAGAGCGACCTGATAGATAATGGCTTTCTTGTGGCTTTTTGAGAAGCGTTTGCTTCTTGTTCTTTTCGGATATTGAGCTGATAGCTTGTATCAATCAAAATACTTTTCAGGCTTTGGGTTTCGGCCACCAAGTTGTAGTCTTTCCAGAAGTTTTCGTCATAAGCATCGTTTTTTGTCAAAAAAACCTCTTCAAACTGTATTTTATCGGCATATTCAAACTTCTCGTAGCGATTGGTATCTATGCGGGTGCTGGCATACTCGGTTTGGTAGCGATAATAATCCTTGGCCTTGCGGTCGTAGCCTTTGGCCTCTTGCCACAGGCTTTGCAAGTACCATCTGTTGTTGGCAAGGGCTTGGTAGTTTACCCTAAAGCGCCTTTGGAGGAGGTCTGTATAGTTGCGGCTTTGGTTTTCGCGGCGCAGGCCTTCGGGGCTGTACTGATAGTCCACTTTTACGATGGCATAGCTTTCTGTATCAATATACATCGTGCCTTCGTAATCGGCGCTTTTTTGGGCAGGCTGGAAACTGATTTGATAGACCTCTCTGTCTTGATAGGTGGTGTAGTCTTCCAAAGTATAGGTATATCTCGACAGGGTGGAGGGGCGGAGGAAGTCGAAGCGTTTTTTTACGGCATCGAAGCGTATGGGCGTAAAAGCCCCTGCTGCCCATTTTGAGAATTTGGTACTATCACCTACAAACTGCTCCTTGCGCACTTTCTCAATCTTGATGTCGCCCGCTGGCAGGGGACTTTTGTAAGAGGGCTTGTTGTGCTTGATTACGGCCTCTATCACATAAAAATAGCGCTCCGGGCTGTCTTTTTGATGGTGCAGGTTCGACTCCCGATAAAAGCCCGTATAAAGTGTATTGCTCAAAGGATAATTGAGCGGAATACGCTCAGAGGCCTTGGCCACAATTTGGGCAGCAGAGGCCGCCGAAATACTCACCTCCTTGAGTGTAGTGGCCGATTCTTGCAGCAGTATTTCCATTGCCTCGGGCTTCTGAACAGCGCGCAGGGGAATCTGAAAAGACTCGTGCCCGATATAAGATACTACCAAAATGCCGCTTTGTAAGTCTTCGGGCACTTTAAACACAAAAAAGCCCTCGCTATTGCTGGCAGTACCGATATTGCTGCCTTTGATATAAATACTGGCATAAGGAATAGCTTCTTTTGTTTGGGCATCTCTTACAGTGCCTTGCAGCACAAGGTCTTGGGCAAAAGCCGTGCGCACACAAAAAATAAGCAAGAAGCCCAAAAGGCAAGCGAGAAAGCGGAGGAGGGTTTTCATCTTGCAACAATTTTAAAGTGATTGTAATGTGGCCTGATAGAATGTCTATCAGCACCCTACAAACTTCTTCAAAATCAAAAAACTACTCAAATTATCATGACCAAGTCTGCCAAAAAAATGATGAAAGCCCCGATTTTTTATTTGAAACGTTTGCCTTCCACAGACTTGCCTCGTCAGTAGATTTTTATGAGGATATTTTGTGTCTTCTTTTGAATATTTTCTACATTTGATTCCGAAGAAGCTTCTGAAGCTTCGACCAACTCATCAAAAAATACAACTCTTGCTTTGGCGGCTTGGGCTGGATGATGAGCTTGGGCATTATGGGTGAAGAACTCGTGGCAGCCGGCGACCAAGGTAAACTGACCTTAGGCTTAGAGTTTGACAAGCGACTTTCTATTGAGAACACCAATCTGCAGACCCGAGCCGTAGAAGATTATTTGCTTTCACAACCCGAAGTAAAAACGGTATTTGCCAATATCGGAGGGCCGTCTATTGTAGGCGGTGGCTTGGGCTCGCCCAATAAATCAGAAATTTCTGTAAAGTTGGTAGACAAAAAAGAGCGAGACAAAAGCACCGAAGAATTTATGCTTTTGATGCGTGATGAACTCATTGCCAAAATGCCCAGCGTGAATGCTGAAGTAAGCAAAGTAAGCATCAAAGGTGGGGCTGCCCCCTTGCAAATTGTACTCACAGGTGCTGATTACGACAAGCTGTTTGTAGTGGCACAAAATCTAAAAGACAAAATGCAACAAATACCCGGTGTGGACAATGTAAAAGTAGGCGCAGAAGACGGTGCACCCGAACTGAATGTAAGCATTGACAGAGAGCAGCTCTCCACCTTGGGTTTGGATATGGGAATGATTGCCGGTACGTTTCGGACGGCATTCGATGGCAATGATGATGCTGAATTTAAAGATGGATTAAGTAACTATGACATCCGCTTGATAGCAGATAAATTTGACCGCAAAAACCCCGATGATCTAGCCAATATGGAAATCATCAACAAGCAAGGGCAAGCCGTTAAATTTTCACAGTTTGCAAGCATCACGCTTGGCACAGCCCCCTCGCAGCTTGAGCGATACAACCGACAGCCCTCTCTCACCATCACAGGACACAACCAAGGCACTACACCCGGAATCGTAGGAGCTGCTATTGATGAACTCTTGAAAGACGAAAGCATCATTCCCGCCGATGTAAGCTACGTCTGGACAGGCGACATCAAACTGCAAGCAGAATCGCTTGGGGCATTGCTCTCTGCACTCGGCATTGGCTTGTTGTGTATTTACCTCTTGATGGTCGCCTTGTACAATAATTTTGTGTATCCTTTTGTGGTCTTATTCTCGATTCCTGTGGCGCTCATTGGTGCATTCACTGTTTTGAACCTGTCCATTACACCAATAAGCGTATATACACAAATGGGTATCATTATGCTGTTGGGTTTGGTAGCCAAAAACGGGATATTGATTGTTGATTTTACCAATCAACTCAAAGCTGAAGGTAAGCCGACGTATGAAGCATTGATGACTGCCGCAACGCTCCGTTTACGACCTATTTTGATGATAACCATCGCCATGGTGCTGGGTATGATGCCCATTGCCCTGTCCACGAGCGCAGGTTCAGAGTTCAAATCAGGGCTTGGGCTGGGTAAGTCTGATTTGCGTGCCAAGCTCGATGCTTTGGTAGCGAAGATTTATGACTTAAATTTGGAGGAATTGTCTTATATTCTGAGTATCTTTCCTTTGGTCGAGGAGGCACAGAAGGCCAAGGAGTTGGAGGAGTTTGGCAAGTTGCATAGACTGCCAACATTCCAAGTTATAGGCTTTCCAGTTCTTGAAGACCAATGATTTTATCAACTACCCTTGTAGTGCTTATCAAACGATTTTGCAGGATAAGCCGAGTAAAATAAAACGAGATGAGGTTTTAGAATGGTTTGGCGGTAAACAGGCTTATATTTTATTTCATCAGTCAGAGCAAGATTTGGGAGGTATTGATGATTTGTTAATTGGAGATGAGTAAGTTTTTTCAAATAGACTTTCCAAGTCTCCAAGACTTGGAAAGTCATCAAAGTCTGAGCCTTGCTAACAGAGACTTGATAAAACACAAAATATATGAGCAAAACTACCATAGATAATACCAAGGACAACCTACTGATTGATTACGTCAATCACTTGCTCACAGAAAGCGAGTTTAGTGGTATGGCTGTGGGTTATTTTTATCTTTCGGGCTTTGAGGCGATTCAGAAAAGCCTACAAAGCATCAAAAACGGTATTTTGAAGTTTCAAGAAAGAGGTTTAGAAAGCGAAAATATGATTATTCGCACCATATTCAGCGAAGGGCTGAACCTCTAATTACGAACAAGTATTTAGGTTTAACACAATACACCCATTAACCTTACGATACCATGCATACCCTTACCCGCAAATTTCCCCAAAAGCGTGCTTTTATTACTGGTGCGGCTTCGGGCCTGGGCTTGGCCTTGTGTCAGGAGTTGGCTGCCGATGGTTGGACCATCGGTATGGCCGACCTACAGCCCGAGCCGTTGGCCAAGGCGGCGCAGCTAATCCAAAGCCAAGGTGGCAAGCCCTTGACCTATGTCTTGGATGTATCTGATAAGGGGGCATATGCTGCTGTGGCCAAGGAGTTTTTGGCTCAGGCAGGCGGCATCGACCTACTTTGTAACAATGCCGGTGTGGGCGATGGAGGTGCTTTTGAGGCTTATGGCTTAGAAAACTGGGAGTGGATGGTGGGCATCAATCAGATGGGCGTAGTGTATGGCTGTCATTTTTTTATCCCTACGATGAAGACGCAGCGTTCGGGGCACATCCTCAATACGGCCAGTTGTGCGGCCATTGCTTGTGCGCCGGGGATGGCGGCCTACAATACCACCAAGGCCGCTGTGGTGGCTATTTCCGAAACCCTACACAGCGAGCTAGCCGGCTTCGGCATTGGGGTTACGGTCTTGCAGCCCTGGTTTTTCAAAACCAACATCGCACAGTATGCCCGTGGGGGCGATACGGTCAAAGCACATACCGAAAAGATGATGAACGCCTCTACGATGTCGGCGGCGGAGGTAGCCCAAACAGCCCTCCAGAAGGCCGCCAAGGGCAAGCTCTATGTGGTCTTGCCCCGTGAGGCGCGGCGGATGTGGTGGATGAAGCGCTTGGCGCCGACTTGGTTTTTGGGCAAGGTACGCCAAATGGCCGAACGTGCGATGCCTATTCCGCCGGAGTAGGCTTCCGAACGCCCTCCAGCCAGCGAACAAGCCACTGCCAGAGTTCCTCCTTTTGGGGCTCGTTGTGCAGCTCGTGGTACCAGCCCTCCCAGGCACGGTAGGTCAGTAGGGCGGGCTTTACTTTGTCGGCAAAGGCTGCTGTGCCCGCTGCGGCGGTGATGCGGTCGCCTGTGCCGTGGTAGAGCAACAAGGGTGTTTTCCAGTGTTCGGCTTGAGAGAGGGCCCAATTACCGGCCTGATTGACTTCAAAGAAAAAGCCTGCCGTGATGCGGTCGTGGTTGAGGGTGTCGGCCTGATAGTCGGCCACCACTGCGGCATCGCGGGAGAGGGCGCTGACTTCGAGCTTGGTAGGCTGGCTAAGGGTGGGCACTAGGGGTTTGAGCAGCCTGAGCGCGCCCATCAACAGGACCGAAGGGGGCTTGACCAAGCGTAGCCACGGCGCAGAGGCAATCACCCCGGCCAAGGTATGGTGTGGGCGGCGGAGGCCATAATTGAGTACCAAGTTGCCCCCCATACTGTGTCCCATCAAGACAAGGGGCAGCTTTTCGTCGCCTCCGGCTAAGGTGAGCGTTTGGTGTAGGGCTTGGTCAAGGTCACGCATCAGGTCTTCATAACTTGGGCTGTGGCCGCGTTGGCCTTCGGAGCGCCCATGGCCACGGTGGTCAAAGCTCAGGATGCCCCAGCCTTGGGTATTGAGGTATCGCGCCAGCGCCTCATAGCGGCGGTAGTGCTCGCCCATTCCGTGGACAATACAAATCATTCCGATGGGGGGCTGTGTGGGCATCCAAGCCCCTGCCTCGATGCGTAGGCCGTCGTGGGTGTGCCATTCCAAAGTAGTAGTAGTAGTCATCGTTTTTGCGTTTTGGTGATGAGGTATGTTAGCGTTTGTTTAAACTTTCGGCGTAGCACTCAAAAACAGCTGGTTTTTGTGTGGCTACTAGGTAAAAAGCGCAGATTTTATGTCTAGCCCACGATTTTAATCGTGGGAGGGCTACGACGAGCATTTTTAACGACCTAACAGCCAAACAGTAGTGTTTTGGTGTCGATGAAAATAATTTGATGAGCTGAAAATGTTTTGGCAATCAAAGAAATAAAATCCGGTAAGCTTTCAAATCAAACAAATCTTGGGATAAGTTCTGCTTTTTGGTGCATAATTCCAAAGCAACATGGGTAATTTTGCCCCCGTCAGATTGGAGCTTTTTCACTTTGTATAATTGGGCAAAAGCCCATCCCAATGAATGTTTTCCAAACGTTGTATCCCCAAACGATGGGCTAAGTCTTATTTTGTGCTCAAATAAGATCCTCAACCTGTCTCGGAGCTCCAGCTCCGAGCTACTTTCTTAAAAATGCCTGTTAGGCTCCAATCAGAGTGGAATATGCTATTTTTGTCCATCAAGGCCAATGATTGTGGCTTTGTGGACGTTATAAGGACACCAACACCCTAACCCTACCGTATATGCGTCTTTTTTTATGGAGTATCTTGGGACTTTGCGCGGCCTGTATGTGGCAGCAAACGGATTTTTTGAGCCAGCAAAAACGCTATCCGCGTGTGCGGACGGCTATCGACGAAAAACAAGCCCTGATTACACAGCAGCTCAAAGCTAAGGGTTTGACAATCAATAGCTATGAGTTGCTGTTGGTGGCTTATAAAGACAGCGACGAGCTGGAGCTATATGTAAAAAGCAAACAAGCAGACACCTACCAAAAGCTGGCCACTTATGCCGTCTGCAAACGCTCGGGTGGGCTTGGCCCCAAGCGTCAGGAGGGGGATTTGCAGGTGCCAGAAGGATTTTATCATATCGACCGTTTCAACCCTTCGAGTAGTTTTCATTTGTCGCTAGGCTTGAATTACCCCAACCAAGCCGACCGCCTCCGCAATAAGGTCGCGAAATTAGGCGGTGATATTTTCATCCACGGTGCTTGTGTAACGGTAGGGTGTTTGCCCATGACCGATGATAAAATCAAGGAGATTTACCTCTATGCTGTGTATGCAAAACACCAAGGCCAAGAGCAGATTCCGGTCTATGTGTTCCCCTTTCGGATGACAGACAACAACGTGGCGCATTATCGACAAAAATACCGCAATCAGCCGGAGCTGCTGCGTTTTTGGCAAAACCTCAAAATAGGTTATGACACATTTGCCCAAAACAAAAAAGCGCTCAAGTTTACGGTGGCCGCCAATGGCGACTACAGCTTTTAGTAGGGTTACATATTGAGGGTATAGTGCAATTGGAAAACCACGGTGTCGGCAGTGGTCTGATAGCCTTCAATGGCTCCGATGGCAGGGAATAGGGCTGCGGCCTTATCCTCGTCTACTTCACCCCGAGCCGAAATCTGAACTTGAGGGTTGTTGCTTGTGCTGAGGGTGATTTGGAGCAAAATTTCCCCTACCTTCTCGGCATCCTGAAAGGCATCAATCACGAGTGCGTCAACCTGACGAACTAACTCGGCTATTTTTTCGATGGGCATGCGGGACGGGATTTGGCCTTGTGGGGTGAGTAGTACCAAGGCTTTACTTGCTACAGCACCTGTTTTTTCAGGGGTCTCTGCGCCATATTTTGTCCAAGTATTTGAAGAGCTGTAAATGTGCCCATCGACAGGATTGGCACAAAAATTATTTCCTTCTAGTTCTTCAGGACTTTTGGCGAGGCTGCTGTGGGGCTTTTTGGGGTTGTTTTGTAATATACGAAGAATATTGTAGATAAAGCTCATTTGTTTGATAGGGCTTTCGCATTAAACTTTTTTGTGTTGTTTTTGGCTTCAATTCAATATTTTATTCTATGCATGTTTTCTATTGTTTTTGAAAAACCTTTAAAAAAAACGCTGCAAATGCATTCGAATAATTAGAGTAGTAACAAGCAACCAAAGATTATTGATTTGGTGCGGAAGCCTTATTTGTTTGATGGTTTGAAAACCAAGTTACAAATTTTTCTGCTTTTTACACGCCCATTACTACTTTATTTGGCCAAGGCAAAGGACTTCCGAAACTTGATTAATCACAGATATTGGCGTACCTTGCAGGGTACGAACCGTTTTCAAAAACTACTCCACAACAGAATCTATGCTTACGTCGCGTACTCCTATCCGTAAATTATTGGTGGCCAACCGTGGTGAGATTGCCATCCGCATTTTTCGTGCGGCCACAGAGCTGAATATTCGCACCGTAGCCGTTTTTACTTATGAAGACCGCTACTCCCTTCACCGTTACAAAGCTGATGAGGCCTATGGTATCGGCAAGCGTGATGAGCCGCTCAAGCCTTATCTCGATATCGAAGAAATTATCCATGTGGCCAAGCGTCACGGGGTCGATGCCATCCACCCGGGCTATGGCTTTTTGTCTGAAAATGTACACTTTGCGCGCCGATGCCGCGAGGAGGGCATCATCTTCGTAGGCCCTACACCGGAGGTGATGGAGCAGCTCGGCGATAAGGTACAGGCCAAACTCGTGGCCAAGGCCGCTGGCGTACCCCTGATAGAAGACAACCAAGTGCCGCTGACCAGCACCGCCATTGCCCAGCAAGAGGCGCAACGTATCGGCTACCCCGTGATTCTCAAGGCTGCTGCCGGAGGTGGAGGGCGAGGAATGCGGGTCGTCCGAACAGAAAACGAGTTGCTGCAAGCCTTTGCCGAATCGCGCAATGAGGCCGGAAAAGCTTTTGGAGACGACACCATCTTTTTGGAAAAGTATGTCGAAAACCCCAAGCATATCGAGGTGCAGATTATGGCCGACAACTACGGCAATATTGTTCACCTTTACGAGCGGGACTGCTCCGTACAGCGCCGCTTTCAGAAGGTAGTCGAAATAGCGCCCTGCATCACCCTCTCCCAACCAGCCAGAGATAAGCTCTATGAGTATGCCTTAGCCATCTGCAAACACGTCCAGTACAACAACGTAGGCACGGTAGAGTTCTTGGTCGACGCAGAAGAGAACATCTATTTTATCGAAGTAAATCCTCGCATTCAGGTAGAGCATACCATCACTGAAGAGGTTACGGGGATAGACATCGTACGCTCCCAGATTTTGATTGCCCAAGGGGTACAATTGGCCGACAAAGAGATTTTCATCAAAAGCCAAGACGAAATCAAATGCGATGGTTTTGCCATCCAGTGTCGCATCACTACCGAAGATCCGGGCAATGACTTCAAACCCGACTATGGTTTTATCAATGCTTACCGTAACGGCGCTGGCTTTGGGATACGTCTTGACGCTGGTAGTGCCTACAATGGCGCCAAAATATCGCCCTTTTTTGACTCCCTCTTGGTCAAGGTTTCGGCTTGGGGGCGTACGCTCAAAGGAGCCAGTGAGCGCCTGCAACGCGCCTTGGCCGAGTTCCGCATTCGTGGGGTAAAGACCAATATCGAGTTTTTAATCAATGTCATCTCACACCCTGAGTTTATCAGTGGCAGGGCTACAGTAGGATTTATTGCCAACCATCAGGAGCTTTTTGAGCTACCCAAGCGCCTCAACCGCGCCAACAAAGTCATTAAATACTTGGGGGATGTAGTGGTCAATGGCCACCCGGATGTGAAGTTTGTAGACCCTCGCAAGACCTTCCGCAATCCCCGCGTTCCTGCGTTTGACAAGTTTGCGCCCTATCCGCAGGGCACTAAAGACTTGCTTAACCAGTTGGGTCGGGAGGATTTTGTCAAATGGCTCAAAGCCGACACCCGCATCCATTATACTGATACGACCTTCCGCGATGCGCACCAGTCTTTGTTGGCTACCCGTATGCGGGGGCTCGACCTCGCCCGTGTGGCCGAAAGTATGGCCAAAAACCACCCCGAAGTCTTCTCGATGGAAGTATGGGGGGGTGCAACCTTCGATGTGTGTATGCGCTTCTTGAAAGAAGACCCTTGGGAGCGCCTGCGCGAAGCCCGCCGCCGTATGCCCAACATCTTGTTGCAGATGCTACTGCGTGGCTCCAATGCTGTAGGCTACAAGGCATACCCCGACAATTTGATTGAGCAGTTTGTGGTAAAGTCTTGGGAGAATGGCATCGATATTTTCCGCATCTTCGACTCCCTCAATTGGGTGGATAATATGAAGGTCAGCATTAAAGCAGTGCGCGAACAAACCGGTGCCTTGGCCGAGGCAGCCATTAGCTATACCGGCGACATCCTCAATCCACGAGACAACAAGTACACCCTACAATATTACCTCGACCTTGCCCGTCGCCTCGAAGACGAAGGAGCACACCTTTTGGCCATCAAAGATATGGCAGGCCTACTCAAGCCTTACACTGCCGAAGTACTCATTCGTGAGCTGAAACAAGTTGTGAGCTTGCCTATCCACCTGCATACCCACGACACCTCGTCTATCCAAGCGGCCACCTACCTCAAGGCCATCGAGGCGGGCGTAGATGTGGTGGATGTGGCCATCGCCTCTATGTCTGGCCTGACCTCACAGCCCAACTTCAACGCCTTAGTGGCAGCCCTCGAAGGCCATCCCCGCGAAAACACCATCGACCTTGGCCGCCTCAATGAGTTCTCAGGCTACTGGGAAGACGTGCGGGAGTTTTACTACCCCTTCGAATCAGGGCTCAAGGCCGGCACTGCCGAAGTCTACCACCACGAAATCCCGGGTGGGCAATACTCCAACCTGCGCCCACAAGCCGAAAGCTTGGGCTTGGGCGATAAGTTCGAGTTGGTTAAGCAAAACTATGCCTTGGCCAACCGTATGTTTGGCGACATTGTAAAGGTTACGCCTAGCTCCAAGGTAGTAGGGGATTTTGCCCTATTTATGACCGCCAACGACCTGAGCGAGCAAGACATCTACGAGCGTGGGCACACACTGTCATTCCCCGAATCAGTCATCAACTTCTTCAAAGGCGATCTCGGTCAACCTTATGGCGGCTTTCCGGAGCAGTTGCAAAAAATCATCCTCCGCGACCAAAGCCCCCTGACCAAGCGCGCCAACGAATACCTCGACCCCATCGATTTTGACCACGAGTTTGCCGCTTTCCGCCAGCAGTTTGGCGAAGAGATGACGATGGAGGATTTTCTGTCTTATAGCCTCTACCCCAAGGTGTTTGAAGACTTTTATAAGTTTCGTGAAGAGTATGGCTATGTCAACTTTATCCCCACACCGGCGTTCTTCTATGGCCTCAAGCCCAACGAAGAGATACTGATTCGTTTGGACGAAGGCAAAACCCTGATTATCAAGTTACTATATATACAAGAGGCTGACGAAAATGGGATGTGTGTCGTTACCTTTGAGGTCAATGGGCAGGCACGACGTACCCTCGTGCGCGACCGCAGCGCCGCCATTACCAAGCAGGTCAATCAAAAAGCAGACAAAGGCAATGCCAAGCACATAGGCGCACCGCTACAAGGCAAGCTTTCCGAGGTATTGGTAAAAGTAGGAGATGAAGTGAAAGAGAATACCCCGCTGTTTTTGATAGAGGCCATGAAGATGGAAAGCACCATCACCGCCTCCCAGCCCGGCAAGGTGGCGCAAATCGTGCTCAGTGTGGGCGCGATGGTAGGCCAAGACGACCTCGTGTTGGTGATGGAATAAGGCGCTAAGCCTGAGGCAGTCCGATACAGATTGGGCTGCCTCTACAGTAATATGAACCTTCAAAACACATTTTTTGCTGCTGTATGGACCTGAACTTTCGGCTGGGGATGCGTGTTTAACCTTCATTGTTACAACATTCAAAACCCATTACACCAAAGATATATGAACCTCCAGAATGCACGTATTCTTTTGACCGGGGGCAGCCTCGGAATAGGCAAAGCTACTGCGGCGATGCTCACTGCCGCAGGGGCTAAAGTACTGATTACTGGGCGCGACGAAGCCCGCCTACAAGCCGCAGCTGCCGAAACCGGTGCTGCTTATGTAGTGGCCGATATTGCCGAGCCAGAAGGTATCGAGCGGATGTTTGCCGCCGTACAAACACAGCTTGGGGGCTTGGATGTCCTCATCAACAACGCTGGAACAGGAGAGTTTGGAACACTCGACCAGATAGATTTGGCTTCTTTTGAGCGCGTATACCGTACCAATGTATTTGGACTTGCCTTGGCAACGCAAAAAGCCGCCGAAATTTTCAAAGCACAAAGTGCAGGTAACATCATCAACATAGCCTCTACGGCAGCCACTCGCGGTTTTGCCCACGGCACGGTCTATGCCTCGTCTAAATTTGCCTTGCGTGGGATGACGGAATGTTGGCAAGCAGAATTACGTCCTCACAACGTACGTGTGATATTGATTAACCCCAGCGAAGTTACCACGGCTTTTGCCCAAACCTCCCGCCAAGAGCGCCCCGAAGAGGCCAACAAGCTTTCTGCCAAAGAAATTGCCCATAGCATCAAAGCCGCCCTCGAAATGGATGACCGAGGCTTTATCAAAGAGCTGACCGTCTTTGCGACCAACCCGTTTTAACGACAGAAAAACCACAGAGTCCCGAAACCCACGCGTAAAACCGTGGGTTTACTACACAAAGTTTTGTTTTTATGCCAATATCTACTTGATTTTCAAGGCTTTGAAATACCGATATTTCCCCTAGAGCTCAAAGCCGATGACCAAAATATCGTCGCGTTGTTTGGTTCCTTGCATATGGCTTTGGAGGTACTCTTGCAATGCGTGCTTTTGCTCGCTCATTGTCAGGGCTTGAACCTGCTCCAAAAGTGTGATAAACCCTTTTTCGAGAATCTTCTTGCGCACTTTGTTGTTTTGATCTATATAGCCATCGGTAGACATATAGACACGGTCGTTTTTTTGGAGTGTTAGTGGGCGATTTTCAAAAAACGAAGCAGGATTCTGAAACCCTCCAACAGATTTTCGTTTGCCCTGAATCACCTCAACCGAGGCCTGGCCTTGCCTGATGATATAGAGGTTTTGCTTGGCTCCAGCAAAAACAGCCTCAAAGCTACCCCCATCTTTTGGGGTAAATATCATCACGCTCGCATCCATTCCATAGTTGTTACCAGTTTCCTTTTGCCTCAATACAATCTCGACCTCCTCGTTCAACCTGGATAAGATGTCGGCAGGATTTTTAATACCCCATACACGGATGATTTTATCGAGCAAATTGTTGCCAATCAAGGTCATAAAAGCCCCAGAAACCCCGTGGCCGGTACAGTCAGCTACGACTATAAAAGTGGTATTTTCTATTTTGTTGAGCCAATAAAAATCACCCGACACCACATCCTTGGGTTTAAATATCACAAAATGGTCTCGGAGTAGCTGCTCTCGTTTTTGTGGGTAGGGCAAAATAGCTTTTTGAATTACCTTTGCAGCCTCAATACTGCTACGCATTTGAGTGTTGATTTGAGCCAACTCGTGGTTTTTTATTTCTATCGCATCCCGTTGTGCCAAAATTTCTTCTTGGCTTTGTTGTAGTTCTTCGTTTTGGGTTACCATTTCTTGGTGAAGGATTTCTAGTTCTTCTGTCCTTTCCTTTACCTTGTTTTCTAGGGTTTCGTTGGCCTCTCGTTGGGTGTCTATGAGTTCTTTTTTTAGTTGCTTGTAGCGGGCGGCTAGTGCTAGCGAAAAAATAACACCCTGAACACTAAAACCAACATAATAAGCATAGGACGTAAACAGGGTATTGGGTAGAATATTCACGTTTTTTAAGCCATAGATAAAAATACCCAGAAGTGAGCCTAAGAAGGCTACACTAAGCAAAACCGAAGAAGGTATTTTTTTGTAAATGGCATAACAACAGACCAAAAAGATAATGAAAGTAATAACGGGAGAGACTAAGGACAAAACACCGACAGGGATTTTGTAATTGCCCGAAATCAGGTAGAAAAGCGTCATCAGTATGAGAAAGTACTTGAGTACGTTCAATATCAGATGGGGGTATTTGATATTACTAGCAGTTTTAAGAAAAACCTGAATAAAATTTATCAAAAAGAAGAAAGAGAGATACCCTGAAAGCACTACAGCAACCTCAGCCCAATACACTGATCAAAAGAAGACATATTGGAATAAATGCCCGTCAAGAGCAGCAGAGAAGGCCGCAACACTAAGCATATAAGCCACATACATCAGATACATACGGCTACGCAGCACAAAAAAGAGGAAGAGGTTGTAGAAGCTCAATACCAAGATAATACCGTAAAAAGCTCCCATCAATGTTTCTTCATAGATGGTTTGTGTGTAGTAATCTTCCAATTCATAAAAACTTATCGGCACATTCAGAAGGCCGTCGCTCCTGATACGGAGGTAAAACGTATGTACTTCGGCACTGTAGATAGGAAGATGAAAGGCAAAGAAGCGAGTCGACTTGATGTCACGCTCTACAAACACTCTTTTATCGCCTGTTTGAAAAACCTGAAGTGCTCCTTTTTTGTCAAGATAATATAAATCTATACTGTCTAAAGAAGGGTAAGAGATTTGGAGCACCCATTTTTTGCGAGTTTCCTCAAAGGCTGTATCCTGTACCTTGAAGCAAAGCCAAAAAACGGAGTTACGCTGTCGGAAGGTAATCTGATAAGGATCAAAAACTGGCTCACCACCTTTGGTGTTTAGGATTTTGATTGCTTCTGTGGGGCTTAGGGTAGTACTTGTATCTTCGATAAAAACTACCTTATTTTCTAGCAAATGCCCTGCTTCTGCGAGCTTGTGTAGGTCGATAAGCGCTGGCGTGCTGCGGGATTGCGCCAGTAAATGGCCAGCAAAAAACCCGAGACCTAATAATAGGATGAGTGTTTTTTTTCCCATATCTGACAATAAGTAGTTATGAGTTTTTAATTTTGAATGCTTAGTTGTTTTATTCACTTGATTTTCAATATATCACATAATAAACAAAACACAAGCTATTTTGGCATTGGCACTTGTCTGATAATAAACTCTACGCTAAAATATCACAAAAATCCACCATTAGTGTTATTGTGCTTGCGTCTTGCATAAGTAACGCTAAATTTCGAAATAACCAATTTTATTTTATAATATAACACCAAACACTGTGTGAGCGTGAGTTATAAGATCTTTCACGCCACTGGATATTTTTCAAATCCCATAGTTAACACTGTGGGTTAAGTCTCATTTTACCCCTTGTTTTTGACACATATTTGACCGCCAACAAGGGAGCAAAGACGCATCCATATTTCAGGTTTTCTAGAAAAGGTCTAGTGGCGTGATCTTTTGATGTACTTATGCGTGGCTCCATACATCCCGAAGATATCGCCCTTGAGCCTCCATTTGTTCCCAGTATGCCTTTGCGGCTTCCGTATGGAGGTTTCCTTGTTGGGTGGCTAGCTGAACCAAGGCCTCATGTACGCCAGTGGCCATACCCTGAGCATCACCACAGATATAAACCCGTGCTCGGGGTTGCTGTAAAAAAGCCCAAACAGCTTTGGCCTGTTGCAACAGTGCTTCTTGTACATACATAGGCTCATTATCTACCCGCGAAAAGGCAGGGCTATGCCGCAGCCAGCCCTGTGCCTCAAAGCGCTCCCAATCGTGTCGGTAGAGCCAGTCTTGCTCAGGGTGTCGGCAGCCGAAAAACAACCATACCGGCCCTACGGGCTGCCCTTGTTGGTAGAGGTGCTCCAGTTCTTCGGCAAAAGCTCGAAAAGGCGCGATGCCCGTTCCGGCAGCAATCCAGAGCGCAGGGCTAGGGTCGTTGCTTAGGTGGAAATCTCCTTGATGTGGCTGCCAGTCGGCCTGCAATTCGGTGTTGGGTGCTAGGGAGGCCAGGTAGCTTGTGCAAACTCCGTGGCGCTCAATTCCTTCGGCAGGCGTCCCCTTCCATACGCCTACCGTCAAGCTGGCTTGCTGCGGGTGTACAAGCGCCGAGGAAGAGATGGAAAAATAGCGTGGCTTGAGTGGCGGCAGCAACAGCAGCAGTTGCGCTGCCGTAATGCTACAAGCAGGGCTGCGTTCTAACCATTCCAAAACAGTGTAAGGGGCAAGCACTTCCGCTTGTGCGGCCTTTTGGAGGGCAACTTTTTCGGGCGGACAAGGGTTGGCCGCAGCCAACTGTTCTAGCTGCTTGCGTGTGGCTGGAGCTTGTAGCTCTACACAGTGCTTTAGCACATCGCCCAAACGCACCGCCCTGTCGGTAGGTAGGTGGCGCGGCGCAGGCGGTTGGAGTACAAGCCCTTGGCTGGCGCTCAACCCTAGGCGCTGACACACACGCTCAACCAACACATCGGGGTTTTCGGGATGGATGAGTAGGTAGTCGCCTGTTTGGTACTGACAGTGCTCCGGTAGCCGAAAAGTGATATGTCGAGTAGAGCGCCCCGAAGCCATTACATCCTGCAATTCTTCATTGGCTTCGACTACCAGCGAGAGTGTGCCTTTTTGTGGAATATAGGACGGCGGTGTTTGGTCTTCGGGAAGCCACTCTAGCGATAGCGTAGGGGCTGTATGTGGAGGCGCAGATGGGCGTAGCTGTAGACCGAGGCGTTCCAATAGTTTCTCCCAAAAGCCTGCCCGCCAAGTGTCAAAGGCTTCTTCAAAAGCTTCGCTGGCATCGGCCTCGCCTCTAGGGTAAAAGAGAGCAGCCCCCAAGGCGCTCAACTTTTGTTCTATCTTGCGGGGGAAGGCCTGAAAAGTACGCCATTGGGTATTGCCACAGCCAAACAAGGTGTATGAAAGATTGGCCAGCAGTGCTTTGTTGGCGGGTTGCGCATCAAGCCATTGGTCAAATGCAGTGGCATTGTTGGGAGGGGTGCCGTTATAGGTCGAAGCAATGGCCACAAAGTGGGTTGGGTTTTCGGCCAAGGCCTGCATTTGTGGCGCATACACATCAAGCGGCGCTAGCTGCGGGCTGAAGCCATAACTTTTGGCCTCTTCTGCCAATAGCTGGGCAAACTCTTCGGCTGCTCCCATATTAGAGCCATAGCCAATGTGTAGGGGGGTGCCGTGTGGGGGCAGCAGGGGCTGTGTGCTTGTTTCGGTTACGATGGGGCGATTTTGCCAATTGGCTTGGCGCTCGGCATCGCTGCGTTTGCGCAGGCGTATGCGAAATGCGTCGGGTTTGAGGGTGAGCGTTTCTTTGATACGCAGTTGGTAGCCGGGCTCGGCCAGAGGCTCGTAGCGCTGTAGTACCATTCCTAGGACGAGGGTGGCCTCTAGCATCGCAAATTGCCTGCCGATACAGGCTCGTTGGCCGCTCCCAAAGGGTTTGAACGCATCTGCCGGGCGGACGGCGACCTTATCGGGGTGGAAGTTGTCAGGGTCGAAGCGCTCGGGGTGCTCTCCCCAAACTACCGGATCGCGGTGCAACATCGGCGCTAAGACGATGAGCGGCTGGCGTTTGGCAATAGGGTAACGCCCCGCCAATAGGGTATCTTGGAGGGCATACAGCCCAAACCCCGGTGCGGTAGGCCACAGTCGCAGCGCCTCATAGAGCACCTGCCGCACATAGTTGAGTTGCATTACTTGGGCATAACTAGGGCGGGCATACACCTCTGTTCCCAACACTTGGTCTACTTCTGCTTGGGCTTTGGCCAAGACTTCGGGGTGTTGGGTCAAAAAATAAAGCGCAAAAGACAGCAGGCCGCTGGTGGTTTCGTGGCCGGCAATGAGGAAGGTCAGTATCTGATAGCGTATGTTGAGGTCGTCGAGCTGGAGGCCGCTCTCTTTGTCTACAGCGTTGAGCATCAGGCTCAAAAAATCCGTATGAGCGGCATATTTCTCACTGTTGGCTTTGCGCTCGCGGATGATTTCATCGACCACAGTATTCATATACCCCACACTTTGGCGGTATTTGTGGTTTTTGCGCCATCGGAGCTTACGCTGAATAGGCAGCAACGACATCCGCATCATGGCATCTTCTAGGGCATTGACCATCGCGGCCACGAAGGGGTGGTCTTGGGCAGAGGCAAAAGAATGGAAGCGATAGCCAAATCCACACAAGCCGATGGTGTCGAAGGTGAGGCGGGTCATATCGGCGCTGACATCCACCCAGTGATGTTCGGGGATGTTGTGCCATTTGGCCAACAATTGCTCGGCTATTTCCAACATACTCGGGAAATATCCTTTGACGGCACGCTGCCCAAGGCCGGGCATCAGGACATTGTGCGCCCGCTGCCAATTGGGCTCGTGTGTCCAAGCTGTAAACAACCCATCGCCGCCAAAATCACGTACTTCGAGCAGGGGGCGGCTAAGGTTTTTAGCAAACCGGCTTTCATCACAGGCATCGCTGACGAGCTCGTAGCTGGAGATGAGTAAGGCCGTAACTTGCGGAAACTTAAGCGCTACCACCGGCCCATAACGCCCGGCCAAGGCCATCGCTTTTTGTACCGGGGTGCCTCCGGCAAGGCTCAACATATTGCCCAAAAAGGGGAGGCGAGGTGGATAGGGGATGTGTAATTTTGAAGAGGCCGTAGATGCTTCCATAAAATGTAGGATAGTTTTGTTCGTGCATTCAAGTTAGCATTTTTCCGGCATATCTCCCTTGGGATTTACGATTTGGGATTTCAGGTTGTCAATCTAAAATCGTCAATCTACAAGCTGGTTACTCCGCAATCCTTTCGAGGCAAGCCAGATAGAAGCCATCAGTATTATGAGATGTTGGGCTGAGGTGCCATTCGGACAGGAGCCGGAATTGCGCACCGTGATTGGCCAAAAACTTCTGTACTTGGTGCTCATTTTCTTGAGGCAATAAGCTACAGGTTGCATAAATCATTTTCCCCCCTACCTTGAGCATTGTGCTGTAGCGTTGCAAGATATCTTGTTGGACTTGCTGGATTTTTTCGACAAACTCCGGCTGTAGTTTCCACTTAGCATCGGGGTTGCGGCGCAATACCCCCAAGCCAGAACAAGGCACATCCAGCAGCAGGCGATCTGCGCTTTGGGCAAGGCGTTTGATGGCCTTGTTAGAGTCAATCAGGCGCGGCTCGATGACTGAAATACCGGCGCGGCGTGCGCGACGTTTTAGCTCCTGTAGTTTGTATTCTTCTACATCCATTGCGATGAGCTTCCCCTTGTTTTCCATCAGAGCGGCTAGGTGTAGGGCCTTGCCTCCGGCTCCGGCGCAGGCATCAATCACCCGCATACCGGGTTGTATATCCAATTGTTGGGAGATAAACTGCGAGCCGGCATCTTGTACTTCAAACCAGCCCTCTTTGAAGAGTGGGTGTTTGAATACAGGCTTACGCTCCTTGAGTACCAAGGCCTGTGGGTATTCGGTTAGGCGGTAAGTATCGATATCATCGGCTTGGAGCGCGGCTTTCAGCTCCGATACGCTGGTTTTGAGTGTATTGGTACGTAACACCACTGGAGCTTCTTGTTGTAGTGCGTCGAGTTGCGCCTCCCATCGTTTGCCAAAAGCCTCATAGCCTAGTTGGTCGAGCCAGTCAGGGATAGAATACATCACCTCTCTGCGCTTGAGCAGTTGGTTCAGCCGCTTTTCGATTTGGGCGGGGTCTAATGCTGCAAATTCCTCCCAGTTGGGTAGGTAATAACCTTGGCTCATCTGATGTACCCCAAAAATAAGCCATAGTTGAGCTTCGGTAGGGGCATCTTGGTACGAAAGCCCTAGGGCTTCGGTATAGCGCCGCCAGTGGCGGACAATATCATAGATATTTTCAGCAATAAAGGCACGGTCGCGTGCGCCCCAGCGGGGGTTAGAGCGCAAGAGCCGCTCGATAACTTTGTCAGCGTATTGTTTTTTAGCAAAAATGGACTCCAACCCGGAGACCACCGCACGAACCAAATTAGGGAATAACTTCAAAATAATCAGGGAGTAATGGGGTGTGTAAAAAGACCCTTTCGGAGCGTCTGACTCCAAAAGGGCGCAGAGGTATGAGGCAGCGGCTTAGAGGCTGCGGTAAGCTTCGATACCACCGATAAGGTTGCGCACATTGGCAAAGCCCTTGCTTTGGAGGAACTTCTGCGCCGTTTCGCTGCGGCGGCCACTGCGGCAGTGGATAATGATTTCGGCCTCTTTCAGCTCGGCCAGCTCTTCCCAGCGGTCGCCGATGTTGCCCAAGGGAATGAGTATACCCTCTAGGTTATCATCTTCATACTCAAAAGGCTCTCGTACATCTACAATATGGAGTGCTTCGCCCTTGGCTAGGCGTTCTTGCAATTCTTCGGGGGTAATATCCATCAGACAAAATATTTTGGGTGAATAAAAACAGTATGGGCTAAGGGGCTGCAAGATACGCATATTAGGATGATTTTTTCTAAAACTGTGCTTGAGGTGTATCTAGTTTGGTCAAAAAAGCGTATCTTAAAACCATCAATTCATCTCCTTATTATTGTGGTTCGATGTTTTTAGCAGCTTCTGAAAAGCTCTTACACCTCAATTTATCATTTGAGCAGATACTGGTCATCTCTGGCCTGTTATTAGGGATGCTTGCGCTTTGGGTATACTTGCGCCAAGCGCGGGGTATGCGCTTGGTCTGGCAACAAATGCAACAACAATACGACCAACACAATGAGGTCTTGGTAGCCCAACAACAGCGTTTACAGGAATCTGCCGTACAGCTCAAAGCCATTCTGAATAACCTGAGCCACGCTTATTGCCTTTTATCCCCCCAAAAAAATATACTGACATTCAACACCTTAGCATACGAATATGCCCAAGAGCTTTTTGGGCAAAGGCTTCGCGAAGGTGCGCCAGTAGCCCCGATGATACCTGAGGAGGTACAGCCGGTTTTTGAGCAGCTGTTTCAAAAAGCCTTGCTCGGAGAGCGCCATATCTTGGACCAATCTCTCAAGATAAAATATGCCGGCAGAGTTTGGTATCAGTTTCAGGTCAATCCGGTATATGATATGTACGGGCAGATTTATGCCGTATCGGTAGGGATGGTAGACATCACGACCCGCAAGCGTGCGGAGGAACGCGTAAGGAGACAAAATAAGGAGTTGGCACAGAAAAACATCCAATTAGAACACTCTCAACAAACCCTACAAAAGGCCAAACAGCGGGTCGAACAAATCTATGCCCTGACCGCCAATATATCAGGCGACCTCAAGGCGCAAATCAGAGAGGTATTGGAAGCTTCTACAGAGGCTATTGGCTTTGAGCAAGGAGTGATTTATCAGCTCCAATCAGAACACTTGATATTGTTTGAGCACGTCAGCAGGGTCACTATCGCCGCCGACTGGCTGGCCAACACGAATATGTTGGAAGGGATTCCGCTGGCGCAAAGTATCGAAGCGGCTTGTTGTAGAGACCATCTGCCGCTGGCTATCGATCACGTCAGCCTCACAGAATATGCCCATACACTCAACCACCTAGAGGGCGGGGTAGAGGCTTACCTAGGTATCCCGCTCATTGTCCAAGACCGGCTTTTTGGCGTACTTTCTTTTTTCAATAGCGAGCCGCTGCCACAGCGCATCGTACAGACAGATGTAGACTTTATCATCATCTTGGGGCAGTGGGTTAGCGCCGCACTGACACGGCACACCAATGAGCAGACACTCAGGCAGCAAAAAGCTGTTATTGAGCAACAAAAAGAGCAACTCGAACGGCAGCTACGGGTATTGGATAAAAACCACCAAACCCTAAAAACTGCTCAAGCCCAGCTGATAGAAACCGAAAAGTTGGCCACGATAGGCCAACTATCGGCAGGTATCGCACACGATATCAACACTCCGCTGGGCGCCATACAGGCTTCGGTTGAGAATATGCGCGACTCTGTGCAGCAGACCATCCGTAAGTTGCCACTCTTGCTCAAGGCCTTGGATGAGAAATACCAAAAGCTGTTTTTTGCCTTGGTAGCGCAAGCCCTACAGCAAGGTCGCCCCCGTACTAGCGCCGAAGAGCGCCAACAACGCCGGCAGCTCAAGGCCTTGCTCGAAAGCTACCAGCTCGAAAGCGCCGATAGCCTGGCCGACACCCTGACTGACATCGGCTTGGTAGAAGACTGGGAGCAGTATATAGCCCTTTTGTTGCACCCCTCCAGATGGCTGGTGGTAGAGATGGCCTATCACCTGACTACCCTCCAACGAGATAGCGCCCATATCCAACACGCCACCGAAAAGGCAGCCGTGATTGTACATTCGCTCAAGCGATTTACACACCCCGCCGACGATGCGGAGGCTGTGCCAGTAGACTTGGCCGACAGCTTGGAGACAGTCTTGGTGCTCTTTGCTAATTATACCAAAAAAGGACTGGACATTGTCCGGCGCTTTGATGCAGTACCCCATATCTGGGGGTATCCTGATGAGCTTACCCAAGTATGGAGTAACTTGATTCACAATGCCTTGCAGGCAATGAATTACCAAGGCACTATCAAAATACAACTACAAATGCACAGCCTACAAGAGGTCGTAGTGGCTATCCGAGATAGCGGACAAGGAATAGCGCCAGAGCTGATTCCGAAGATTTTTGAACCTTTTTTTACTACCAAAAAAATAGGCGAGGGCAGTGGATTGGGGCTACATACTGTCAAAAAAATTGTCGAAAAACACCAAGGCCGAATAGATGTGCAGAGTGAGCAAGGGTTTGGAACGGTATTTATGATATACTTACCCATACACCAACCAGCTACACAAACAACAGAAAGTACTTGAAGCCCTTAGATGGGGTTAGCACCATCGGATATGATAAAAAAACAAGTGATACTCTGTGTCGATGATGAAAAGCTCATCTTAGACAGTCTCAAAAAACAACTCAAACGCTATTTTGAGGAACTTTTTTTGATTGAAATAGCCGAAAGCGCTGAAGAAGCGCTGGCACTTTTTGATGAATTGCGCCAAGAAGGACACGATATCCCGCTCGTTATCACAGATTTTACTATGCCCGGAATGCGCGGCGACGAGCTGCTGCGGCGTATCCATCAATATTCGCCCAATACCCTCAATATCTTGTTGACAGGGCAGGCTACCGTCGAGGGGGTGCGCAATATCATCAACCAAGCAGGGTTGTTCATGTACTTGGTCAAACCTTGGAGCGCAGAGGAGCTGGTCAGCACGGTCAATCAAGGGTTGAAAATTTACCAACAGGGCATCCGAATAGAACAACAAAACAAAGAATTGGCCGAACTCAATGCCTCGCTGGAGCGCAAGGTACAGCAACGAACAGAAGAGCTCGAACACAAAAATAGGGCCTTGCAAGAGTTAAATCACGAGAAAGACCTGCTGATGAGTATCGTGGCACACGATCTCAAAGCCCCACTCAACAAAGTCAAAGGAGTGTTGGAGCTAATCAAGCTGGCAGGCCACCTAAACGAAGACCAACAACAGTATATGCGCCTTGCCGGCCAAACCATAGAGCGAGGCTATCACCTTATCCGTGATTTGTTGGATATCAATGCGTACGAACACCAAGGCTCCGAACCTGATTGCCAAGACGTGGCGCTGGTCAGTTTGTTAGAAGAGCAATTGGTGTTTTTTGAAGCCGAAGCCACACAAAAAAATATCACCCTCCAACGTGATTTTCCACCCCAAACCACTGTAGTTTGTACAGATGGTGATTTTGTGGTAAGGATTTTGAATAACCTCCTCTCAAATGCGCTTAAGTTTTCTTACCCCCATACGACTGTAATGATAAGTCTCAAGCTCAAGGCAAATCGGTTTGAGCTAACAATCAAAGACCAAGGGCAGGGCTTTAGCGATGAAGACAAGCGGCTTTTGTTCAAAAAATTCCAACGCCTCAGCGCCCGCCCTACTCAAGGCGAAGGCTCTACGGGCTTGGGCTTGGCGATTATCAAAACCTTGGTAGACAAACTGGGCGGAACTATCGACCTACAAAGCCAACAAGGACAAGGTACTACTTTTGTTGTATCTTTGCCCAATGGCCTGCGGCGCGTGTAGCCTTACTTAACTCATTTGTATGAAGCGCATACTCTTTTGTGTAGAATCAGCACTGGATGCTTTGGTAGCCCTCTTGGGGCAGCTCGACAAGCATTTCAGTACGACCTTTCGGATAGAACACGCCTCCAACGGCCAAGAGGCATGGGAGAAGATACTGACTTTTGTGGCCGAAGGTTATGAAATTCCGCTGTTGTTGACGGCTTATCACCTCGAAGGCATCTCTGGGGAAGAATTGCTCAGCAAGGTTCATCAGACCCTGCCGCAGAGCATCAAAATATTGCTTATAGATCCCGATCGCCCTATCACCTCCATCACGACGCTCTTCAACAATACCAATCTTTACCGCTGTATCAGCAAACCCTGGCAAGAAGAAGACTTGGTCATTACCATCAAACAGGGGCTCAAAAGCTACCAACAAGAAAAAGAGCTGAACGAAAATACAGGAAAGCTGGCCGAACTCAATGCCTTATTGGAACAAAAAGTAGCCCAGCGTACCCAAGAGCTAATTCAGGCATATGAGCAAATCAATGAGAAAAGTCAGGCGCTAGAGCAGCAAAAACAACTGATAGAACACAAAAATAACGACCTGACCGCCAGTATCAACTATGCTAGGCGCATTCAGACAGCTATCTTGCCACGCCACGAAGAGATTGCCGCCCACATAGAAGATTTTACTATCTTTTATAAGCCTCGCGATATCGTCAGTGGTGATTTTTATTGGTTTGCCGCCATGCAAGACCGGCTGATTATTGCAGTAGCTGACTGTACCGGACATGGTATCCCTGGGGCTTTTATGAGCCTGATAGGCAATGACTTGCTACACGAGATTGTCAATATTCGCCAAATTATCAACCCAGACGAGATATTACACAACCTCAAAGAAGAAGTACAACGAGCACTACGACAAAAAGAAACCCGCAACCAAGACGGGATGGACATCGGTATTTGTGTGTTGCACAAAAAATATAACCCTCAAACCCAGCAATCGCATTTTTATCGGTTGGATTATGCTGCTGCCGCACATCCTCTGTACCTCATCCGAAACGGAGAACTGGAGGTCATCAAGGGGGATAATATCATCATTGGAGGGTTTCAAAACTATACCACCCAAGACCACTTCAGCTTACATACCATCCCTATCGAGGATGATATGACATTTTACCTTACTTCTGACGGCCTGCAAGACCAATTTGGAGGGCCCAAAGGCCGCCGTTTTTCTACCAAAAGGCTGCGAGAGGTCTTTCTGACAATCAGTGAGCTGCCATTTGATGAACAACAAAATGTATTGGAACAAGAGCTGAGGGAATGGACCGAAAATGGTACACACCGACAAATAGATGACATCCTGATTTTTGGGATGAAAGTCAAATCATAAGTGGGATTTAGAGTTTAATCGCCAATCTGCAATCGTCAATCGTAGTTCAGTCTGTATACGCTCAAGTCAGGTCTGTGTGTTTTAATGCGTTGTTGTTCGTACTCATAGAAACGTTGGCCTATATTTCGGAGCAAAGGAAAGCCGATGGTTTTGTACTCATACCGATCATCATTAAGAATTTGGTTTTTATTGGTATAGACCACTACCGAGAGGAAAAACTCCAGCCCTTTGTCAAAATCAACGATATAAGCATTGTCAATCAGGTATCCAAAAGCCATTCCGACTTTGTTGAAAATACGGATATTGCTCGGTATACTTCGCCCTTGGGTATCGCCATAGAGCAGGTATTTGTTATAATTATCGGGATACTGGCTATAGTCGGGGTAGCGATTTTCGCGAGGGAGGCTAGAGAGCGCTTGCCAGAGCAGGCGTTGGTCTTGGAGGCTGAGGTTGAAGCGTCGCTCGGGGGCTACGGCTTCGGGCATCATGGTCGCAATGAGGATTTGATGTAGCGTTGGGAGGCTGATATAGTTTTTATCGCGCAGGTCTTTGGGTTGTTTGACGAGCTTTCCCGTATCATCATCAATATAGCCAATACCCTTGCGCATAGGATCTATTTTTGGCGGATAGGCTTGGGGGTTGAGCTGCTCGGCTTGCTCATAGACCAACACCTCGGGGTTGTCGACACGATAAAAGCGCATCGGATTGGTGTAGCGGTTGTCTACAGATTTGAACTTGCTGTTGGCTAGACGGTGGATGAGGCGCAAGTCGTCATAATTACGCCGCCAAAAACATTCGTTGAGGTATTTTTGGCCTACAAATTCATACAGCCGATTGCTAGCGTCATTATCACTGATAATCAGTGCCTTGCGTATATAGTGCGCCAGATGTGCGTATCCGGTAGCACTGGTACTGTCTTTGAGCTTGTTGGGTTTTTGGGGCTCACGAGCCACCAAGACCTCCATCGGTGAGTAGCGTGTGAGGCCAATCAGGTCCAATTCGTTGAGACGCTGTAAGGCTGCAATAGCATAGGGTAGCTTGACCGTACTGGCGGGGTAGAAGTAGGGGGCGTTGGCAGTGCGGTAATGAAATGTTTTGAGTTGCGCTTGATTCTGAGCATCCCGATTGATTTGGGTGTAGATAATCTGTAGCTCATACTGCTCAGGAGCCTCTAGAATGGGCGCAAAAGCATAACTTTCGGGAGCTGTTTTCAACAAGCTGTCTATCAGCCCGCTATAGCGTGTTTGGCCTTGGCAGTTGCTCAAAAGCACCAGCGATATACCAGCTAAAAACAACAAGGCGTTGGGTAGTAGCGTCTTGGGCATAAAGTATCTTAAATATTGAGTACTGAAGTAGTTGTTTGTGAAGGCGGTGTATAGGGTGTTTTAGAATAATAGAATCTTGTTTTGATGATGAAGCCAAAGCTTTGTGCTAAGCCAAACAAAATATGCAAGTAGTATGTAGGGTAGGTAGCCAACTTGGCCGCTGTCCTTATCAGAACCGCTGCGTTAAATATAAGTTGCTTTTGGGGAAAACAATCAAAATGAAGCCTGAATTTTAGATTTACGATTTACAATTTGAGATTTACAGTTTAATCGTCCCTCGTCAATCCACAATCGTCAATCTAAACGCGTCAATCGTCAAATTTGTGTATTTTTGCTCCATTAAACCCATTAAACCCCCAACCGCAAAAGCCCGAAACACTTCGGGTCTTGCTGTATCCCCATATTTTATGTCAATATCTGCTAGTGCTACTACGGCTTTGCCACCAACAAACAACCTTTATTTTATCGGAATAGGCGGGATAGGAATGAGCGCCCTTGCGCGTTGGTTCTTGGCCAACGGAGCGCGTGTGGCCGGTTATGACAAAACGCCCACCCCCTTGACTACCCAGCTAGAGGCTGAAGGGATGGATATTCACTATACAGACGACCCCAACCGCATTCCGGACTATATCCTTGCTGATGCGGATGCCTTGATTGTATATACCCCGGCAATACCCAATGACCATGCTGAGTTGAGCTATCTCCGCCGCGAAGGCTTCCTCATCCGCAAGCGTGCGGAGGTATTGGGATTGATTACACGCCAACGTTTTACAGTAGCCATTGCGGGCACACACGGCAAGACGAGCACCTCGTCGATGGTAGCACATTTGCTGCGCCACAGTGGCAAACCCGTAACGGCATTCTTGGGTGGAGTGATGAAAAACTACCAAACCAATATGCTCCTAGCCCAAGGCTGTGCGCCCGAAGAGGAGATTGTGGTGGTAGAGGCCGATGAGTATGACCGCTCGTTTTTGCACCTCAGCCCCAGCGTGGCCGTGATTTTGTCTACCGAGGCAGACCATCTCGACATCTATGGCCAGAC